>CAIMWS010000436.1 GCA_903845125.1 uncultured Verrucomicrobiota bacterium
CGCCGGCCCCCATGGGGGGCTGGAAGAAGGAAGCCAAGACCATTTACAGAAACAAATTTACACCCCCAAGGTTGAAATCGTATGGGTCTGTGGTTTCGATACCTATACTGCTATCAGTTATTACATTATTAATTAGAATCGGTTTGCTTCCACCGGGATAAGCCCCTGCAGTAAAAGAAATGGCGATTTCTGAGAGGGCTTCAAACACACAATTTTTGATCTGGGGATTGGCGATTCCACTTGCGGGGCTATACCAGGCAGGAGCAGGAGATCCACCTTCAACCAAGGTTCGTATACCAATTGCTGAATTATTAAATCGGCAATTGGTGAAAATCGGATTATTTTTTGGCCAGAGTTTAGCGCGGTCATTACCCCATCCTGTTGCAACAGCATATACACATGCTGATTTACAGTTCGAAAATTTGCTGTTCGCAACTTTGGTTTCCATAGTTGAATTCATACTAGGAATATTCAAAACCAGCCCATAATCTGCATCGCTTATATCGCAGTAAGCAAATTGGCTGTCCGTGGTGCCATTATGATTAATCACTATTCGATCCCAATAATTACTGGGGGAGGTTCCTTTGAAGGTAATTCTATTTGACACGGTCCCGCTAGCTATGATCTGGCCATCGACCGTCAATTTTAGCCCGTCCCCGACGATCACCGTCGTGCCCGGCTGCACCGTCAAGGTTTGGTCGCCCGACACCGTGCATTGGTCGACCACCCTGTAAGGGCTACCGGTTTTGGTCCACGTTCCAGACACGGCACCGGAAACAAGAGTGGCTGCGGAAACTGAATTTGAAGCGAACAAATAAAGAGCGGCGGCAAAGGTATGCGCGATGAGTTTCCATTTGAAACCAAAGCGATGACTGGCATTTGGTGTTGGATCAGCAGTTTGGTTCATAATTTTATGCAATTGTCGTTGTCCTAATCAATAACCAGCCATGGTTACCCATGGCGCTTTAATAAAAGGTTCAAGGCCGGCATTTTTACCTGTTCTCATGGCCGTCGATTCCTGACTTGGAGAGCGCGCTTTATCGTTAATCCGCTACTCAACACAATTTTCCCATTTATTGATAAAACCTGCCGCGAAAGGCAGCAGCTATTGCGCCACCCTGCATTGCATAACTTACAAGTAACTGGAATTAAGTAAGATATAAATATCACTGGAGTTAAGTGAAAAGGTCCTTTCTGTAAGGTTTATTGACACGTCAAAGCCCCAAAGGGAGGCGGGATTCGAAATATTTCACACAACATCCACATAATGAATCACTTAAGAACTATATACTTAATCAGGAACAGATGTAATAAATTCCGACGCTCTGGAACATGAATACTATTCAGATTCACAATTCACTGGTTATCAGTTATTTACAAAGACAATAAAAAGTGTAATCCATTTCGACATCCAGATTTTCCTGGATTGCCCCGGATGGAAAAGCCTTGTGCCACAAAGGTGAAACTGACGGTATGCCTGATAGTTGCCCCATGCCCAGGCATGAACGCGAAAAACCAATCCATATTTCATAGCAACTGGCTTCCAGATCCCTTTTCCAAGGGCCAATACCGCTAACCTAAACGAGGCTGACGCAGCCCGCCGGATCCTATCCCTGTTTTAGGATTGCAGCATCCGGCGGGGAGGCGTAAGCCTTCAGGCAGTTATGAAGCTTTTTTACAACAATTCAACGCGCGTTCCGAAGACTGCCAAAGCGGCCCTTTGGCTGTTGGTTTTAGGCCTCTGGCAGGTCGGAGCGGTCACTCCTCGGGGAGCCGCCAACCAGCCCAACATCCTGATTGTGCTCACGGATGACCAGCGGGCCGACACCATCCACGCGCTCGGGAATCCCCATATCCAGACGCCCAACCTGGATCGCCTGGCCCAGTCCGGAATGGCCTTCACGCGGGCCTATTGCATGGGCGGATTGCAGGGGGCGGTGTGTGTTCCCGCCCGGGCGATGCTCCTGAGCGGGCGCACCTTGTTCCGGGCCTCGGAGAAACTCCAGGGCCAGGCCACCTGGCCCGAGGTGTTTGGCCGCGCCGGCTACCATACCTTCATCACCGGCAAATGGCACAACGAGGCTCCTGCTTTGCTGCGCTCCTTCAAGGAAGGCCGAGCCATATTCCTGGGCGGCATGGGCGATCCCTATGCGCTGCCGCTGCAGGACATTGGCCCGAATGGCAAGTTGGCCAATCCGCGCCAGAGCGGCCGCCATTCCGTGGAGGTTTTCGCTGAAGCCGCCATCGAATTCTTGAAGCGTCAAAAGCCCAATGAACCGTTCCTGGCCTATGTGGCCCTGAACGCGCCCCACGATCCCCGGGTGGCGCCCGCTGAATTCATGGCCCCTTACCAGGCCCAACCGCCGCCGCTGCCTGCCAATTATCTGCCGGTCCATCCGTTCGAAAATGGGGAAATGGTCGTCCGTGATGAAAAGCTGGCCCCCTGGCCGCGCGCCCCGGAAACTGTACGCCGCCACCTGGCCGATTACTATGGCTGCATCACCTTCATGGATGCCCAGATCGGCCGCATCCTGAAGACCCTCCAGGAAACCGGCCTCGAGAAGCAGACGCTGGTCGTGTTTGCCAGCGACCAGGGATTGGCCATTGGCAGCCACGGGCTCTTCGGCAAACAAAATCTCTACGAGCATTCCATGCGCATTCCGTTGATCGTGGCCGGGCCGGGCATCCCGCGCGGCCGCCAAACCGGCGCCTTTTGCTACCTGCTGGACCTGTTCCCCACCCTGGGCGAGTTGACGGGTGTGGCCGGGCCGGAAGGCAGCGAGGGCATCAGCCTCGCGCCCGTGTTCCTGGGCCGGTCAGAAAAAGGCCGCGACTCCATCTTCACCGCCTATCGCGGCCTCCAGCGAGCCGTGCGCGACGAGCGCTGGAAACTGCTCGTCTATCCCGCCATCAACAAGGTCCAGCTGTTCGATCTGAAACTGGATCCAGCCGAGCGCGACGACCAGGCGGAGAGGGAAGAGGCCGCCCCCGAAAAAGACCGTCTGTTGGGCCTGATGGCGGATTGGCAAAAGCGCCTGGGGGATCGCCAGCCGCTCAAAAGCGCCAATCCCAAATCCATGATTTTCGACTTTTCCAAAGCCCAGCGCGAAGCCATCCAGGCCAAGTGAACCGGTCAGCCGTCAGGCGCAGGCGCGGCTTCCAGCCGCTGAGCTGTCAAATGGTGGAATACCGGAATTTGACCCTGGGCGGGGGAGGTGGCATTAGTCGCGGATCCTTCTCAAAGTGCTTGCCACCGGTGGTAGCTGCCGCCGGCGGCCCAGGTCATAGAGTTCGTGAAGGTGGCCCGGAGGCCATCCAAAAGATCCACGAACCGATCCCCAACCGCAGCTCCTACGCCCGGGCCGGATACGTTTTCGAGTGGAACGGGGACGTGGAGCGGGCTTTGGCGCTGGCCCGGGCGGCCGGCAACCCGGGTTTGGACCAGGAAATCAAGGGCCGGATTCCCGGGCTCCGGCAAAAATCCGGCGCCTGGTGATGTGGCCTGGTGGCCGACCCGGACCAAAAAAAAGAGTGGCTCGCCCGAGCCACTCTGGGTTCAAACAAAACGATTCCGCGGGATCAGGAGGAAAGTTTCTTTTTGGCTTCTTCAGGCACCGACACCTTGGTGGTGCCGATCTCCTTGATTTCCACCTTGGTGGTGCGGTCCATTTCGCGCTCTTGCTGGTCCTGCCCAAAGGTGATGGTGCCCTGGACCCGGAGCTCATATTGAGTCAGGATGCCGTCCTTGACGCAGAACTTGGCCGAAGCCTTGGCGTTTTTCGGCTCCGGACGGTTCTGGTTTTGGGTCGCTCCCGGGCGGCGGCCACCGAAAGAAATCAGTTCCTTGGCCCCGGCCTCGGTGATCTCCGCGGTGAACATCCCCGCTTCGCCGGCTTTGATTTCCTTGACCTTCTCCAGCAGGCTTTCCACTTCAGCGGCTGGAGTGCGGGTCCGGAGCAGCATGCGTCCCATCATGCCGCCCCGGGCCCCGCCTCCTCCGCCTCCACCTCCTTGGGGTGGTGCTAATTCATCGGCTGTTTTCCAGCCTTCCTCGGTTTTGATCACACCTTTTTCACCCTTCAGCACGGCCGTGGAGGTCGTTTCGTTGAATTCGCGGGTGAGCACGGTAAAGCCGTCTTTTTCAGTCTTGCCCTGCAGGGGCGACATGTTGAAGTTGGCGCCCGCCACTTCCATGGCGGCGGTCCAGCTGTAATTGTCCTTTTGGGCCAGTTTTTTGGCGGCGGCCAGGACGTCATCCTTGGGAGCGGCGGAGCAGACCGCAGCGCACATGCCGCAAGCCAAAGCCAGAAATACGGTTTTTCTCATAAACATCATCATGTAGTGGTTCATTACTTGCATCCCTAAAGACGGCCCGGTCCGGAAAATGGTTACAGGGATTGTGAAAAGCAGGGAACTTTCAAACTGCGGACAGGTCAATTTCCCCGGGCTGCCACAGCCAGCGGCCTTCCATGCCCCCGGCCACCACCAAGGTTTGGCCAGTGAGGTGGCGGGCCAGGCGGTCGGAAGCCAGGAACACGATGGCGTGGGCCACATCCTCAATCCGGGCCACCCGGGGCAGGGCCATGGTAGCGGTGGCCTTCCGCACGAGGTCGGCCTGGTCGAGGTACTTCTGAGTCATGGGCGTGACTGTCCAACCGGGGCAAACGCAGTTGACGCGGCCCCCACCATAATCGGCGGTAGGGGGCGCCAGGCGGCTGATTTCATTTTTCAAGGTGCGGGTCAAGCCATAGGCGAGGGCGCTCTTGGCGGCGGCGTAATCAGCATGGCCCGCCTCCCCAAAAACGCCGGCGGTGGAGCCCACCAGCACCATGTTGCCCCGGCGTTGTTCCGCCACCAGCCGGAAATATTCCCGGCCGCACAGGAAAACGGAGGTGAGATCGGTTTCCAGCGTGCTCCGCCATTGGGCCAGGGTCATCTGCTGCAGCGGAACCTCCGCCTCCACCCAAATGCCCGCGTTGGCCACCAGGCAATCCACCCGGCCAAAGCGCCGCACTGCTTGGGCGAACAGTTTTTTCACGTCGGCTTCGCGGCGCAAATCGGCGCGCACGGCCAGGGCATCCAGGGCTGGGTACTCCTTTTTCAGTTCGGAAAGGCCGGGCAAATGGCGATGATAATGCAGGACGAGCTGGGATCCTTCCGCGGCAAAGGCGCGCGCCAGGCCGCTACCAATGCCCCCAGCCGCGCCGGTGATCAAAATGACTTTGTCCTTCAAGTCGGTGTCCATAAAAAGGTATCGATTGGGCTCAGGGAATCTGGATGGCCCGGAATTCCAGGGTGTCGCCATTGACCGTGGCTTGCCCTTGCACCTGCCACCGGTTGGTGAGCGAGCGGGCGTTGGGGGTTGCGGTGCGCTGCCGCCCCCCCTGGCTGGAGCCTGCGGTGGCCGTTGGAGCGGGCTGGGATAGGACACCCTGCAATTCCACCCGCTGTCCCAAGGTGAGATTGGTGCCCGCAGCTTGAAAAACCATCGAGGGCACCGAATTAGAGCTGGTTTTGGAATCCGTGGCCCGTGCCATGGCCAATTGATCCGAACGGATGGTTGCCAAGGATCGGGCGGTGGAATCCGCATCGGCGGGGCTGGCGCTGGGAACGGCTGCTGTCGAAGCGGGGGCTTCGGCTTGGCTTGCGGTGATCCGGCCAAGCGATTCGTCCGGGCCGGCAGCGCCCAGCAAACCCACATAGATGGACCCGTCGCTATCGGTGATGCGGAGGCGATTGCCCGCACGTTCCCAGCCAAAGGATTGCAGGGGCTTGAAAGCCGGGTTGGAAGCGGCGAACCGGACGGGCGCCACGCTGCGGCGGCCCCCCGCCGGGGAATCGGCAACCGGTTGAAAACGGAAGGTTTGCTGCACGGTCATGGCGCCTATTTCCTCCCCACCAGGCGCGCTTTCCCTGCCCGCCACCAATACCTCTGGCCTCCTGCCACCTGCCGCACCCCTGGCGGCGGCTGCCGCAATGGTCTCAGAATTACCCGCAGCACCGGCTCCGCCACTGCGGCTGCCATCCATCAGGCCCGGGGTGGGCGTGGAAGCCACGGTTGACTCCGGCGCCGGAGCCGCTTGGGCGCTGGCACGGGTGGCGGTTTTGGGCTTGGCCAGGCCATACCGGGCGGAGAGTTTCACGGATTTGCCTGCCACCGGAGATTCAGCCACCATTTCCATCGGCGCATCCGCCGCCGGACGGGCCACGGGCGGTTGGTTCGCCCGGGATTCGGCAGCGAGCGCAACCGCGGTTGTTGCCGGCGATTTCTGGCGGTTTTCCAACAAGTCAGGCTCCAGTTGGGCGCGGTCCTGGCGCGGTGCTTCCAGGGCGCTGGGCACCACCGGGGACGGGCCGGCCACCCTGGGGGCAGGCGCGGTTGGCGGCAGGGGATCGGACGCCGCGGCCGTGGCTTTATCCCTGGCCACCAGCATCCGTGGCGAAGCCGCAGCCACCGGGGTGCCTGCATCGCCCGGCTCTGACCGTTTTGGTTTCACTGGCAAAACAGCCGGGCCAGGCGCCATGGTGGGAACCGGCTTGGCCGGAGCTGATTCCGGCACCAAAACGACTTCGGCCAGGCGGGTGTTCGTCAATCCGCCCACCGGCTCGTTCTTTGCCAATTGAAGTTCGCTGGCCGCAGTCTTGGAATTGGCCGGCTTGGGTGCGGGTGACTGGGCGCGGCGGGAGGTTGGCGCATCCGCCGGCTGGCGCGGCGCGCGGTCCACCACCCAAAGGGCAGCCGCCAGGCCGGCGAAAATGGCGCCCGACCAAGCCCAGCGCACCCACCAACCCGCCGGCCGTCCCCTGGTGGCGGGTGCTTCCGGGCGGTGAATGCGGGCAGCTTCCGCCTGCAGCATCCGCCGCGTGGCGGGATGCAGTTCCATGGGTGGGCCATAAGCTTTGCGGCGCTTATCCGCATAAGCCTTCAGCCATTCCACCACCCTTTGCTGTGGTTCGAAAGCCATACTAATTAGACGGCGGCTCCGGAATTTTCCCCCGCAAAAAATATCCGCCGGGCAATCTCTTCCAGGCGGTCCAGGCAGCGGCTCAGCCGGGAACTGACGGTTTTGGGATTCAGCACCAACTCCTGGGCGATTTCCTCGTAGCTCAAATCGCCGAAATAACGCAGCTCCACCAACTCGCGGCAGGGCATATCCAGCTGCTGCAAGGCGTTGTCCATCAGGGTTATGCGCTCGGAGTTCAGCAGTTCGGCATCCGGCCCGGGTGAAAGGCTGGGGGGATCCAGCCGCTGGCCGGTGGCTGGCTCTTCAGCATTCAGGGATACCGGAGCCTGGCCGCCACCCCGTTTGGCGGCATGGGCCCGCTGACGGTAATCGCGCGCCTGGTTGGCTGCGATGCGGAACAGCCAGGTCTGGAACCGGCTTTCACTTTTGAAGGAGGCGAGGTTTTTCACGACGTTGAGGAATGTCTCCTGGCAGATTTCCTCCACATCCTCGCGGCTGAAATCCGAACCAAACTGGAACACAAAACGGCCCGCCGCATCGTAATAACGGTCGAACAGCGTATCCCACGCCTCCGCCTCACCCCGCAGGCAACGCGCGATCAATTCCGTTTCGGTTGGTTCACCCATGATTCAGGACCCATGTCCCGGCGATAGGAATTACCCCATAAACCGACGCCCTACAAGCCCGGCGCGGCCGGCCAGCCTCACACGGGATCCGGCAGCGTCCAGGGGACGCGGTAGTTGCTACGCTGCAGGTAGCGGTTGGCTTCAGGTGTTTCCGGAAACGTTTCAGTTTTGGGATCGAGGATCAATTTCCGGTTGCCCAGGCGCCAGGAAATGTTGGCCAGGTGGCACAGCAAGACCGAGTAATGACCTTGCTCCACGTCGGCATGGGGGCGGGCACGCGTGCGGACGCATTGGAGGAAATTATCCTGGTGCCATTTATCCCCCTGGCGGCCGTAAACCGATTTGATGGGCTGGTTGTTCGTGTCGAACACCTGCCACCCGCCGCCGTGGCGCCCCAGATACATAAAGTTTTTCGTCCCGCACACTTCGATGCGGGTGGCGCAGAACTGCCACTCCGGAAACAGGTCACCATCCCGGATATGCTGCGCGATTTTCTTCATATAGGGCGACCACAATGCGGATTCAAATTGGAAGGTCATTTTCCCGTAGGTGAAGGTGGCGAATTGCGAGTCGGGCGTGTCGCGCCCGTCCGCCAGCGAGCAGACGCCGCCAGTGCTGTAGGCTGAATCCGGATAGGCAGGGTCGCCCAGGACCATGCGCGCCAGATCCAGCTGATGTACCGCGTCCCCCGGGATGGGGCCGCAGCTATACTCGGAATAATTCAACCAATAACGGCCGGGATTGTAGGGCGGCTTGGCGGCCGGGCCGCACCAGAGATCGTAATCCAGCTCGGCTGGCGGCGCCTGGTCCGGCACGGTCTTCTGCAGGGGGTGCTGCATCATGTTGAAGACCCGCACCAGCAGGACTTCCCCCAAGCCTCCGGATTGGATGTATTCCAAGGCCTGGCGGGCGTAGGGGGCGCTGCGGGTTTGAGTGCCCACCTGCACCACCCGCCCGTATTTCCGGGCCGCCTCGATCATTTTGCGGCCTTCGCGGACATTGTGGGCCATCGGCTTTTCCACATACACGTCCTTGCCGGCCTGGCAGGCCAGGATCGTGCCCAAGGCATGCCAATGATCCGGCGTGGCATTGATCACCACATCCACCGCCCGGTCTTCCAGCATCCGCCGAAAATCCTGGGCCAGCCTGGGCTTCCGGCCCTGGGCAGCCTCCACCACCCCGCTGGCCGCTTTGAGCCGGCGCGTGTCCGGGTCGCACAGCCAGGCGATTTCCACATCCGGACGTTTGGCAAAAAAATCGGTCAGCGCCGTGCCCCGGCCGCCCACGCCCATCACGCCCACGATGATTTTGTCATTGGCGGACCAGGCCTTGGGGCCGGAGCTCAGGCTCACGGCCGCCGCCAGGCCGGCGGTTTGCCGCAAAAAGGCGCGGCGGTTCAGGGCGGGGCCGGAGCCACTGCCAGGGGCTTGGGTTTGTAAATTCATAAATCAATATCAGGTTCGTGCCCATTATCACCCGCCCGCCCCGCCAGGCAAGCTGGAAGAATGGCCCGCCACGGATCCATCCCGGCGCCGGGCGGCGGCACGCGGCCGCCAAGCCATCGGCGTTTTGGTTTGACTCCGCTACCGGCTGGGCGTATTGGGGCGGAATGATAAACACAAATGTGACTCGCCGCCGGTTCTTGAGCCAGGCGGCTGTGGGGTTGGGCGCCACCCTGGGCCTGCCCGCTTTCGTAAGCAGCGCCGATGCCAACAGCAAACTTCAGGTCGCCTGCGTGGGGGTTAACGGGATGGGCCTGGCCGATCTCTCCGAGATCGGATCCCACCCGAAAGTCAAATTCACCGGCTTCTGCGACGTGGATAAAAACCGGTTCACCCAGGCGGATGCCAAATTCCCCGGCGTGCCCCATTTTGAGGATTACCGCGAAATGCTGACCACCTTGGGCAGCCGCTGCGACGCGGTCTCCGTCTCCACGCCCGACCACATGCACGCGCCGGTGTCCATGCTGGCCATGCGCCTGGGCAAGCATGTCTTCTGCCAGAAACCGCTGGCCCGCACGGTGTGGGAAGCGCGCCAGATGCGCCTGCAGGCGGCCCGGAGCGGGCTGACCACCCAGATGGGCAACCAGATCCACTCCGCGGTGGAATACCGCACGGCGGTCAAGCTGTTGAAGGAGGGCGTCATCGGCAAGATCAAGCAGGTGCATTCCTACATCGGCGTCCATGGCCGGCAATACAGCAACCGCACGGATCGCCCGCCGGAGGCGCCCGTGCCGGAAAGCCTGAACTGGAACCTCTGGATCGGCTCCTCCCCCATGCGGCCTTATGCCAGCGATACTTACCATCCCTTCAAATGGCGGGATTGGCAGGATTTCGGCTCCGGCGCCCTGGGGGACTTCGGCTGTCACGTCATGGACCCCATCTTCACCGCCTTGGGCCTCACCGCCCCCCTGACCATCCGCGCGGAGCACGCCGGCACCAATGCCGAAGTCTGGCCCGGCCCGGAAACCGTGCATTACCTGTTCCCCGGCACTGCCCTGTCGGCCGACTCCTACCTGCCGCTGATCTGGCGCGATGGCGGGCTCCAACCCCCGCTGCTCCCCGGCGAATTCAAGCTGCCCAAGGGCGGCGGTGGTTCGCTCATCATGGGCGAGGAAGGCGTGATGCTCCTGCCGCATGTGGCCATGCCCCGGCTCTATCCCGAAAGCAAGTTCAAGGACTTCAAATTCCCCCAGGTGCCGGGCCTCAACCACTGGCATGTCTGGGTGGACGCCATCCTCGCGGGCAAAACCACTAGCGATGGCTTCCACTATGCCGGCCCGCTGGCCGAGACCGTCCAACTCGGCAACGTGGCGGCCCGGATGCCGGGCGTGGAGCTGAAATGGGACGCCGAAGCCCTGAAAATCACCAATTCACCCGAGGCCAATGCCTTGCTGACCAGGAACTACCGGCCGGGGTTTGAAGTCAAACCGGTGTAGCGCACCCGCTCCGGGTCGGAGGGACCGCGGAGTGTGCCAACAGAAACCCAGCGGCGCCGCAGCGCCAGCTGGGTTTTTTGCACTCCCTGGCGGCATTGGCCATTCCGCAAGCTGACCGCTTTGAACTGGCCGTGACGTTCTGCCACTACCCCAGCGGAAACTCCTGGTGGAATCCGGCTGAACACCACCTCTTCAGTGCAATCAGCCAGCCCTGGGCTGGCCAGCCGTTGATCGATTACCAACCATCCTCCGCCTCATCGGCCAAACCAAAACCAAAACTGGGTTGCGCATCAACGGCCGCTTGAGCACCGAGTTCTACCCCACCCAAATTAAAGTCTCCGCTGGCCATATGGCCGAACTGAACCTTTTCAACCACCCGACCTTGCCCAATTGGAACCATACTCTCTTTGCAAAGTTAAAGCG
>CAIMWS010000437.1 GCA_903845125.1 uncultured Verrucomicrobiota bacterium
CCGGTTGAAAGCCGCCTGGGACCGCGTGGATAAGAGTTGGAAAGCTTACGAACCGCTGCCCCAAACCAAGGAGGAGGAGGCAAAATGGAAACAATTTGTCCCCGCCTGGCAGGTTTGGAAAAAAGACCACGAAGCGGTGCTGAATCTGGCCCAGGAAAGCCGCAAGGGGGGTGATAAAACTTTGCTCGCCAAAGCTCAGGAGCTGAGTTTCGCGACGGCGGCCAAATCCTTCACGGAGGCGGAAACCTTGTTGGGGGAAATCCTGGAAATCAACGATTCAGTGGCGGCGGAGGCTCAAAAGACTTCCCGGACCGATGCTTCATTGGCCAAGACGGTTACCTGGGTGGGAAGCCTCGGCGGTTTGCTGGTGGCGCTCACCATCGGCACACTATTATCCCGTTCCATCACCAAGCCGATCAAGGTGGTGGCCGAGGTGCTGTCCGCTGGAGCGGAGCAAACCGCCTCGGCCGCCGGTCAAGTCTCCTCCGCCAGTCAGTCCCTGGCCGAAGGGGCCAGCGAGCAGGCGGCTTCGCTGGAGGAAACCAGTTCCTCCCTGGAGGAAATGTCGAGCATGACCAAAAACAACGCCGAGAGCGCCAACAAAGTTAAAAGTCTGGGTTCCCAGGCCCGGCAGGCGGGCGATACGGCCATGAGCGAGATGCAGGCCATGAGCGCAGCCATGAACGACATCAAAGCTTCCAGCGACGGCATTGCCAAGATCATCAAGACCATCGATGAGATCGCTTTTCAGACCAACATACTGGCGTTGAACGCGGCGGTCGAAGCCGCCCGGGCAGGCGAGGCTGGGGCGGGATTTGCGGTGGTGGCCGATGAAGTGCGCAGTCTGGCCCAACGCTGCGCCCAAGCGGCCAAAGAAACGGCGACGAAGATCGAAGACTCCGTGCAGAAGAGCGCCAACGGGGTGCAAATAAGTTCCCGGGTGGCCAAAAGCCTGGAAGAAATTGTGAGTAAAGCCCGTCAGGTGGATGAATTGGCTGGGGAAGTAGCGACCGCCTCAGCGGAACAGAGCCAGGGCATTGAACAAGTCAATACGGCGGTGAGCCAGATGGACAAGGTGACCCAGGCTAACGCGGCGAATGCGGAGGAGAGCGCCAGCGCGGCGGAGGAACTCAACGCGCAAGCCGATGCGCTAAAGGAAGCGGTAGGTGACCTGCTCAGCATGGTGGATGGGGACCAGGGTGGCAGAAACACGGCCAAGCCTGCCGCTTTGGTGGCGCGATCCACCAAGCCGCACCACGGCCAGCCAGCCTTTGGCAAGCGCAACGGCGAGGCGCAACAAAGCGCCAAAGGAAACCACGACGGCACCGAACTGGCGAGGCCCGCCGCCGTCAAAGACCGAGGGGCCGGTCCAGGGGATAAGGACTTCATGAATTTCTAATCCTGGATCAAGACTGTGCGAATGGGCCAGGCGATTGAGTCAGGCCATAGTATAATTCTTTTCTTGTGCACATTCCTGGTTAAGAATTGTTGGCGATGGTTGATTGAGCGGCGAGGGCGGCGCCGACGGGGGGGACCTCATCCATTGGTGTAACTTCGCCTTGGCACGATGGGACGTAACCAAGCCGAGGCAAACCGCAACCCATTTGAGGGTCAGAGCCGTTGCTTGCCGCAACCGGGCGGCGATGGCCATTTCCCCTGGGGCATTCTGGCGTGCCCGACCCTGTTCTTCCTCCGTCCAACCTTTCCGGCTCCACTCCCCGGCGATGATCCCAATAGGCATGAACCGAAAAGCCGGCTTTCTGGCACGTCTGGGCCAGCGTCTTAAGAAAATCCTGGCGATCCACGTCGTCGAGGAAGATTTTTTCGCCGCGATCGCCACGGCTCATAACGTGGTGAATGGCCCCGTGATATTCTATGCGAAATTGGCGTGGGATGGAACAAGCGTCTCGATTTTGGTAGCCAATGTCGAACACAAATAAACATGCTTCTATTGCCTGACCCTTTTAACTCCTTTGGAGGAGAGGGCCAGGGTGAGGAGGAACGCCCCAGGCAGTAGGACGCCCCCCTCACCCTATCCCTCTCCCCGCCAGCGGGGCGAGGGGATCCGC
>CAIMWS010000438.1 GCA_903845125.1 uncultured Verrucomicrobiota bacterium
CCCAACTGCTTCAAGGTTTCAGCCGAACTGAAAATAGCGAAGGTATACTGCTTGCCATTTTTTTCCATGATCTGGATTAACTCCCGGGCCCGTGTGGGGTTTTTCAGGAAGTTTTCATCCAATACCCCGAAATCAGTGACGCCAAGCTTCTGCTCGTATTCCTGGCAGACATCAAAGATTTCCTGCCCCGTTGAAAGATATGGGGTATAGGCGCCAAAGAAATGAGAGGTGGCGCAGAATCGGCATTTATTGGCGCAACCCACACCGGGAATCAGGACGCCTGAGGTCTGGGGCAGCGGCGCTCCCATGATCCGGCGATTGAACGAACTGTAGGCCAGCGGATGCCGGACGGGGCGGTCCATCTTCTCGCCTAAAAGCTCACGCAGGAAATAGAGGCCTTCACCCTGGCACAGATGGTCGTATTCCACCATCGTTTCCAGCTTGGGAATATTGGCCCCATGGCCGCCCAGAATGATTTTGGTTTTGGGCGACAATTCCCGGATCAATTGCGCCATCCGCTGTGCCTTCTTCAAATTCGGCACAATGAAGCTGATCCCAACGTAATCATACCCCTTCTTGATCTCCTCGATGAAACGCTGTTCGGTGGGAAAATCCAGCACTGTGGTGGGCGTTTCCAAATTCTGCGCCATGAACTGCAGCCCGAAGCTGTGGTGGTTGAACCGGTAGGAGAAAATGTCCTGCTCCCGGGTCACCTGGTTATGGAACAGTTCCATCTTGTTTTCTTTGCGGCCATACTGGTCATCAACGCCGTATGGTCCAAAGACCGAGGTAAGTAAAAGCTGCATAAAATTGACGGAGTGTCGGCTAAAAAGTCAAAACAACCAAGCCGACACCGAAGTTGGAACAAAATCCAACGGCGTTAGACTGGTTTATCACATGGTTAATCCGACGTGAACATACGTTCATGTAACACCTGAGCATCGCAGAAAGCGGCGGGTTGGCAAGCGGATAAAGGTGCCACCTGAAAAAACAAAAAACACCAACTCCTCAGCAGAACTCCCACCAAGGCACAAAGCAAAGCCTTGGCGGAGTCTGTGCCATTTGCTCAGGCGTGCTTATTGGATCGATTTTTAGGAGCGGCACCAACCGGCGACCGGCTGGAACCGCTCGCATCCCGCTCAGGGTCCCAGGTATTAACTGGTCTTGGTCGAACTGAGCTGGCGATACAAGTCAAAAGCTTCTTTGGGTTTGCAGCGTTCGTGTACCACTGCCCGGATGGCCTGGATCATGGCCACGGGATGTTCCGCCTGGAAAACATTCCGCCCCATATCGACTCCTGAGGCCCCTTGCTGGATGGCCAGGTAAGCGAATTCCAACGCTTTGTCCTCGGGCAGTTTCTTGCCGCCAGCGATCACAATCGGCACCGGGCAGGAGGCGGTGACTTTCTCAAATCCGGTTTCACAGAAATAGGTTTTAACAAAGGTCGCCCCATTTTCTGCGCACACTCGGCAGGCCAGCGACAAGTATCGGGCATCACGGGTTAATTCCTTGCCCACCGCCGTCACTCCCAGGGAAGGGATGCCGTACTTGAAGCCTAAATCGGCCGTGACCACCAGGTTTTCAATAGTCTTGGCCTCATATTTGCTGCCCACCGCCACCATCACTGCCAAAGCCGAGGCATTGACGCGGATGGCATCCTCAATGTCCAGAATGCATTCATCGTTCAGGTCCGTCAGCACCGTAGTGCCCGCCGAGTAGCGCAAGGAAACCGGCTTGTTCGAAGTGGGGGGGACGATGGACCGTAAAGCGCCCCGCGTGCACATGATGCAATCTGCATACTCGATCAGCGGCGTGATGGTCATATCCATCCGTTCCAAGCCGGAGGTGGGCCCCATGATGTAGCCATGGTCGAAGGCCAGCATCACGGTATTGCCGGATTTGGGATTGAAAATCCGCGAAAGCCGGTCCTTCATTCCCCAATCTACATGATCAAGGCCTTTAAGGAAAAACGGGTGTCTTTTAACCGGAATGCCGATCCCATAATCTGCCGCTTCCTGAGTATTGTCTTTGTCTGCCATAATATATTAATGCTTCCTGTTGGTTTTCTATTCCATCTTTAGACTGCGTGCAGTGCCGGCTTGTTTATGGTTTCATACCCAGCACGAGCACGCCTTATTGAACTTCGCTGAATCCTTTAAAAATAAAGGCCATCGAAACTGATCCGGGATCGCAGTGGCCAATCACACGATCCCCCAGGTTGCGGGCACGGCCAAACTTGGCCCGCATGCTTTTAGTGGCTTCAGCGCCGCTGGCTGCCGCCGCCGCCGATTTTTTCAAGGCCTCCTGGAGATTGCCAGCCGGATCAGCCGCCCGCAAGGCGGCCATGGCTGGCAAAAGGGCGTCCATCATGGTTTTGTCCCCGATTTGAGCGCGGCTTTGTTTTTGCATGCGGGCCAAACCGGCATCCAGCATGCCCACGAATCCTGTAAAATCGGTCTCGCCAGCCTCCCCCGCCACCTCGCTCATCCCCAAAAACCAGGAACCGAGCAGGGGGCTGGTGGAACCTCCATCACTGGCCATTACCGCCCAAGCCACTTTGGAAAATAATTGTTTTAAATTCGGAGCCGGGTTTTCCACCACCGTTTTAGCCACCGCTTCCATGGCCCGCAAGATGGAGGTGCCGTGGTCACCGTCTCCCACCGCACTGTCCAGTTGGGATAGGTGGCCATGATGCTCGCGGATTTGGGCGACTGCCGCGTTCAGCATCTGGCAAATACGCGAATAATCGATCTTCTCACCCATAATGTGCGATCAGAATTGGGAGTCTGCA
>CAIMWS010000439.1 GCA_903845125.1 uncultured Verrucomicrobiota bacterium
GCGTATTTCTTGATCCTCTGCATGGGGATTAGCCGCAAAAGAACGCAGAGAGCGCAGAGAACAAGGCCAGAATGCCGCCCGGATGGCCCTGAGTCCTGGCCGCGCTAAGGGCGTATTTCTTGATCCTCTGCATGGGGATTAGCCGCAAAAGAACGCAGAGAGCGCAGAGAACAAGGCCAGAATGCCGCCCGGATGGCCCTAAGTCCTGGCCGCGCTCAAAGCGTATTTCCTGATCCTGTGCATGGGGATTAGCCGCAAAAGAACAGTTATTCCTAGATTGACCACCGGACGCCAATGGATCACCGAAACAATAGTGGGGATGATCGCCCAGGGCAGAATTCATGAGGTTAATTTGGCCTGTGAGTGCCTACTTGAACTCCCACGTTGGAAGCTCTTCGTTCCGGGAAATACTGACCCGCTTTTTAACATCCTCTACCACCAGGAGCTCCGGTCCCCCAAGTTTGGGTGGAATTACCACAGCCGAGCAATTGCTGAGAAACGCTGTATCGCGGGAATTAACCACGCCTAACCTTACGTAATCAGACACATTTGTGAACGTGACCTCCGGATTTTCATTAAAATATTCTTTAAGTTTATGACCCAGCCTCAATATGGACGACGTAAACTCCGCCCGTTTATGCCACACTTGATTGATATCCAGCCAATCGATATAGACTACAGCTAAGAGCAGACTGACCACAAAAACACCCCCTCCACCTAAAATCCGCAGCCTAACTGTGGGGGCAAACCCGATTGCTATTAAGGAACTCACGCCAGCAAAACCTGCAAGCAGCGGGTCTGGGCAAAATGTGCCCGATATATACTCAATTAGATTATAAAAGGCGTAAACACCCATGAATGCGAACCAAAACCAAAATAAATTTTGCCTCATTTTCGTTCAATCTAGCCTGACGGCGGCACTTTATCTGGGGCTACACTAGGTGGAAGAATATACCCATAATATGCTCAACGGTGCCTATGAACGTAATACTCGGAAATGGTAAAGCGGGAGACTTCTTCAAGTCCTGATCCCTGTTTCCAACGTGCCATTATTTCATGGTCCCACGGAGACGACGGCCGGCCGGCAGGTTTTACAGCAGGTGTTTCCGCAAATAGGCGCCGTATAAAAGGCAGCGGGGCCGGGCATCGTTCGGAGAGGTGCCGGCGATAATGCCCGCGCTGCGCAGCCGGTAGAAACTTTCCGGCGTGACACTGGAGGTGCCACGGAGCACCTTGCAGAGCTCTTCAGTGAGGACGGGATCCTTGGCGAGCATGATCAGCATGCGCCGGAGGTGGTCGCCGAAAATGCCATCGTCGTGATTGGCCTTGGTAGCGAAAACGTCGAAGTTCATCCGGTGGGTCGCGAGCTCGTACAAGCCGCGGTTGACGAGATAGGGATGGCCGCCCACGAGGTGAAAGAAGCGGTGCATCTGTTCATCGTTGCGGAGGGGTTCGCGGTAACGGGTATTCAGCTCCGCCACCTGGTGCATCGTGAAATCTTCCACGGCGAGCCGGGTGCCCACGTTGAAAGGGGACTGGTTGAGGTCGGTGATGAAGAGGTGGGCCTCAGTGGCGTAGGCGATGGCCAGGGTCAAGCCGTTCCAGGGGCTGGCGGGGTCCACGGCGCGGGCGTTGTACCAGGATCGGAACAAACCGAACACCTCGTTGTGGAAGGAGGTCACGAACAGGCGGTCCACTTCATCCAAGCCCCAGACGAGCGGGCAGTTTAATTTATCCAGCACCTCGCGGCGGAGGAAGCGCTCGAAGTTGAGGTTGGCGCCGCGGCGTTCATCCCAGAGATCGGTGGGCAGGGCCGGCAGATCGAGCTCATCGGCGAGGGATTCGGCGAGGCTCAAATAGAGGTGCGAGGGGCTTTCCAGATTCATGGCATTCAATTTCTGGAAGTCGGTCATGACCACTTTGGCGCCCCGTTCCCGGGCGTATTGGAGGCCGCGGGCGAGGAGGGAAGTTTTGCCCATCTGGCGGGCGCCTTTGAGAAGAATGATGGCGTCGTTACGCGCCAGGGAGCTTTGCAGGTCGAGGTCGGTCTGGCGGGTGAGATAAAATTCCGAATGCAGCGGGAGCGCGCCGCCGACCGGGTCGAAAACCGGCAAGGCCGGGAGGGGTTCGGGGTGGGCGGCAGGGGCCGGCTTGGGGGTGAGGCGGACGCCTTTGGCCGGCAAGGCGCTGGCGGCGGCATCGGGAGGGGGCGCCGGGGGCAGGTTTTGCAGGCTGTGGAGCAATTCGGTGAGGAGGCCCAAGTCGCTGTGAGCCCCTTCCCAAAGCTGGTAAGGCAACGGGTTCAAAAGGCCCGCCACCGGATCGGGCAGGGGGCCGGTGTAATTGACGCGGACGGGCAGCAGGCAGGGGCGCCCGCGCTGGGTTTGGGAAGCTTCGTGGGCGATTTCGATCTGGCACGCCAGCATTTCGTTGGTGGCGGATTCCGCGCTCAAAACGGGGATGATGGCGTCCGAGGAACTGATCCGCTGGCCGATTTCCCTGGCCCAATTCACATCCATGGCTTCGGCGCGGTCGACAAACACCTGGAAACCGTTCCGGACGAGCTCGGTTTCAATCAAGTGGGCGATCTGGGAATCCGGCTGGAGCTGGCGCTTGCAAAGGATCACCACCCGGCGCGGTTGCGCGGTTGTAACAGGCGTTGGCTCGGACATCATAAATAGTTCAGTTAATGGAGGCGGCATGGTTATTCCGGGCGCCGCCGCACAACGTGTCAGGATCGCGGCGGAAGCCCCCTTCGCCACGGTGGCGGTCTGGCAGACGCCGCCAAGGCAAGGCCTCATTCTTTACAGTTGTTTTAGAATAAACCTGGGTTTTAAAAAACGGAAGCAATTTTCGCCCACCAGGCCGTGGTGCGGGGCATTAAACAAGGGCCGCGCTCAAGCCCTAAGCCCTTTCCTGGGGCGGAAACAACCCGCCAGGCTCCGCGGAGCTGAAAATGGACCTTGTGCTCCGCTTCGGCCCGGTTAGCATCGGATTAGATACGCGGGCAGAAACCCCCATGCACGAACCTGAGGACATCCAGATGGCCGCGCCGGCGCGGCTGGCCATGCGCCACGGCCAGTGGACCGGGCCGACCGTGTTCAAGGTGCCGGGTTTTGTGCAATGCAACCTGGTCGTGCTGCCGAAGGCCGAGGCCTATGATTTCCTGGTTTATTGCCACCGGAATGCCAAGGCTTGCCCGGTCCTCGAGGTGACCGATCCAGGGGATCCCGAGCCGCACTTCTGTGCCCCGGGCGCTGACTTGCGCACCGATCTGCCGCGCTATGTGGTTTATCGTGACGGTTTGCCGGCCGGGGAACCAACCGATATCCGGGACCTGTGGGGATCCGACAGCGTGGCTTTCCTGATCGGATCGAGCCTGACCTTCGACGCTCCACTGGCGCGGGCCGGGATTTCGCTGGAACACGGGGTGTGGGTTTTGGAGACGAAGCTCGCCACGACGCCCGCGGGCAAATTCTCCGGCCCACTGGTGGTTACGATGCGACTGTTGCCAGCGGCGCAGGCGGTGGCGGCCGTGCAATTGACCGGGCGCTTTCCTTCCAACCACGGCGCCCCGGTGCATATGGGAGATCCCACCTTGATCGGCGCCGATCTCATGCGCCCGATTTATGGGCCGCCGCTGGCGGAGATTCCCCGCGGCTTGCTGCCGGTTTTCTGGGCGTGCGGCGTCACGCCGCAACGGGCGGCCCGGGCGGCAAAGATACCCCTAATGATCACCCATAAGCCGGGCCACGGCTTCATCACCGATCTCAGCGCCGACCAGCTCTGCATCCCCTAACCGGGCCTAAGGCCAATGCCGTTTAGAAATTGGCAAGAAAAAGAGAATAGAAATAATGTATAAATAGTTGCAACTAGGCAAAATTTGCCTTGTACAATGAGACAGAATGTCCCATTACA
>CAIMWS010000440.1 GCA_903845125.1 uncultured Verrucomicrobiota bacterium
CGTTCGCCGACTATACCGGCGACATTGGCTGGTGGACGAACAACTGGCACTACTTTGTCTTCAACAAGAAGGCGGACGCCAAGGATATCTGGATCGACGGCAAACCGTTCCTGGCGGGGAGCAATACGGGCCTGCTCTCGAAGGATATCAACCAGTTCAACATCGGGGCGGACAACAGCTCGACGGGCGGCCTGATGCACGGATTGGTGGACGATGTCGCGGTCTTTTCCAAGATCCTGAGCGAGGCCGACATGCTGAAAATCGTCGCAGGCACCCTCTCGCCCAAGGACGTCAGCGGTGTGCTGGCGGTTTGGGACTTCAACGACGCGGCCAAGCCTGAAGCGCCCAAGTTCACCGGCATCGTGAAGAATGCCGATGGCACCTTCACGGTCACCTGGACCGGTGGCGGCACGCTGCAAGCGTCCCCCACGGTGAACGGGCCGTACACGGATGTCCCCGGCGCCACCAGCCCCTACAAGGTCACGCCGGCTGGAGCGTCGTTGTTCGGCCGGATTCGCCAGTAATCCCAACGGATAACCAACTTGCCACACGAGACCGGGGCCTTCCCCGGTCTCTTTTTTTACGCCCGACAGAACTGGGGATTGATCGGGTCAAAGCGCCTCCTCCGGCCGGTCGGTTGCTCGCCCCGTTGAGCGCCGGGTTTTGGGTTTCCGGCAGGTTCGGCGGGGTGCAGAGAACGGCCCGCCCTGGCACCGCGGTTCCGATCATCCTCAGGGGCTTCCGGCTCCTGGCCAATCCCAGGCTGGCGGTCTGAATCCTCTTTTTTTGCAGGTTCCGACCAGGCTGCCGGCTCGGTTTGCCATAAATCCGCAAGGCCATCAGCAACTGCCCAGATGCAGGTAAACCACTCAGCAGGGCAGGGCGCTCACGCCAAGCCGGTCCACCCGAAACGACTTTACCAGGCCGGAAGCGTGCCACCGTGAGCTTCCTTCGGCAGTAAGGACAGGCGAATTAGCCGCCGCGCCGGTTTTCCTCAAACATTTCGACGGGCATGGGATGCGCGAGTCGCCAGATCATTTGAATGGGGCGTTCCGCTTGGTAGCTTACGAGATTAGCCGGACCGAGGAAGGTGAAGGGAGCTGTGACCCCACCCATTTTCTTACGCGTGCGCACAAAAAACAGCATCGTGTAACCGCGCGCCTGGTGATGAATCATGTTTTGTCCAGGTTCGCTGGATTGACTGGTTTGCGCTTGAGTTTCCCAATGCAGCAATTCGCGACTCACCGGGTAATCCTGATACATGGTGCTGGGCGAAAACTCCCGCTCGGTTTTTTGAAACGTGACCAACGCGACGATTGTTTTGAGAGGTTTGAAATGCAGCCAGCCAACACCGGTGCTTCCGGCCGTCTCCAGGGATGCCCCACCCAGTGCCGCTTTGATTTCATCGCCTCCGTAGGTGGCGTGCAGTTCCAGCGTACAGGGGAAGGGAAGAGTCAGCGCTACCGGACCGATGCGGGATTCTTCATCACACCAGGCCAGGACTTCCTCAAGGTCCTCCAATACCGATGGATTCCTGATCGCCCGCTGAAAAGATTGTTCCAGATTGTCCATTCCCAGTTGGCGGCCCGGTTTACCCCAGAGGCGATAGTGAGCGACCAGGGCATACTCCCCGGCTTCACCGAGGGCCGCAGTGGCATTGCCATCCCTCAAGTGGGTGATGATTCTCCGCAGGCGTTCAATTTCTCCGGGGCCACTGGTTTGCGCCGCGCTGATGAGCGCGAGCTTTAACTGGCCCAGGTCCGGGTCGGTGGGTGGCTGGGCGAGGCGGGCGCGCGCCTTCCACTGCGTCCAGGTTTGCCGGGAGAGCAAAACTTCCGGCTCGTAATCGTGGAAGCGAACGAAATTGCCAAACGTCAGTGGTTGCCCGGATTCGTTCGTGAACGATTCCAAACGGTCAGGTACTTGATTGGCTAAATTGCCCAGATTAGCCCTGATATTGGCCAGCACATGCTCACGCGCCACACGGTCGAGCTGGATGCTGCAGCCCGCCGGCAGGTGGGGAAAATCCATCTCCACCTCCCGCTGGATATTGAATCGCCGCCTGGACAACAAGGCTTTGAGCTTGCGGTCGATCCGGTATCGGCGGTGGACTTGACCGACGAAATCCAAAACCGTCAGGCAATCCTTGCCGGGGAAATGACGCAGGCCGCGGCCTAATTGTTGCAGGAAGATGGTCAGACTTTCGGTCGGGCGGAGGAACAGCACCGTGTTCACCTCGGGCACATCGAGGCCTTCATTGAGCACGTCGCGCGTGAATAATAACGTCAGACGCCCCGACCGCAGCTCCTCGATGCGCAAGGAGCGGGCCTGATCCTCCGTTTCACCAACCAAAACGGCCGCCCTAAGGTTTCGCCGGTTGCACTCCTCCGCCATAAATTCGGCGTGGCGCACGCTGACGCAAAAGCCAATTCCGCGCACGCGTGAAAGGTCAGGCTCGAAGCGGTGGAGCGCTGCCAGCACGGTTTCCACCCGCTGTTGTGCTGGAAAGTTTTGACCGGTGTACACTTCTTCCAGCGCCTGCACATCGTAGCGGCCGTTTTTCCAGAATTTGTCTTCAGCGACTGACACCGGATCTGCCACCGCGAAGTAGTGGAAGGGGCAAAGCAATTTTTCCTCCAAAGCCTCGGGCAGGCGGATTTCAGCAGCGAAACGGTGATCGAAGTCTGCCGCCACGCTCCCGCCGTCCATACGTTCCGGTGTGGCCGTCAGGCCTAGCAGAACGCGCGGTTCGAACTGGTCGAAAATGGGGCGATAGCTGGCCGCTGGACCGTGGTGAACTTCATCCACGACAATAAAGTCGTAAAACTCCGGGCCCACTTGCTCCCAAAGCCGGCGAGACTGGAGCATATCCACTGAGCAAAACAAATGTTCCAAGCGCGCCGCCGAGTGGGGGCCGACCAGCAGTTCGCCGAAGTCAGGAGCTCGGAGGACGGCGCGAAAAGTTCCAACCGCTTGTTCCAGGATCTCCCGCCGATGGGCAACGAATAACAGCTTGGCTTGCCGTTGAGCATTTTCAAAGAACCGTTTGAAATCGAAGGCAGCCACCACCGTCTTGCCGGTGCCGGTTGCAGCGACGACGAGGTTGCGCCAATGGCCATGCACCAACCGCTCGGATTCAAGGGCGTCGAGAATCCGTTCTTGAAAAGCGTGTGGGCGAATATCGAAGAAAACCGGCACCATGCTGGTCCGATTTCGCGCGCGGCTGATGGCCTCCCGGAGGATTTGAGGTTCATCCGGATTGAAGGGCAAAAATTCCTGGCTATTCCAATACGTTTCAAACTCCGCCACGAACTTGTCAATAATGTGGGATTGATCCTGAGCCGTTACCTTGAGGTTCCACTCCAATCCGCTGGTCATCGCGGCTTGGGACATGTTGGCCGAGCCAATATACGCGGTGGAATAGCCCGTGTTGCGATGGAAATAATAAGCCTTGGCGTGCAGGCGAGTCCGGTCGGTGTCATAGGAAACCTTCACCTCGGTATTAGCCAGTTGGGCGAGCCACTCGATCGCCTCCGCATCCGAGGCGCCCATATAGGACGTGGTGATGATCCGAATCCTTCCGCCGCGTTGGCTCAGTTCCTCGAAGCCGCGCATGAGCAACCGCAGCCCCGACCATTTGATAAATGAAATCAACACATCCAGCGAATCAGCCGATTGCATTTCCTGGAGCAATTCATGAACGAGTTGAGGATCACTGGGTGAGCCAGTGAACAAGGTGCTTTTGGCCAATGGCGTTTCGGGACGGGGAATGCCTGGGGTGGCGTAATGGGGTGGGGTGATTTCCACCAGGAGCGATTCATCCTTGCTCACCAACCGGCGGTTCGCCAAAAACTGTGCGCAGGGTAGGGCGGCCAGGATATCCACGATTTTATTGCATAAACGCAGGCGGGCGGCGGATTCCGTTTCCAGGGTGAGAGCCTTTTCGATGACACGGGCCAGGAAAGCCGCGTAACGCGCCGGCGCCTCTTCCGGATCCACCTTGGTGAACACAGAGCGCAATTCCGGATGCGGCGCGAGAAGTGCCGATAGCTCCTCGTCCAGAAGTGCTTCGAAAATTCCATGGGCCAAATTCCCCACGCCAGGTTTATGGCAGAAATAGTTTTCCATGCAAAGTTTTTGAGGCGGAAATCCTGGGGCATAGGCATAGTGGGTTTGGCGCTCCTGCTGCCACACCATTTAAACTCCGCGCCCGGAGCCATAATTGGCGAGTGACCACGGTTTTGCGCAAACGGATTCAGCCAGCACGACCGATCCCATGGCCGGGGCATGGCCAAAGAGGTTCTCCAGCCGTGAAGCCACGGCGGGCCAGCCAAAGTCCGGCGCCGCCGGATACATGTACCTTTCCAAAACCCGGGTGGCCCGGTAAAAACAACCGCATGAGAAGCATGATTTCAAGCTGGGCGCCCGGGGCCGGGCGCCAGCCAAAGCTCGCGGCCGCGCTGGCCCTGGCGGGGGCGCTGGCCCTGGCGGGGGCGCTGCTGGCGCCGCCGGTTTCGCCGGCCCAGGAAATGCCGGTGCAAAGCCACACGCTGACCAATGGCATGAAAATCCTGGTGTGCGAAGACCATTCGATCCCCAGCGTGGCGCTCTACATTTTTTACCGCATCGGATCGCGAAATGAGCGCGCCGGCGCCACGGGCATCTCCCATTTCTTCGAGCACATGATGTTCAACGGGGCCAAAAAATATGGGCCCAAGGAATTCGACCGCGTGATGGAGGCGGCCGGCGGCAGCAACAACGCTTACACCGGCACCGACGTCACGGTTTACCAGGATTGGTTCCCCCCTTCGGCCCTGGAGCGTATCCTGGATCTCGAGGGGGACCGCATCGCTGATTTGAGCTTTGACCCGAAGGTGGTGGAATCCGAGCGCGGAGTCATCATCTCCGAGCGGCGCACGAGCGTGGATGCCAGCAACAGCGGCACCCTGGATGAGCAACTGCGGGCGGCGGCCTTCACCGCGCATCCCTACCATTGGCCCGTGCTCGGGTGGATGTCCGATATCGAACAGTGGAAAGTGGCGGATTTGCGGCGCCATTTCAGCATGGGCTATTCCCCGGCCAACGCCACGATGGTGGTCTGTGGGGATGTCACGCTGGCGGCGGTGCTGGCCGCCGCCAAAAAACAGATCGAGCCGATCCCGGCGCGGGAATTGCCGCCGCCGGTCACCACGGTGGAGCCGGAGCAGATGGGCGAGCGGCGGGTGAAAGTGGAGCGTTTCGCCCAGCTGCCGATGGTCATGGCGGCTTTCCATGTGCCATCCTGCAAACATGCGGATTTCCCGGCGCTGTGCCTCCTGGAGGATATCCTGCTGCGGGGCCAAAGCTCCCGGCTCTACCAAAGGCTGGTGGATAAAGACCAGCTGGCCATCGCGGTGGAAGGCGGCTTTGAGATCGCCATGGATCCCACGTTGTTCGTCATCACCGTCCAGCCCAAGGACGGGGTGGACACCGCCAGGATCGAGAAGGTGCTCTACGAGGAATTGGGCCGCATCGGCCAGGAGCCGGTGAGCGGTCGGGAATTGGAAAAGGCGCGGAATTGCCGGCTGATGGACCATTACCAGCAGCTGAAGACCATCAATGGCATGGCCCACGAGCTGGGCAACTACGAGGTGTTTTTCGGTGATTACCGCCGGCTGTTCGAGGCGCCGCGCCAATGGGCCGCGGTGACCGCGCAGGATGTGAAACGCGTGGCCGCCGCCTGTTTCCGCGAACGCAACCGCACCGTGGGCCTGCTGGTTCCCACCCAGGAAGGAGAGGAAAAACGTCATGAATAAGCTGATTTTATGCCTGGCGCTGGCGGCTGGCTGGCTCGCCCTCCCGGCCGCGGCGGCCGAATCATCCGCGCTGAAAATGCCCCCCTGCCAGGAGGTGAAGCTGAAAAACGGCCTGACCCTGCTGCTCCTGGAGCAGCACAAGGTGCCTTTGGTGAGCCTCGCCGTCACCCTCCGGGCCGGTGGCGTGGAAGATCCTGATGGCCAGGAAGGCCTGGCCTCGGTGACCGCCAGCCTGCTGAAGCGCGGCACCGGGAAACATTCCGCGGATGAGCTCGCCGCTGAGCTGGATTTCATGGGGGCGGCGATCAGCTTTGACGCGGACTGGGATGCCACCCAGGGGGGCGGCGAGTTCCTGAAAAAGGACCTGCCCGCGGCGCTGGACCTGTTCGCGGAGATCCTCCGCCAGCCGGCTTTCCCGGAGGCGGAATTCACCAAGCTGATCCAGCAGGCCATCGACGGCCTGAAGCAGGAAAAGGATGAGCCGGGGGCGGTGATTGGAAAGTATTACCGGGCCTTTCTCTACGGCGCCCATCCCTACGCCCGCCCGGTGGATGGCGATGAGAATTCCCTGGCCCGTCTGAAACGGGACGATGTGGCCCGGTTTTACGCCCGCCACTATGATCCCGCCGCCGTCACCATCGTGGCCGCGGGCGATTTCACCACCGCCGACATGGCCCGCGAGCTGGCAGCCCGTTTCGAGGACTGGGCGACTCCCGCGGAACACCAGCCACCCCGGAGCCTCCCCCCGCCGGCGCCGGTGAAGGGCCGCCGGCTGCTGTTGGTGGACAAGCCGGATGCCACCCAGACCTACTTCTGCCTCGGCAACCTCGGCATCTGCGCCACCAACGAGGACCGCGTGGCCATCCAGCTGGTGAACACCTTGTTCGGCGGGCGCTTCACCTCGCTGCTCAACGAGTCGCTGCGGATCAACTCCGGCTACACCTACGGCGCCCGCTCCAGCTTCACCCCGGCCTCCGCGGCGGGGCCGTTTGTCATCTCCAGCTTCACCCCCAACGCCACCACAGCCCCCGCCCTGGACCTCGCGCTGGCGGAGCTGAAAAAGCTGCGCCAGCAGGGCCTCACCGGGGAACAGCTCGCCTCCGTTAAAGCCTATATCAAGGGCCAGTCTCCCCTGCGCTACGAGACCGGCCGCCAGCTGGCCAACGTGGCAGCCGGCCTGCATTTCCATGGCCTCGACGCCCGGGAGATTGACAGCTTTTTCCAGCGGCTGGACGCGGTCACCCTGGAGGAAACCCGGCGCATCATCCAGCGGTATTATCCCCTGGACGACCTGGTTTTCGTGCTGGTGGGCAAGGCCGCGGAGATCAAGGAGGCCGTGGCGAAGTATGCCCCGCCCGAGGTGCGGGACATCCGCCAGGCCGGCTACCGGTAGAGTATTCCCGGCTGCGGGCCGGCCGGGGCGCCCTCCTGAACGCGGCGGGCACCAGGCTCGGGGGCGGCGGGCCAGGGTGTGCAGGATGGTATCGAGAATTTCCTCCAGCCGCCGGCCCGCGTCTTCCGCCAGGAATCGCAGCACGAAATAGCCATGCTCCTGCAGCAAAGCGTCCTTCGGGCGGGCGCGCCGGCAGGTTAACAACCAGGGATGAAGCGATGACGCCGCTGGCTTTATGGCAAAACCGGAAGGCGGCCGCGAATTCCGGTTTTATCTGGATTTTTCAGCGGCTTCATACTGGCGCGATCCGTCAATCCTTCGGTGAAGCCAACCTTTCCGCGGAGGTCACGGATTGACTGCCGGCCGGGGAACTGCCAGCCTCGGGATTATTCATGAGACAGCTCATTCACATTGTGGTTTTGGCCGGTTGGGCGGCCGCCGTTGGATTCGCCGCTCCCGCCCCGTTGCGGGATAAGACGCTGGTGGCCTGGGTTTGCCTGGTGGACACGGCCCAGCGGGCCGGCAGTGCGTTGACGTTGATCGACCCGGAGGAGCACTTCGATGCCATCGTGTTCGGCGAGGTGAGCGCCGGGAAGTGGATGGCGGGCAGCGATTTCTTCCGGCGCACCCACCAGGACCAGGCGGGCTGGGCCGTGGAGACCGCCGGCCCCAAAACGCCGGTGCAGGTGGCCATCACTTACCGGGGGGAACGCATCACCTTATTCCGCAACGGCGAGGAATACGCCACTTATCCCATCAGCCAGGGCCAGGCTTTTGGCGGGGAGGCCACGGTGTTGATCGGCCTGCGCTACCTCGGCGGGTTGGGGGAGATCGGCTTTCTGGCCGGGGAAATCGAAGATGCCCGGATCTACGATGTGGCGTTGACGCCGGAACAGATCCGTGCGCTGCGGCCCAACGAGGCTTCCAGCCCGGCTCCCCTGGCTTGGTGGAGCTTTGAGAATGGCCAGGCCGGCGACCTGATGAAAACCTTCCCCGCCAGCCGGCTCGAAGGCGGCGCCCGCGTGGCCAACGGCCGGTTGGTGCTGGATGGCGGCGGGTATTTGTGGGCCGCCCGGGAGCCCAGGCTCCTGGCCACGCAGGAAGAGGAAACGCCCTTTGACACCAGTGTGCAGACCCTCTTCTACAAGGCGCGCTCGAAGCGCACGGGCAACATGTGGGACACCTGGTTGTATTGGCACGAGGGAACGTATTACCTTTACTGCCTGGCCAATGCCCGCGGCCAATGGGACAACATCTCCCTGGCCAGTTCGCCGGATGGGGTCCACTGGCGGGAAACCGGCCGGATCCTATCCAAGGCGCGGGGCGTCACCTGGATGGGCACCGGGTCCACCTGGAAATCCCCGAACCACGCCGCGGACGGCAAGTTTTTCATGAACTTCTCGGAGTGGAAAGGGCCGCGGCAGACGATTTTCTTCGCCGAGTCGAAGGATCTCGTTCATTGGACCCGGCTGCCAGGCACATACGAATTCAAGCAGGACGAGCGCTGGTATGAGCGTAACGGCCGCTGGGACTGCATCTATGCCATTGCCCGTCCCGGGGGCGGGCTGTATGGCTATTGGACCGCCACGCCCAAGGCCGGCACCGGCGGGCGCTTCGGCTTCGGGGAATCCGCGGATGGCGTGACCTGGACTGCCCTCCCGCCACCCAAGACTGAGGGCGTGGGCGAAGGCGAAGCGGGCGCGGTGGAACGGATCGGCGGAAAATACTATATGATGTTCGGCACCGGCGGCCAGATGAGCACGCTGGTGGCGGACCGCCCGGAGGGTCCGTTCGTGGCCGCCCGGAAAAACCCCAGCCTCCTTTCCGGCCACACGTATTTCTCCCGGTTCTTTCCCTCGCCCCAGGGTGTCCTCGTCAATCACCATTCCATTGCCCGCAATGGGCAGGTCTATTTCGGGCTGCTCAAGCGCGCCGTGCCCGATGCCGAAGGTACCCTGCGCCTGGCGTGGTGGGAAGGCTATGAAGGGCTGAAGCGTGAGGCGGTGCCGGTGCTGGCGCCGGCCGCCGGCCCGGGCACAGCTCCGCTGGCGATGCTCGGAAATGGTTTCGATATGGACCAAGGCCTGGTTTTGGAGGGGGTTCTGCGCCTGCCCACCCCGGCCGATACCAATGCCTGCGGGCTATACCTGGAGCATGGCCCGGGCAAAGGCATCGCCATCCGGGTTGGTGCCGGGGGCATCACCGAGATAGGCCCGATGACGGCCGGCGGGGCCGGCTTCAAACCAGAGAACCGCGTGGACCGCGAACTTTCCCTGGGGCCCTCGGCGCGTTTCCGCCTGGTCATGAAACTTTCGCTGCTCGAGTTTTACCTGGACGATATCCTCATCCAGTGTTTCAGCCTGCCAGAGCGGGCCACGGGCCGGATCGGCCTGGTGGCTCCCGGCCGGCTGGGCGAACTCAAAGCCTGGCAGCCGTAATTCTTTTTCCGTGTTTTATGGGTGGCCGGTGATGGGGTACCTTTTCAGGTGGCGTTGGACTGCGAAATCCCGCGCGGGTGCATCGGCGAATAATTAAGCACCGACGAGTTGTTGAAATGCAGCAGGTTGTCCATGGCGGTCGCGCGCCATGGGGAGCCCCCTCCCGGGAGCGCTGGTCGGCCAGCCGGGAGGCTCAGAAACAACAATCTATTACTGAGGGGGCGGTTTTTCAGGGTTCCCTTGCGCGCCATCCAGCTACCGGATTCCCTCCACCCAAGGCTCGTAATTGGCGCCGGAGCATAGGGTTGCCGCGAAACGCGGTTCGCCGGGCTCGCGGTGGGCATCCCCGCCCCCAGTGCGCAGGAGTTGCACCAACGGGCGGTTTTGGGGGGGGGCGGCGAACACCAGCTCCGGCTCGAGCATGCGTATCCACCCGCGAAGCTGTGGGGGCGACACGGCGACACCTGGTGGGCGGTGGTCCACATAACGGACTTGAACCACCCCCCGGCAGATGAGGAATTGTTGCCGGTCCGGATAACGCTGGCGGAGCTGGGGAGCCTGCAGCCCGGCATCCACCACGAAAAGCCGGGATCCATGGCCACCTTTGGCCGCGGTTTTTCTCCAGGCTCTGCCCCCGGCTTCCAGAACGAGGAAGGCCGGTTTGGCGGGCAGCGCGTCATAGTGCCGCCGGGCACCCGGCTGGTCCAGAGGCATCCGGCAATCGAAGCCCAGCTCCAGGAGTTTGGCAGCATCCAGCCAGGGGATGAAACGCTCTTCACCGTCCTCTTTTTGTTCGGTGGCCCATTCCAGTCGCAGCGCGGTCACGGTGCTTTCCGGGGCCTCGGCCAGGAGGTGCAGCTCGCGCTCAGTCAATTCCAGCTTCCCGCCCAAGGCTTCGTTGCGGTTGCGCCAATGTGCCAGGACGGCCCAGCCATTGGCCAGCAGGACCAGGCCCGCGGCGGTCCATAACAGGATGCGCTTCATAGGCTGGCTCCTTTGGCTGACCGGGCATGCAGGCGGCGAAAGACCAGCAGCAGGCCCATCGCGGTGAGCCCGATTAAAAAGAAAAACAGATACTTGGGCATCAGGTGCCACCACCAGGCGTGCAGCCGGATGAACAGGAACACCAGGAACGCCATCGACCCGAGGTTGAGCAAGCCCTTCCAACCGAGCCGGACGGCGTGGGTGATCACTCCGGCACTGATCAACAAGCCCGCTGTCTGGTACCCCGCGGCCACCAAGTCTGGCGCCAATCCGCCGCAGCAGAGATCCCCCGCCGTGGAGAGCAGCAGGATGGCGAGCAGACCCAAGCCGGCTCCGCACAGGCGATAAACACGGTCAAAATCACCCGGCACCAGGCGGGGCGCGAACCAGGGCACGGCATAGAGAACCACGGCCGCGGGCAGCAGGTATTGGGAATTATGAATAAACGCGTCCCAATGCCAGCCTTGCGCCGCGAGGATCAATGCCGCGGAATAAACCGCGAGCAGGACCAGGCCGGCGCTGAGCAGCAAACGAACCTCGCAGGCATAGGCCACCAGCGCGAAGAATAGGCCCCAGACCAATAAGACGTGGGGGGAGGCCTGCAGATTCAGCACCATGCCCACGGCATTCAGTTCCGCCACCCAGGCGGCAGCGGTGGCGAGCGCCAGCAAACTGACATAATAGCGGTCCACCCGCCGGGCGGAAGCCAGGCCGGTGGCGGCGAGCAGCACCAAGGGCACTGCGGTCAGCAGCAAGACCTGGGCGGACAGCGGAAGATAGCCCCAGATCCGGTGCAGGAAAAGCACCAGGGCGGCAAAGAGCGCGGCCCCGCCCAGCAGCGCGGCCACCTTCATCCCCCAGGAGACCCGCCGGGATGCGTCCGGAGCGTCCCCGCCGGCCTGGCCCGGGAGGCTGGAGAGCAGGCGGTTGAGATGGTTGGCCAGGCGGACCTGTTGCTCGGAAGTAAGGGTGATGCCCCCCTCCTGCTCCAGTTGGGTTAATTCAGCCTGGAATTGGCGTATCCGTTGGGCGCGATCCCAGTCTGCCGGTGGAAAATCATCGGCCATAATCACCCTCTTTAGGGGAGTGCGTTTTCATGCGTTTAGATTGCCATTCAATCGCTTCCGGGTGTTAATCGATAAAAACCGCCCGATCATCGATTTCATCAATGATCCAAGGGCGGGCGCCCGCGGCCTGCCCGCCGGATCGCCGGGCCCCTTTCATTCGGGAGTCCCCGTCAGCCGGGCCCGGAACTGGGCCACCGGCAATCCGTGGCGGCCCATGAGGTTGGAAATGTCCGCCGCCCCCCAGGAAAAGCGCACGGCCACCGGGGACCTGACGCCGCTGACCTTGACCACCTCCCCCTCCAGTACCGCTTGGGCGGGCACGAACTTGCCATCGGCGCCGGCCAACTCAAAACAGGTCGGAGGGGCGCCATCGCGAGTGAAGAGCCTCCCACCCGTGCCCGTGAAGGAAACATACACCGCATCCCCCTGGGCCTTGGCCGACTTGAAATAGGGGCCATCGGCAACCAGATCCTTAAAACCATAGGTCTTGGCCAGCGCTTGCAAGGCAAGGCGGTGGCCGACTGCGCGTTTGTCGCGGGGGTGGCCCTCGTTCACGTTGGTGGTGTCCGTATTGACGGCCATGCCGGTATGTGGCAGCTGCAGCGCGGCTTGCTGCGCTTCGCGCAATTCGGCGGGCAGGCTGCCGAGCGGCAGGTGAATCGTGAAGGGCGCGATCTGGGCGAAATAAAAGGGGAGGTCCGGCTGGCGGAAAGCGCGGCGCCAATCCTGGATCAGGGCAGGGAACAGGGTGGCGTATTGGGCGGGCCGTTTCATATTATCCTCGCCTTGATACCAGATGACACCGCGGATTGCCAGGGGTGTCAGCGGGGCGATCATGCCGTTAAAGAGCACAGCGGGCGTATGGGGAAAAATGTAGGTGTCCAGGGCGGGAACCGCCTGGGCGAAATCCGGCAAGGCGTGCAGCGCTTCCAGGCTCATCCAGGATTCGGCCGGGGTTCCCGACCAGTCGGCGGAGATCAAGCCCACCGGCACGTTCAATTTTTCCTGGAGCCGGGCACCGAAGAAATAGCCCACCGCGCTGAAATGGCCGGCGCTGGCGGCGGTGCTGCGGGTCCAGCAGGGGGTATCCGGGCCGCCCTGGCAATCGGCCCGCGGCTCGAGGGCCTGGACGTTGGCCACATCCAGGAGGCGCAGGCCGGGACGATCCGCTTGGGCGGATTCGCCCTGGTTCCATGAATTGTCCCCACAGATGGTGGCGATGATCTGGTTGGCGGGCGACTCCCAGCCGCCGTACATCTCCATGTTCGACTGCCCGGAGCAAAGCCAGACTTCACCCAGCAGGAGGTCTTTTAACTCGAGCTGATTTCCGCTGGAGATGCGGATCGTCTCCGGGCGCAATCCCTGATCCAGCGTCTGCGCGGCAGGTGTTTTCACCTTGGCGCGCCAATCCCCGTTGCGGTCGGAGCACGCTTGCGCCCGGGCGCCCCAGGAAGTGGCGATATCCACGGCACTGCCGCCCGTGGTGGTCCAGCCCCAGAGGGTGATTTCCGTGTTTTGCTGCAGCACCATGTGATCCGCCAGCACCCGGGGTAGGCGGACCTCAGCCGAGGCGGCCACGGCCATGGCCCCAAAAACCGCCAAGGCGGCTTTCCATTTTGTCTTTGGCATCGTTCCTAATGAATGAATCAGGGTTTTCGCAAGCCCAGCCGGCGGGCCATCAGCGGTGGCGGTAGTCCTCCATCAGCTGCAGGATGCCGGTGCGGATATCGAGCAGATCCCTCCGCGCCTCGGCCGCCATCGTTTCCGGCAGGAGCTGTTTCCGCGCGGCAGCCTCCAGCCCCGCCAGGGATGCGTGCAAATGGTTCAGGGCGCGCTTCAAGTAGGCGACCACGAAGGCGGGATCGCGCACCGCGCAGCCCCGGGCGATGCTACTCAAGGCGCCCGCCAGCTTGGCGGAGGTGGTCTGGAATTCGGACAGGAACCGCACCCAATCGTCATCACCCACCTGGTCGAGCCCCAGTTGGCTGTTTTGACGCCAATACTTGATGGCGCATTCCGAACAACGGTTTTGCAGCGGGTGCCGCAGGTCGCCGTTCGGGGTGCGGATCCAATCGATGCCTTCGCGGCTGGGATCCGGCTTGGGCGGTGGCACGCTGGCATCGCCACCACAAATGGCATCGATCTCTTCGATGGATAGCGAGCCGTCTCCGGCCTCGCCATCGGGGCTGTCCCAGCCCATTTCTTCAGCGATTTGTTCCATGGCTTTGCGGGATTCCCCAAATTTGTCGAGCAACTCCATGAACTTGTCCGTGCGGGCGTCGCACTCTTTGAGGAATTGTTCGTAATCGTGCTCATCCCACTCCGCCCCGGCTTCCTTTTGCCCGGCTGAGCGTTGATCGATGGCGGCATCCAGCCGGGCCAGGAAACGGCGCAGGGCGGCCTCCGCCTGCCTGGCCCGCTCCTCCTCCTCGGTCGGGGTCAGGCGCCATTCCGGGGTGGAAACCGTCAATTCATAATCGGTGCTCTCGATCACCACCCGGCCGTTGGCCTCGCTGAACCATTCCAGATAAAGGCAGTTGGCCAGGCGCTCGGGCGGTGACTCGCCCCGGCGGCGCATGGCCGCGGCCTCCGCCATGGGCACGGCGCAGGCCCGCACCTTGCGGGAGGCCGTGAGATCGCCCACGCTGCCGCATTGGAGGGATTGGAGCGAGTCCAGGTGCGGGTGGGGGAGGCGCCCCAGCGGGTTGACGAACGTGAGCAGGCAGCCCGCGAGGTCCGGCCAGGCGTTGCCTTGCAGCTGGAGCGAAACCGGATCCTCGCGCCCCGCCAGCCAGATCCGGCCACGCACCACGCCTTTGGCGCGATTGTCAATCTCACCCCGCACCACGCTGTCCTGAATCCGGAAGGCCATATCTGAAATTGTGCGCTTTTCACCAGGTGATGGCAATAGGGAATTGGAAAATATTCTGGCCGCCGGCCTGATATTGCCTTCCGGGCAGAGGTGCGCAGCCGGGTGATCCCCGGTGGGCGAAGCTGGCTCTGAAGCTCCCGTCCTGGACCCTGCAGGCCGGCCAGCTGTGGGCGCCCGCGTCGGGGCACGGAGCCACCCAGGCCGCGCTTTTCCATTTTCAGGCCGCCGGAATTCGATTAATCCTTAAGTGGTAATGGAAACTTTGAAAAAGATTCGGGCATGATCGACGACGCCCAGGATGCGGAACTGGTCCAGCGCGCAAAGCGGGGAGACTTGGAGGCTTTCGAGGCGCTCACCCACCGCCACGAACGGCAGGTGTATTCGCTGGCCCTGCGGATGCTGCGGCAGACGCAGGATGCGGAGGACGTGACCCAGCAAACCTTTCTCAGCGTCCTGGAGCACCTGGAGGATTTCCGGGGGGAAGCCAGCTTTGCCACCTGGCTGATGCGGATCGCCACTTACGGGGCGCTCAAAGTCATCCGCAAGCGCCGCGGCCTGGAAACCGTGCCGCTGGAGCCGGCTGGGGAAGCACAGGACGGCTACGAAAACATTCCCCGGCCGGAGTATATCGCCGATTGGCGGGAATCTCCGGAACGGCTGGCGCAGCGGAATGAAATCCGCCAGCTCATTGACGATGCCCTGGGCCAGTTGGATGAAAAACATCGCCTGGTGTTCCTGCTGCGGGATGTGGATGGGCTTTCCATCCAGGAAACCGCCGAAGCCCTGCAGTTGAGCGAGGCCAACGTCAAAGTGCGGCTGCTGCGGGCCCGGTTACAGCTGCGGGAATTATTGACCCGGGCGCTGGGGGATCCCGGCACCCGGATGGAGCCCGGGCGGCATCATCATGCGGAATCCACCCCCCCCAAGGCCCCATGAACGGGAACTTCCAGGAACGGGGCGGACTGTGGGTGGTGGCCCAGGCACTGCTGCTGCTGCTGGTGCTCGGTTTCAGCCTGTTGTTTCAAGCGGCAGACTATTGCGCTGGGATATTCACCGCTGGAGCTATCAGCCTCGCCCTGGGGGCGGTCACCGGCATTGCCGGAGCGCTGGCATTGGGCAAAAACCTCACCCCCTTCCCCCAGCCCCTGGCCCAGGCCACCCTGGTAAGGCACGGCCTGTATGCCTATATCCGGCATCCCTTGTATACCAGTGTGGTGTTGTTCGCGGCCGGTTGGGCCCTGGCCTGGCAAAGCTGGCCGGCCTTGGCTGTGGCCGCGCTGCTGGTCCCTTTCTTTGACGCCAAGGCCCGCCGCGAGGAGGCCTGGCTCAAGACGCGCTTTTCCGAATATGAGGAATATGCGAGGGCTACCCGGAGGTTCATCCCCTGGATATATTAAGCCGGTGGCTGGATTTCCACGTGGCCGGGTGGATTAAACGGCAGCGTGAACCAAAAGGAACAGCCTTCCCCCGGCCCGCCGGTCAGGCCAATTTGCCCGCCGTGGCATTCCACGGCCATTTTGCAGAAAGCCAGCCCCAAACCCGCCCCCGGGCGGCGGGCGCCGGATTCAAGCCGGCCAAATTTTTCAAAGACCTGGCGCTGGAATTCCGCCGGGATGCCCGGTCCATTGTCCTGCACAATGATTCCGGCGGCATCATGTTCCGAGAGGATGGCCACCTGGACGCAGGTTCCGCGGGGAGTGTGCTGGATCGCATTTTGGACCAGGTTGTCGATTACCCGCTGAATCAGATCTGAATCACATTGGGCCATGACGGCTTCCGCCGGGAGATTGGCAACCACCTGTCGGTCCGGATTACGAGCGGCGGCGCGCACGCTTTCATCAGCCAGCAGGCACAAATCCGTGAGCGAACGGTTGATGGGCATCCTGCCCGCCTCCATCCGGCCAATGTCCAGCAGGTTATTGGCCATGGCGCGCAGTTGCCGGGCGCCATCGAGGCTTTGCCGAAGGTAAGCCTTATCCTCCTCGCTCAGGCCGATCCGGGGTGTATTGAGCAAATATTCCAGCACCGCGGAAAAACTGGAAAGTGGCGATCGCAGGCAATCGGCAATTACTTCCGCCGATTGATTGCCCACGACTTCCAGCGTCTTGATCCGCTCTTTGCAGGCTTGGAGCTGATCATATAAGCGCCTGTTGTTCAACGCATTGCGCACCCGCAGCATCAAGTCAAGCGCGTCGGGCGGCTTGGTCAGAAAATCGTTGGCGCCGGATTCCACGCCTTTGATGCGGGCCTCCCGGTCGGAGAGTCGGGTCAGCAGGAGCACCGGGATGGGGGCGGTCCGTGGATTGGTTTTGAGGTGGCGGCAGACATCGAATCCATTCATCCCAGGCATCATGACGTCCAGCATTACCACATCCGGGAGGATCTCGCCACAAGCCTTCTGGACGGCGTCCGGGCCATCCATGGCCGTAATGATGTGGAAGCCATCCCGGTCCAGCAAGGTGGCAATCGCGGTCCGGATGGTGGCTTCATCATCCGCGATTAATACAGTACCTTTTTTAGTCATGGCAACTGACAGCCGCTGATTATTGATTTCGCAACATTTGCTATGGCATTTATCATTTTTCAGCAGGAAAAACTCAAGTGGAAAAGCAAGGGTGGCCAAATCTCCGACGGGAAAGAGCCTCCGGCCGGTCCGGGATATTGTGGGCCAAAGCAACCCCCTGCGGATTTTTGCCGATGGGTCTGCCCGTCCGGCTGGGCTGAAAGCAATGCCGATCAGGGCTTGACCACGGCGGTTATATCCACCCGGCTGGCCTTGACCGTGTTGAGCCCCGTGGCGTGAGCGGTTTGGACCTGGTTGGAGGCCGGAAATGGGCTGAGCGCAGCGAGGTGCTTCGTGGGCAAAATCAGCAGGGCGGGCCCGGCCTGCGCCAGGAAATTGGAGGCTTGCTCCAGTGGAATGAACTGGAGGCGGTTGGTCAGGTGGGAGCGGAATTCCCAGACCAGGCTGGGCTCGCTGAATTCCACGGTGGCAAAACGCATCTCCGGCTTGAGCCAGGGCCGGGTGTCCCGGGCCAGGGCCTGCGCCGGGAAAAAAGGCTTGAGCAAGGGAAAGCCCACCAGCGTGATGACCGCCACCACGGCCGCCATGATGGCGGCCCACCGGCATGGCTGGAGGCTGGGCGCGGCCAAACCGGCCGCATGCTCCCGGGCCAGCCAGAGCGAAAGGCAGGGCAGGGCGGGCAGGGTGTAATGCGGCAGTTTGGTGCGCACCAGGCTGAAAACGATAAAAACCAAGCCGGCTTGGAGCAGCAAATACCACCCGACGGCATCGGCCCGACGCTGGCGCCACCATTGCCCCAAGGCCCGGGGAAAAACGCAGGCCCAGGGCTGGTAGCTGGCGAAAAAAGTGAGGAGGAAAAAGGGCAGGGTCGCGATATACCCCAGCCAGCCCCGAACCCCATGGCCTTCCATGACCCCCACCGACCGGTAAACCACATGGCGGCCGATGCCTACTTTGAAAAACTCGCCGTGCGTGGCCACGAGCGCGGGCACGCCCCAGCAGGCGATCAGCGCCAGGGTCAGGCCCAGGCCCGCCAGGGAAGAACCGAGGGGCAGGTGGAATTCCCGGGGCCGCCGCCAGCGGCCCAGCCACAGCCCTCCCAGCGGCAGCCAGGCCACCGGGCCTTTGGCGAGGAAGCCCAGGCCCAGGCTGATGAAAAAGATCCACCACCAGCGGCGGGACACCGGGCCGCCGGGCCGGGTCCACTCCCAGCCGCTCCAAACCGACACCAGGAAAAAGAAAACCATGGGCATGTCCGCCACCGCCAGCCGGGCGTGGACCAGCATCTGGAGGCAGGTGGCGGAAAACAAAGCCGCCAGCCAGCCTACCCGGGCGCCACCGAGGCGGCGGCCCCATAAAGCCAGGAGTACTGCCACCCCGGAGGCGAACAGCACCGAAGGCAGCCGCACCGCCAATACCGTTTCGCCAAAGAGACGGCCGGCCGCGATCTGGCACCAATAAATCAGGGGGGGTTTATCGAATCGGTAGTCGCCGTTGAACCAGGGAATCAGCCAATCCCCACGCTCCCGCATTTCGCGGGAGGCTTCGGCAAAACGCGGCTCATCCCGATCCACCAGGGGTAGGGACCAGGATCCGCTGAAGAAAAGCAGGAAACTCAGGATGGCCACCATGCCCGGGGAACCCGCTTTGAGTTTTGACAAGATTTGGCGCATCAACTAATTTTGATCCTGCACTAAGGCTGTCATGGATGGCAATCCTTTTGCGCTGCAAGACGGGGCGCGAAGCGGGTCATTTCATCAGCCGGGAATTGGATCAAGGAAAGTGAATGCATGAGGCCCCCGAGCGCTGGCCGGACAACAGCAAACCGTTTGCTGGCCAACGCCTATTGAGCCTTGCGCGCCGGCTGCTCTGGCCGGGCCTGGCCGGGCTGGTTTTGCTGGCGGCTTTTTACTTCGACGATCCCTTGACTGGACTTTTCCGGATCAAGGCTTACACCGTGCTTTACCCGGTAGCCCAGGCGGCCAGCAAAGTGGGGGATTGGCCGGTGGTGGCGGCGGTTGGCGCCGGCCTGGCGGGTTTGTATTACGCGCGCGGCCAGCATGAGCACAGCCGCGTGATTTTGGCCGTGGTGCTGGTGGGCCTGTTCAGCGGCCTCACCGCCTCGGTCATCCGCGGCCTCACCGGACGCACCCGCCCCGAAGCCCCGGCGGCGCAAGGCTTTTACGGGATTTATCATGCCTCGCACTGGCTGATCGGCCGTCATGATTACAACTCCTTCCCCTCGGCCCACACCGCCACGGTCGCGGGGTTGGCCGCGGCCAGTTGGGCCTTCCGGCGGCGCGTGGGCATCCTGGTCGGTGCCTTTGCCGGCTTGGTCGGATGGTCCCGTTTGGCGATGGGATGCCATCATTTTTCCGATGTGGTGGCGGCCGTCATTTGGGGCCTTTTTTGTGCCAGCCTGGCTGGCCAATACCTGGCATCAGGCCCGGCCTCGAAGTGGCTTTGGGGCAATGGATCGGGGCCCTCCTGGCAGCCGACGGCCCGCCCGGGTTCCCCCTGCTGACATCCCCGCATCATGGCCACCATGGGCAAACTCTCAAAAAGGAAAGGAACTTTGAAAACCCTCATCCTCCGGTTGATTCCTGCTTGGCTGCTGGGTGCCCAATTAGCAGCCAGTGCCCCACCTGAACAGGAGGCGGGCGGGCGGGAGCCGATCAAAGCCTTTTGCATCGATTTCAACTGGGGTGAAGGGGGGCCCAACGGTTTCGCCAAGCCCGGCCTTTGGGCCGGCGCCGATCCCGGCGAACACGTAGCCTGGTATGGCGGCCTGGGCTGCAACGTGATCCAGACCTTCGCGGTGTCCTGCAACGGCTACGCCTGGTACCAGGGGGGGCGGGTGCCGTCCCAGCCCGGCTTGCAGCACAATTTCCTGGCGGAAATGGTCCGCCTGGGCCACGCGCGGGGCCTGCGCGTGATGGGCTATTACTGCGTGGGCGCCAACACCCGCTGGGGCCTGCTGCATCCAGACTTGAGCTATGAAATCCCCAGCGCGCCGCACATTCCTTTCACCACCGAATACCTGGACTTCCTCTGCGCTTCCATCACCGAGGCCATCCAGCTGACCGGCCTGGACGGTTTCATGATCGATTGGGTATGGAATCCCGGGGATCTGGACGGCAAGCCGTTGCGGTGGCTGCCCTGCGAACAAAAAATGTACCGTGAATTGCTGGGCGCGGATTTCCCTGGCCGGGAAAAAATTTCCAAAGACCTGGAGCTCCGCTTTCGCCGGCTGGCCATCGACCGCTGCTGGGAACGCATCCGGGCCGCCACCAAACAGGCCAAGCCAGGCTGCGTCATCTGGCTCAGTTGCTGTGATGTCAATAGCCCGGTGGTGGCTGGCTCGATATTATTCCGCGAGGTGGATTGGCTGATGAATGAGGCCACCGATCCGGCTGTGCTGGCCCGACTCGAGCGCACGAAAGGCGCCCACACCCGCCTGCTCCAGTGCGTGGTCGGCTGGGGCGACTCCCACGATGCCCGCAAGATCCTCCAGGGTGGCGATCGCCCCTTCGGAGTCTATGGCTTCGCGAAGCCGTCCCCGAATTCCCTGCCCCGGCCCGTGGCGGAATACCGCCAAAAACCGGTCACCATGTTCCAAGGCAACGACCGTAATATCGCGGTGCTGGCCCGGTTTTTCACCGGCGCATCGCTGGAAATCGTGGTGGACCAGGAACCCGATGGCAGCGTCCGGTTGGTGCCGGCCTCGGCCAATACCGTGGGCAACAGCCCGGTGGTGATGGAGGGCCAGATCGGCCACTGGGGCAATCCCCGGGACTCGGTCAACTGGCAGTTCAACCTGCGGCAGCCCGGCCGCTTCAACATCCGCCTGGAATACGCCGTCGAGCGCAGCCTGGGCGGCAGCAGCCTCGTGATCAAGGCTGGGGCTGCGGAATTCCCGCTGGTGGCGGAGGAAACCGGCTCCTGGCGCACCTATAAAACCTTCACCATTGGCCAGGTGGAGCTGGCCCAGGCGGGACGGCAAACCCTGGCGGTGATACCCGGCACCCAAACCCCGTGGAAAGCCATCAGCCTGAAATCGGTGACCCTTACCCCGGTCCAGTGAAATCCAGCGCAAGCTATTAACCATACCTTATGACCTCCCGAGAACGAGTCCTGGCCGCCTTCGCCCACGAGGAACCCGACCGGGTGCCGATCTGGTGCGGCGCCTCGCCGGAATTTATCGCCAAAGCCAGGGTGCAGCTGGGGATTTCCGGAACCGAGGAATTATTCCAGCGGTTCGGGGATGACTTCCGCCGGGTTTTCGCCCGTTATGCCGGGCCGCCGGAATTCAGCCCCAGCGAACAGCTATCCCCGGGGGCGACTTACCGCACCCCGTTTGGGGTGGAGCGGCATGGCCTGGGTTATGGCCAGCCGCTGAACCATCCGCTGGCGCAGGCTTCGCTGCGGGAAATCCACGGCTATCCCTGGCCGGACCCGCGCTGGATGGAGGTGTCCGCCATCAAAGAGGAGGCCGAAGCGTGGCAGAGGCAATATGCCATCCTGGGCGGTGATTGGTCGCCTTTCTGGCACGATGTCATCGATCTGCTGGGCATGGAAACCATGTTCCTGAAGATGTTCGATGAACCGGCCTTGGTGGAGGCGATCATAGCCCACGTTGTGGATTATTACTACGAAGTGAGCCGGCGGATCTTTGAGGCTGCCGCCCCGGCCCTGGACGTTTTTTTCATCGGCAACGATTTTGGCAGCCAATATGGTCCTTTGCTCAGCCCGCAACAGTTTGACCGGTTCATGATGCCGCACCTGCGGCGCTTCATCGACCTCGGGCACGCCTATGGATTGAAAGTGCAATTGCACTGCTGTGGCGGCTACGAGCCGCTCATCCCGGCACTGGTGGAAGCCGGCCTGGACGGTCTTCACGCGGTGCAGCCCTGCTGCCGGGGCATGGACTTGAAAAGTCTGAAGGAACGCTGGGGCCGCAAAATCCTGTTCAATGGCGCCATCGATTCCCAGCATGTGCTCATTGATGGTACCCCCGATTCCGTCCGCCGGCAAACCCGGGAAGTGCTGTCCATCATGGCCCCAGGCGGCGGCTACATCGCGGGCGCCAGCCACGATTTCCTCCTGGAAGAAACGCCGGTGGAGAACGTGGTGGCCATGTTCGACACCGTCCTGGAATCCGGACGTTATCCGCTGTCATTATGATTCCCGGCACCAAACCGAGGCGGCGTTGCCTGGCCCTGACCCTGGCCCTGGCGATCTGGGGCGGGCTCGCCACCGGCCAGGCCCAGCCGGCGGCCCGGGCGGAGCTCTGGCTGAAGCCGCCCAGCCTGGGGATCATGGCCGGGTTCATTTACGAGCCCCGGAAACCTTACCCAATCCAGGAGTGGATCGAAAAGCTGGGCCATCGCTGGGATGCGGATCAGTGGGTGGAACAATTCCAGGAGGCAGGCGCTTCCTACCTGGTGTTTTACGACAAGTGGATCGACGGACTCGTGTTCCACGACACCCGCACCACCGGTTTTAAAACGCGGCGGGATTTTGTGCGGGAAATCGCCGGCGCCTGCCACCGGCGCGGCCTGCGCCTGGTTTACTACTTCAATGCGGTCAGCGACGGCAACCCGGAATTCGATGCCTGGGCGCTGCGCGATCCGCAAGGCCAGCCGATCGTGTTCAGCCCGGAGTGGCCCACCCGCTACCAGACCCTGCATTCCCCTTTTCACGAAAAAGCCGTGGCCCAGCTGCGCGAACTGTTCAGCGGGTATGGCCGGGTGGACGGGATCTGGCTGGATATCTTCGGGGAACGGCTGAACACCTCCAGCGAATGGGTGGCCAGGGGCTTCCAGCGCCAATACGGAGAGCCATTCGCAAAGGCATCCCCGGCGAGGCTGGCCGATTTCAACGCCCGCACCCTGGGCGGTTTCCTGGACGAAGTGCAAGCCTTGGCGCGGGACTTGGGCCAGTCCAATTGCCTGTGGACCGCCAATGGCGCGGCGGGGAATTTCCTCCAGTCCGGCGTTTGGACCAGCCGGGTGGGATCCCGGCTCGATTACGGGAGCGACGAGGGACACGCCTTCCCGGCCAACGACCGGCTGGCCCGCATGGCCTGGGTGCTGCCCAAGCCGATGGACATTTGCTATTTGCTCAACAGTTCCTGGTTCACACCGCTGACCGATCCCCCGCCACCTTCCCACTTGAGCACCGAGCAGGTCATCGCCGGCGCCGCCATCGGGATCTGCCAGGGCGCCAGCGTCTATTTCGCGCTCACGCCCGGGCACGGCGGGGAGTTGGGGGAAGACCTCCAGCGCGCCAAAGCAGCGGGCGCCTGGTTCCGCCAGGTTCAACCGTTTGTGGCCCAAGCCGGGCCGTATGCGGATTTCGCCATCATCCTGGGGACACCCGCCGCGAGCGGGGCTGGATTCCCGCCGGTCCTTTGGAAAAACAAACCACCCGGCCAGAGCGATGCCATCACCCACGCTTTGGCGATGCAGGATGCCCTGCGGCGGGAAGGTTTCTTTTGCCGGATCCTGTATGCCTGGGAAAACCAAGGCAGCTGGCAGGAGCCGCTCTCCCGCTTCCGCAAGGTGATATTGCCCGAGCAGGCGCCGCTGGATTCCGCGCACGCCGAGGCTTTGCGCCGTTATGTCCGCGAGGGGGGCACGTTGATCGCTTTTGGCCAGGGATCCCGGCTGACGGCGGATGGCCAATGGCAGCCGGATTATGCGCTGGCAGACGTGCTGGGCGCCAGGTACCTGGGGGAGGCCGCCTTTCCAGACGCCACGCCCCTGGCCAGGGTGCGGGCGGATTCGGATTATTCTGCGGGCTATGCCGCCGCCAATCTTCTGGATGGCCTGCCGACCGCCTGGGCCTCGGACGGCTCGCCCATGCCGCATTGGGTGGAAATCACCTTGCCGATGGCGGTAGAAATTGAGTCCGTCGAATTGATCAACCGGGAGCAGGAATACCAGGTGGCCGATGTGGATCTCGAATGGCCGGACGGCGAAAAGTGGCGTTTGGCCAACTCTGTTCGGGATGCCGTCACCCGCCGGGTGGTCATCCCCTGTTCACCCCCGGTCAAAACCGACCGGATCCGGATCAAAATCCGGCGCGAGCTTTACCAGGGGCGGGATCGGCAATACGCGGATCTGGAAGGAATACGGGTATTGGATAAAGCGGGACGGGATTGGGCTGGGTGCAAACCCCGGCTGGTTTCCGCCCGCCACCTCCTTCCGGAATTTGAACGGCTGGCGGGTGGCCTCTCCTTTGCGCCTTGGGCGGCCGCCGTGCAACCCACCACCGCCAAGGCCGTGGCCCATTGGGATGCCGCCGGCCGGGAACCGGCGATACTGACCAATCAATTTGGCCGCGGCACCGCCTGGCTGGTGACCGCCAGCGACACTGCCCAGGGCGAAAACCCCGGTTTCTGGCGGAATTTCCAAAACTGGCTCAAGGAAGCTGGCACCATTTCCATGAGTGTGGAGGATGCCCGCCGCTACCACCCGATATTAACCCAGGTGGGTGAGGACCATGTGCTGCATCTCATTGACGCCCAGGTCCCAGGCACCAATTACCAGCCCAAAGGCGTGCTGGTTTCCCTCCGCGCAGGCCGGTTGGGCGGAATCCGCCAGGTGCGCTTGATTGGTCCCGGCACACCGCTGGAATTCTCCAGCCTGAAGGACGAAATCAAGTTCCAGATCGAACCCAATCCCGTAGTCAGCGTCCTCCTCCAGAACACCCGGCAATGAAACCCTGTAAAACTTGCTTCGCGAACGACGGAGTCTTGACCTCTAAAGGGTCTGCCAGCCGGGGAGCCTGGCTTTGCGCCCCCTGGCCCAGGCTGGCTCCCGCGGAGAAAACATTCCAATTGCTTAATGACTAAGAAGATTATGCCAGCCTCAGACCGAAACGAAAATGCCATGAACGGCGCCAACTCGAATTCCACGATGGCGGTTTTCCTCGACCTGGAAAACATCGCCCTCGGTGCCCACGACGCGCATTACCCCCGGTTCGACATCCAAAAGGTGCTCGAACGCCTCCTGCTCAAGGGGCAGATTGTCGTCAAGAAAGCCTATTGCGATTTCGACCGCTACAAGGAATTCAAACGCGACCTCCATGAAGCCGCTTTCGAGCTCATCGAAATCCCCCACTTGCGCCAATCCGGTAAAAATTCAGCCGATATCCGGATGGTGGTGGACGCCTTGGACCTCTGCTACACCAAGGGCCATGTGGACACCTTCGTGATCATCAGCGGCGACTCTGATTTCTCGCCCCTGGTGAGCAAGTTGCGGGAAAACGCCAAGACGGTGATCGGTGTGGGAGTCAAAAGCTCCTCCGCCAACCTCTTCATCAACAACTGCGACCAGTTCATTTACTACGATGACATCGTCCGGGCTGAGTCGAAAAAAGCGCGCCACCACCGCCCGCCCGCTGCGGAAGCACCCGCTCCTTCCTCCTCTTCATCCTCCGCCAAACCGGCGGCTGTCAAAGAGGATGTCAAAGGCCCTCCCCTGATTGACGCGCTCGACCAGTTGATGGCCACGCTGGAGGCTGTGGAAGAGGAGCGCGGTGAGGATGAACGGATCTGGGGTTCCATGATCAAGCAGGCCATCAAGCGCCGCAATCCCGGCTTCAACGAGCGCGCCTACGGTTTCCGGTCGTTCAACGATCTGCTCCTCGACGCCCAGAAACGGGGTCTGTTGAAGCTGGAGCCCGATGAAAAATCGGGCGGGTATATCGTCCATTCGGTCGATTGATCCCATGGCTTCCGGACAAAACCTGCTTTTGCGGCCAGCCACCCGGGCGGACCAGCCGGCCATCAAAACGTTGGTTTTTGGTGTGCTGGCAGAATACGGCTTGGGCGCGGATCCGGCCACGACCGATGCCGATCTTGACGACTTGGAGAGTGCCTATTTCGCCCGGGGTGGAAGCTTCGACGTGCTGGCCACCGGCAGCGGGGAGGTTGTGGGTTCGGTGGCCCTTCAACCGCAGGAGTCGGGCGTTTGCGAATTGAGGAAAATGTACCTGGCCCGGGAGTTCCGGGGCCAGGGCCAGGGCCGACGCTTGCTGGCGCATGCCCTGGCCCGCGCCCGGGCCTTGGGCTTCCGGAGGGTCACCCTGGAGACCGCCTCCGTGCTCAAGGAAGCCATCCGTCTTTACGAACGGCACGGCTTCCAGCGCTGCCAGGCGGATCATTTATCCAGCCGCTGTGATCAGGCATACCACCTGGATTTGGACCGGAAACCGGAGATCGTGCAGTAGATGGCGGTTTCCATCTCAAAGAGCAGGTAGCAACCGCCGGGTGAAGGCGGTCAACTCAAAGCCGCCAGCACTTCTTCCGGGTGGACCTCTGGTTTGACCTGGGGCCAGATCTTGAGGATTTTGCCATCGGCGCCAATCAGGAAGGTGACCCGGTGGGTTCCCTGGTATTTGCGGCCCATGAAGGTTTTTTCGCCCCAAACACCGTAGGCCTGGACAATTTCCCTGGACTCATCCACCACCAATAGGAAAGGCAGGTTGAACTTGTGCGCGAATTTCTGATGGGATTTCTGGGAGTCGGTGCTGACTCCCAGGATCACCGCGCCTTTTTTCTGGTAATCTGAGAAACGGTCCCGGAACCCGCACGCTTCCTTGGTGCAGCCGGGGGTGTCGTCCTTGGGGTAAAAGTAAAGCACCACCTGTTTGCCTTGGAAATCGGCGAGCGCAACGGGTTTTCCGTCCTGCGTCACACTTGCGAACGGAGGCGCGGCATCCCCTTCCTTTAATGATAACTCTTTAACTTTGGCCATCGGCGTTTAGACTAGCGGATATCCGCGTGGATGTCAGGAAAAAGTTCCTGAAAACAATCCGGGCAAAAACCGTGGGTGAACCGGGCTTCCGAGTGGTCCTGAACGAAGAGTTCCAAAGGCTGCCACAAACCGCGTTCGTCACGCACTTTGCGGCAGGAGGAACAGGTGGAGAGCCAGCCCCGGATGGCTTTGACACGGGATAGCTCCAGCCGCATCTGGTCCCGGTGCAGCTGTAATTCGGAGGCCAACTGGCGCAGCTCCAGCAGATCCGCCTGGCGTGCCCGGCCGATGGTGATGGCTCTTTCCAGCTCATTGTCCTGGGCTGGCTTGACCAGGTAGGAAGTGATCCCCGCCTCGCCGGCCATCCGGATCAGTTCGGGCGATTCGTGGGCGGTGAGCAGGATCACTGCCGCCAGGCAGAGTTCCTTGAGCTGCTGCGCCGCTTTCAAGCCCGCTTGGGGGTCTTCGCGGCCAGTTTCGGGGTCGATCATTTGCAGATCCATCAAAACCACAGCCGGTTGCTCCTGCCGGGCCATTTCCACGGCTTGGGGGCCGTCATACGCCTGGCCGGCCACGACATATCCCAGCCGGGCCAGCTGTTTGGCGGTGCCTTGGTTGATGAGCGGGTCATCTTCCGCCACCAGCACGCTGATCGCATCTGTTACCATCATAAAACAAACTCCCCGGCAGCCGTGTGCATGCCATTGACTCGCCTCTCGATTTACACAACAATCTACTGCGCAATTATTTACATCCAAAATGCCGGAGCACGGCTCAGGCGGGAAGGGCCAGGGCGAAGACCAGTTCCGCCACCGCTCCCCCTTCATTCCGCAAAGTTAATTCGCCCCGCAACGGACTCCGCACACTGGATTGGATCAAATGCAGCCCCACCGACTGCATGGGGCCATGCAAGACCTGCTCCGGCCACCCGGGACCGTCATCCCGGAATTCCAATCGGATCCGCGGCCGGGGCTGGCTGCGGTCCTCCACTTGCAACCGGACGTCGAGGCGGCCCTCCCCACGCTGGTGGTAGGCATATTTGAGGCTGTTGGTGGTCAGTTCATTGACGATCAGGCCCACCGCCGTGGCCTGCTCCGGCAAGACCCAGAGGGGATCGGAAGGGGTCGCGACGGACAACCGGATGCGATGCCCCAGCGCGGAACTGTTCAAAGTCTCGGACAGGATCCGGGTGATGAGTTCGTGCAAGGGCAGCGGATGCCAATGGGCGCCGGAGAGCATTTCGTGCACCACCTCCATCCCATGCAGCCGGCTCTCCAAGCCGCCGAGCGCATCCCGGATGCCGGTTTGGGCCAGCGAGGCGCTTTCCCGCTCCAGGCGGACGATTTCCACCAGGCGCATCAGGTTGTTCTTCACGCGGTGGTTCACATCGTGCAGCAGAGTGGTCTTGATCGCGGCGTCCCGGCGCACCTGCTCCACCAAGCTGGAATTCCTGATTGCGATGGCCGCCTGGGTCGCAAACAACCCGAGCAGATAGGCATCGTCCTGGGAGAAAAAACCGGGGCGGTTGGATGAAACCGCCAGCACGCCCAGGAATTTGTCGGTCCAGCGGATGGGTGCTGCCATCGCGGCGGCGAAAGGTTGCTGGCTGGCCAGGTTGCCGCGGCCTTCCCAGTGTGGGTAATCGGTCACCACCAAAGTGCTTCCGCTTTGCCAAACCCGCCCCACCAAATCCTCGCCGCGTCGGGCGGAGCTGAAGATCGCCGAATCAACCCGGCCTTCGCTGACCACCAATTCCAGTGCGGCGCGGTCCGGGTGATGCAGGAACAGGCCGCCGGCCATCCCCTGGAAAAGGGTCACTGCTTCATGAGTGATCCTTTGGAACAGGGTCTGTGGTTCCATTTCCGCAGCGATGCCCAGGCTGACCTGGTATAAAGCCGCCAGTTGGGCTGTCCGCCGTTCCAAGGCTTCCTCGGCGGTTTTACGTTCCGTGATGTCGTGGTAGATGCAATGCAGGACAGTTTGGTTTTCCAGCTCCAGGTTTTGAGCGATTACCTCCACGTTGCGGGGTTGGCCTGTTTTCGTCTGGTGGATGGTTTCAAAACGGCTGCCTGCGGATTCGTTCGGCAGGGAAAGCAAGCGGGCGGCCTGGTAATCGGCGATCCGGAGCCGGGCCATTTCCTCCCGGGTGTAACCCAGGTGCTGATGGGCGGCCTCGTTGAACTCGATCGGCAGGGTGGTTTTCGGATCGATGATCACAATTCCATCCGGGGATTGCTCGAACAACGCCCGGTAACGCTCTTCCGTCCGCCGGATCTGCTCCAGCAGACGGTGTTTGTCCTGCCATTGCCTGGCCTCCTCCTGGGCGCGGACCTTGGAAATGTTGGTTTGATGGAAAAGCCAGGCCGCCAGGCTGATGCCGCCCCCTAAAATCCCCAGCAGCAGCAGAGTCTTGGCAAAATTCTTGTTGAGAAACGCCGTTACCTCCGCCTGGGGTACATTTACCACCACGATCCACTCCACGTTGGCGAAGCTCAACGGCGCATAGGAAGCCAGCTTCACCGGCCCCCCCCGCAACTGGTATTCCGTGGCATCCGGTTTCCGGGCGGCCAGCATTTTTTCCGCATAGTCGAATGAATCATGGCAGTGGGTGCAGGCCGGGGCCAGGCGGCGGATGTTCTCCCGCGCCATCCGGGGGTGCTCCGACTGCAGCAAAATTGTGCCATCCCGGTTCATGATCCAAACCCGTTGGGACATGTTGGGACTGAGAATCGCCAGGTGTTCGGTGATGGCGGAAGGCAGATCCAGCGCCATCACCAGGACGCCCGCCCAAGTGCGCCTATCCCGGCCGGGCGGGGCATTGGGGTTGGGCCGGTAAACGGGGGTTCCCATCAGGAAAAAACGGGGCACCTCGGGGCTGGCATCCCCAACTCCGGATTGCACCGGTGAAGTGATGAAAACTTGGCCCTGGTTTTCCCGGTTCCTGGCCCAACCCAGCATTTCGCTGGTGGAGTAGTTCATCATACCCCCCGCCAGATTGGTCGAAAAAAGAACGGATCCCTGGTCGTTCACCAGGCGGATGGACAGCGGGGGGGAATGCTTGGATAATTGGTAAAGCCTATGGATTTCCTCACCCAACTGCCCGGGGGTGTGGGACACCACCAGTGACTCCTGGGCACTCAAATCCTGGGCGCACGTCCGCAGGTAGCCGGTCAGTTCATGCACCGCCTCCTGGGCCAGCAGCACTTGCATGGCCTTGAATTGGCTGATGACTTCCTTGCGACCGGACCGGCTTAAATCGATGGCCAAATATACCGCCGTACCCAAGCACACCAAGGTGATGGCGGCCAGCAGCGGGATGCGCGTTCGTACAATCTTGAACATACCTTTTCGCTGTCAAAGGGTTCAGCGATTCAACTGACGTCTCCCGGTATGGTGGCTATGGCCATCCAAAATTCGTCCCTTTGAACAAGTCATTGTAGATTACCTGATGTTCGCCATTAGTCAACATAACCCGGTTAAAAACTGAAAAATGCCCCTGGTGGTTCAGTGTCATTGGGAGGCAGCTGATTAAGGCTATTCAGATCCCCACGATGCGGCAGAAATCTGCCATCCGGTCGCAAAAGATAATGGCTTTGGCCGCTCCTCATCCTATGCTGGTGGAGTGACCATATTGGAATCCATATTGGCCCAAACCGAACGTTTCCGGGCGGCGGGGATGGAATCGCCCCGTCTGGAGGCCGAATTGCTGCTGGCCCACGTGTTGGACCGGCGGCGGTTGGAACTGGTTTTGGATCCAGGAAAAATTTTGCTACCTGCTGAAAGCGAGCTTTTTAATGGCTATTGCGAACGGCGCCTCTTGCGGGAACCCTGGCAGTACATCACTGGCTCCACCGATTTTTGTGGTTTGGAATTTGAAGTCAGCCCGGCGGTCCTGATCCCGCGGCCGGAAACTGAAATCCTGGCGGAACTGGGCTGGACCTTTCTGAAAAGCCGGTCTGGAGAGCCGCCTTTGGTTTTGGATTGGGGCACGGGCAGCGGATGCCTGGCCATCACTCTAGCCTGCCAGGCCCCCCAAGCTCAGGTTTACGCGGTGGATATCTCATCGGATGCACTGGCAGTGGCAGGGAGGAATGCCGTCCGCCACGGTAAAAACGGCCAGGTGCATTTCCTGTTAGGGGATGGCTTTTCAGCCCTGCCGCGTCCCTTGCGTTTCGACTTGGTGGTGGCCAATCCGCCTTATATCGCTTCCGCGGAAATCCCGGAACTGCAGCCTGAAGTGGGCAGCCACGAACCGCGGCTGGCCTTGGATGGTGGCCCGGATGGTTTGGATTTCTACCGGCGGCTGGCGGAGGAAACGAGAGCTTACCTATCACCAGAGGGGCGGCTGTTGATGGAAATCGGCGACGGCCAGGAAACCGCTATCGAGGCGCTATTCAAGGCCCGTTCCTGGCCTCCCCCGGCCAGGCATCAGGACTACTCCCGCCGGATCCGTTGCCTGGCATTTC
>CAIMWS010000441.1 GCA_903845125.1 uncultured Verrucomicrobiota bacterium
GCCCTCCGCCCTCTGTCCTCTGCCCTCCGCCCTCTGTCCTCTGCCCTCCGCCCTCCGCCCTCTGTCCTCCGCCCTCTGTCCTCCGCCCTCTGTCCTCCGCCCTCCGCCCTCCGCCCTCCGCCCTCCGCTCTCCGCCCTCCGCCCTCCGCTCTCCGCTCCAGGCCGCCCTCCGCTCCAGCCTTAAAAGCCCAAGGGCATCTGGCACGTATGTACAACCACATAGCACCTCACATTTTTCTTCGGAAAGGCTTGCAATGGGCCCTGTTCTTCGTTAAACCATCAACCATGAAACGCCGAACGAGCCAGGGTCCGGGAGATGCCGAAGCGGAGAAAAGGCATTTTTTGAGGATCTTTATCCGTGTGTCCACCGTTGTCATACCCCGCCAGCTATAAAGGGGCTGCGAAAATGAACTATCACGAATTTTTCCAGGCGGCCACCGGCTGGCCGCCCTATGAATACCAGTGCCGTCTGGCCTGCGGCCCTGGGGCCTCCCTGGGGACCGCCGAGTTGCTGCGCCGGGGCGCCCAGTGCCGCTCCCAGCTGATCGATATCCCGACCGGCCTCGGCAAAACCGCCGCGGTAGTGCTGGGCTGGCTGTGGAACCGCCTGGCCCACCCGGATTCCTCCCATCGGATCCAGTGGCCGCGCCGCCTCGCATATTGCCTGCCCATGCGCACCTTGGTGGAGCAAACCCGGGAGGAGGTGGCCCAATGGATCAGGAACCTGGCTGAGATCCTGCCGGGCAATGAAGACCTACAATGGCTGGCGGCAAACTCGCCGATCATTCTCATGGGCGGCGAGGAGGCGGTGGATTGGGATATGCATCCCGAGCGGCCCGCCATCCTCATCTGCACCCAGGACATGCTGATAAGCCGGGCGCTCAACCGCGGCTATGGCATGAGCCGCTATCGCTGGCCGATGCATTTTGCCCTGCTGAACAACGACTGCCTCTGGATAATGGATGAGATCCAACTGATGGGGGTCAGCGTCGAAACCAGCGCGCAATTAGACGGCTTCAGGCAACTGCCCCAATGGCCTTCGATAGGGATCAGCGCCACTTGGTGGATGAGTGCCACGCTGGATGAATCCCGGCTCGCCACGGTTGACCACCCCAAGCCGCCAGCCGGCTGGGGCAAGATCCTGCTCAGCGAAAGCGAGCGCGCAGCCGGAGCCATCCACAGGCTGGTGGCAGCCAGGAAACCAGTGCAGCCGGCGGCCTTCAGCCTATCCCCGTCGACCAAAGATAATTGCGCGAAAAGTGTGGCCGATTTAGTGAGGCAGAAGCATGTTCCCGGCACCCTGACGCTGGTCATCGCCAACCGGGTATCACGGGCGCGGAAGATTTACACGGCTTTGTGCGACAAAAAGCTGGGATTGGACCGCGGGCGCATCGCGCTGATCCATTCGCGGTTCCGGCCGGCGGACCGGAGCCGCCATACAGCGCTCCTGTATGGCCCGGGGGACCGCATCGTGGTGGCCACCCTGGCCGTGGAGGCCGGGGTGGATGTCTCCGCCCGGCTGCTGATCACGGAACTGGCTCCATGGCCATCGCTGGTCCAGCGCATTGGCCGCTGCAACCGCCGGGGAGAATGCGAAAACGCCGAGGTGGTATGGATCGATATCCAAGCCAGGGACGACAATGACGACCTGGTTCTTCCCTACTCTTTGGATGGCTTGAACACCGCCCGGGAGATCATCAGCAGCCTGCCTGATGCCGGGCCGCAGCATCTGGCCGGAGTGCAATTTACTGAAGCCCCGGTCATCCGGCCGGTCTTGCGCCGGCGTGACCTGCTCGACCTGTTCGACACCACCCCGGACCTGTGCGGCCAGGATCTCGACATCTCCCGGTATGTCCGGGATGGCGATGACAACGACCTGCAGATCTACTGGAGAGCGGTCCCGCCCGACTCCAAGCCCGCCCCGGAGGAAGCCGCGCCGCGCCGCGAGGAGCTTTGCCGCGTTCCTGCTGGCGAGGCCGGTAAGTTCATCAAAAAGAACCGGGGCCGCGTCTGGCAATGGGATTACCTGCGGGAAGAATGGCGCCCGGCCAGCCACGCATGCCCCGGCGCCCTTTGCCTGGCCGCCGCAGACTGCGGCGGCTACCAGGAGGATCTGGGATGGACTGGCGAGCCAAACCACAAACCGGCCCCCCTCCTGGCCGCGGATGGCAGGCTGGATTCCTACCGGGCCGATCCCCAAACCTTCGCCCGCTACTGGCTGGAGCTGGATGCCCATGCCCAAGGCGTGCTGGCCGTCCTGGATAGGCTGGCCGGGGCGCTGGCCCTGGAGTCCGCCGCCGCCGCTCTGAAGGTGGCCGCCAGGTGGCATGATGCCGGCAAAGCCCATCCCGTGTTCCAAGGCATGCTGCAGGGTGGCGAGGCGTGCCGGGCGGGCACCTTATGGGCCAAATCCGGCGGCGGCGCTGCCCGCTGCGAACGCCCGGGCTTCCGCCATGAGCTGGCTTCCGCGCTGGCCTGGCTGGCCGCGGGACCCGCAGATGCACCGGAGCGCGACCTGGCCGCCTACCTCATCGCCGCCCACCATGGCAAAGTGCGCCTCTCCATCCGGGCTCTGCCGGATGAAAAGGGGGATCCGGCGGACCCAGCCAGGCTTTTCGCCCGGGGCGTCTGGCAGGGGGACCGCCTGCCGGCCATCCCCGGCCTCCTGCCCGGCGGTGCAATGCTGGACTTGGAATTGATGCAAATGGGCCAGGGTGAGCACGGGCCCTCCTGGCTCGCCCGCACGGTTGCGCTGCGCGACCGCCTGGGCCCTTTCCGCCTCGCATTTTTTGAAACCTTGCTGCGCGCGGCCGACATGCTCGCCTCCCGTGAGGAGGCCTGCCGCCTGGCTACCCGCGGCGCCCAGGCCCCGCAACCCGGCCTGGAAAACCGCTGCCAACCCTGACGCCACCCCTTATGCCCACTCTCATACTTTCCGGCTGCGCCCCAATTCCCCTGGCCCACTACCTCAAAGCCCTGGGCATCCTGCGCCTCGTGGCGGAATCCCCGCAGGGCGATGGGAACGCCACCGCGTTCTGGAAAAAGGACCAATTCCATCTTGCCTCCCGGCTTGGCCGGGCAGAACTGCTCGCCTTTTTCCTGCGCCACTACCAGCCCACCGCGATCGCCGCCCCCTGGAATGGCGGCAGCGGTTTTTACCCCAATGATAACCAAGCCGCCATTAATGCCATCGCCGGGAGCGGCTGCGAACGCTTCAAACTGTTCCAGGAGGGCATCCAAGCCGCCCGCCAGGCCGTAAGCGCGCTGAATTTGACGGAAAAACCGGAGGTTAAAATCGCCAAGCCGAAGCTCCTCAATCTCTGCCGGAATACTTTTCCCGACCATGCTTTAGCCTGGCTGGATGCAGTGTTCGTCCTGGGTCGTGACGGTCCGGATTTCCCGCCTCTGCTCGGCACGGGGGGCAACGACGGCCGCCTGGACTTCACCAATAATTTCATGCAGCGGGCGGTCCAGCTGATCGATCCGGTGGGGGGCGGGCCGGCCGCCGGCTCGGAGGCCTGGCTCAGCTCGGCGCTGTTCGGCGAAGCCGCACCCGGCTCCACCACCCGCGCGCCAATCGGGCAATTCCACCCGGGAGCCGCCGGCGGGGCCAACGCAACCTCGGGATTCGACGCGCCATCAGCCGCCAACCCGTGGGACTACCTCCTGATGATCGAAGGAACCCTGCTTTTCGCGGCCGCTTCAGTCAAGCGCCTCGAATCGGGCGAGGAGGGCGCCCTGGCCTATCCCTTCTGTGTTCGGCAGGCGGGTGTGGGCTATGCGAGCGCAGCGGCAGCCGACGAAAAGGAGGCCCGTTGCGAGATGTGGCTGCCGCTTTGGGAGAAGCCAGCCACGCTGGCGGAGCTGGCCTTCACTTTTGGCGAGGGGCGCGCCCAAGTGGGCGGCCGCCCCGCCCGCCATGGGATCGATTTCGCGCGCGCGGCCGTGAGCCTGGGGGTGGATCGCGGTATTGCCGCCTTCCAGCGGTATGGCTTCCAAGTCCGCAACGGGCTGGCCTATTTCGCCACACCGCTGGAGCGGTTTGCCGTCCGCCCCAATGCCCGGGCCGATCTGCTTTCGGACATTGACCACTGGCACGACCGTTTGCGCCGGAAAGCCGGGCCGAAGGATAATCCAAACGCCCCTGCCTCGGTGGCCCGTGCCCTCAACCAGCTTGAGCGCGCCGTGCTGGAACTCTGCCACAATGAATCCCCGGAGGCGCTGCTCGGGGTGCTGGCCGCCTTGGGCCAGGCCGAGCAGGCGCTGGCCACCAGCGCCAAGTGGGCCAAGGACCCGGCCATTGGCATCCAGCCCTTGAGCGGGCTGCGCCCTGGATGGCTCACCGCAGTTGGCGGCAGCCAGGCGGAATTCCGGCTCGCCGCCTGCCTCGCGGGAACCCGTGGCGGCCTGGGCAGAGAAAACCTGTGGTTCCGCCAGCACCTGGAGCCGGTGGAGATCGGCCTGTCCGGTAGCCGCTCCTGGGCGAAGTGGTCCGCCGTGCCCGGCAATGACGTGGCCTGGCGGAATGGTGGCTTGACGGAGACGCTCAACCGAATCCTGGCCCGGCGCATCATCCGGGCGGAGCAGGCGGGCGTGGCGGGCTGGCCGGATTGGTCGCCCACCCCTGCCCGGCTGGAGGACATCAGCGCGTTTATCGAAGGCCGCACAGACGATGCCCTGCTGGCGGAACTCCTCCTCGGCCTGAGCTTGATTGATTGGCACCAGGTGGAGCCTGGCCTGCTCGAGGCCCCTGCCTCGGCGGGCGTGGCCCCTTCCGCTCTTTACGCCCTGTTGCGGCTCTGCCTCCGCCGCGCCTCCGCGGGGGAGGAACCCATCCCGCTGGTGCCGGCCATCCACAACCGCGCCCGCCATGGCGGCGGCCAGGCAGCGTCTGGCTTGGCCGCCCGCCGGCTGCGCGCCTCGGGGCGCGCGCCGCTGATCGATGCCCTGCCAGTCGGCGGGGAGGTGGCCCGCCGCACGGCGGCCGCGCTCATTTTCCCCATCCGCCAGAGCGATTTCTCACGGCTCGAACAACTCATTCTGAAACCATCAACAAACCAAACCATATGAATCTGGATTCCCTGAATAACCAACCGCGCCTGCTCCTCAAAGCCGCCCTGCGGCCTGTCCTTGGCACGCGCTTCCAACCCACCGGCTTCCCCGATTTGGGCGCGGCCACCTTCGATGGGCCGGGCGGCGAGAAAATGCTCCTCGTCGAATCCGCCCAAAGCATGGCCAACCGCCTCGAACGGGTTTGCTGGGACGACACCGCCAACGATTGGGTGGCGCCGCTGAAAGGCTTGCCGGCCGTAAAAGTCGTGGATAAGAGCTCCGCCCCCCTGACGAACTCCGTGCTGGAGGCGCACCGTTTGAACAGCCCCTACATACTTGAGGGCAAGGATCGCTCCTTTTTCGACGCTTTGCGGCGGGAGCTTGATATTCCGGAGCTGGGGGCGGTCAACCTCCGGAAGCTCGCGGCCGCCCTGTTGAAATACGACATCAACGCCCTGCTGCACGGAGTTTTCCTGGCCAAAAAGGAGATCGCCGGCGGGCGCATGCGCCTGCCGCGGGCGCTCACGGCCTTCATCGAGGCGGCCGGAGTTTCCACCGTGGCCAGCGGCGGCGTGAAAAACGATGCCATCAACCCTTCCGGGGATACCGCCAAAGGCTTTGGCAATGTCCCGTTCCACCGGGAGGAATTCACCGGCACCATCACCGCCTTTTTCAACCTCGATCTCGCGCTGATCCGCGGTTTTGGCCTGGGCGGGAAGGTGGAGGCGCTGTTGATCGCCATGGCGTTGTTCAAAATCCAGCGTTTCCTGCGCCACGGCCTGCGCCTGCGCACCGCCTGCGATCTGGATCTGCGCGACGGGTTGCTGACCGAGCGTCCCGCTGGCTTTGCCGTGCCCCCGCTGGAGGATCTGGAAACCGCGCTGCCTGCGCTGATCGCCACGGCGCTGGGCGAAGCCCGGGACCGCTTCACCACCGTGGTCTTCGAGGGGTGACCCATGACCATTCTCGAGCTCCGCTTCCCCGCCGGGCGCTTCCACGCCACGCCCTGGGGGCGCCATGTGAACGAAGGCGCAGTCGAGTGGCCGCCATCCCCCTGGCGGCTCCTGCGCAGCCTCCTTGCCACCTGGCACCTGAAGGCCCGCCCCAGCCTGGGCCAGGATGCCGTTGCCCCGCTCATGGCCAGCCTGGCCGCTCACCCGCCCCGCTTTTTCCTGCCCCAGGCGGCCTGCGGCCACACCCGCCATTACCTGCCGGTGATCGAGGGCAGGAATGAGAAAACCACCAAGGTTTTCGATACTTTCATCCAGGTCGGCCCCGGCGACCCGATCCTCGTCGAGTGGCCGGTTTCCCTGCCGGAGGACCAGCTCGGCACGCTGCGCTCGCTGGCCGCGCTCATGGGTTATTTTGGCCGCGCCGAAAGCATTGTGGAGGCCCGCCTCCGGGAGGATATCGCGCAGATCAAGGCCAACTCCATCCCCCTCGCCGGGGAAGCGGAGGCTCCGCCAGGCCAGGACATCATCCGGGTGCTCGCTCCGCTGACCCCGCTGGAATACGAGGCTTGGAAGGCTGGATTCCTTGCCCGGAATGAGCCTGCCGCAGGGATTCCGGCCAGGAAACGCGGCCGAAAAACCGGCGTCGGGCCCGGAATCCCCGCCAGCCTTTTTGAGGCCCTGCAGGCCGACTCAGGGACGCTCCAGGCCGCCGGCTGGAGCCTGCCGCCCGGCGCGGCCGTCGTCAGCTACACCCGCCCGCCGGATATTTTCAGCCCTTCGGCGCGGGTGCCGCGCCTCCGCGCCCAGCCGCCCCCGACCACCGCGCGCTATGCGCTCTCCAGCGCTGTCCTGCCCGCCATCACCAGCTGCCTGGCGGTGGCCGAGCGTGTCCACGATGCGCTCTGCAAATGGTCCGATCAAGGCGCCGGCTCCGCCTCGGTTTTCACCGGCATCGGCCCTGACGGCCGGCCGCTGGCAGGCCACCAGCACGTGCATGTGTTCTGCGAAACCAGCGGCGATGGCGCAGCCATCACCCATTTGACGGTTTGGTCCCCGGCCGGCTTTGACGCGGAAGCCTGCCTGGCCTTGCGCCGGCTGAGCAAGGTCTGGGGCCATGGGGGCCACGATCTCCACCTCGTGCTCCATGGCCTTGGCCAGCCGGCTGATTTCAGCGGCTGCGCCATCCTGGGGGAAGCGCGCGTTTGGCGCTCCCTCACCCCCTTCGTCTCCACGCGCCACGCCAAGGCTTTCCGGGACGGGCGGCCCAAGATCGACCCCGCCAGTGGCTGGCAGGTGGGATCCCCCGCCCACGACCTCCTGCGCCTGGTGGGCCTGGCCCACCCCGGCCTGGGCGTCTGCCTCCAGCCGCGCCGCGCCATCACCCTCGGCGGGCCTGAGGGCCGGCGCGCCCTGCGGTGCCTGCAATTCCAGACCGCCCGCCACCGCGGCGGCGGCA
>CAIMWS010000442.1 GCA_903845125.1 uncultured Verrucomicrobiota bacterium
CACCGATTTCCGGTGTCTTTTTCCCATGAGTCAACGACCCGTTTTGCCTCCTCTCAGATTCAGGTCCCCGGTGTCTTTTAATTTGAGTCAACTCGCGACTCTAATAAAGCTAATAAAGCTGATTGTATGGATTCTATTGTTTCGCTAGGCTCAAGCGACGAACGATATGTCCATTTTAGGTGTCCTTCGTTGGATTGTTAACGACTACGCCAGCTACATTCTTAGCTTCGTCACCATTTCGGACGATGGCCTGCGCCGCCGGGTCGAGGAGCACCTGAACGACGGCCATCTTTGGCCTGAACCCCTTCTGGCTTTCAATCCGACTTTTGCCAGCGCTGGCCGGATCGAGAACTTGGCCAAAGAGGGTGTCTTCGTATCCCAGGTCGCGGACGCCTTCCGGGGGTGTGCATCGGCACGTCGGCAACGATGGTTTCCTTGGGGACTTTGGCAGAGCGGAAGCAGCAATTTGCCAAAGTCGCCGAGCAACTCTTTAGCAAGCCGTTCAGCCCGGACGCTGTGGTTCAGGAAACTCTCGTCGCCCGTTTTGACGGCCCGCCTGCCATCCCAGCGCTCGCGGAAGTCGTCGCCACTGGGGTGAACCTCGCTGCGCCGGAAACGGAGCTTCACTCCCATCCAACTGCCGCTTGGCTGGAATCCCACATCGCCCTGCAAGGGCAAGCAGGGCAACTCGTCCGCAACACCCCGCGTATCTTCTCCGCCGTGGTATCTGAGCTGGCCTTGACCCAACCGGGAGAACTGGAGGCGCGTCGTGACCCCATGCGGATTCTCCGCGAAAAGAGTGACTGCGAGAGATTAATTCCCAAGCTGACCAACGCGCGTGAGCGGGCCGAGAAGGAATTTCGTCGCGTGACGAAAACGCCGGACGCCGCGGTCACAGAAAACACGCTGAGGGTGGAAAAGACCGGGCTTGAGAAGGAGGAAACCCTGATTCCCGAGATGCGGCAACGGGATGGTGCTGGCGATTTGCTGCCTGCGCAGCGAGACAAGCTGATTGAGCAATTGGCGGACCTGGCCCAGAAATTGGAGGATACGGAAGCTGACGGCAAGAAGGCGAAGCTCGCTTTGGATTTCCACGAGGGACGCATCGCCCAGGGAGAACACCGAAAACAACTTGTCCAAATGCCATTACGGGCCGCCCCATGCAGTGCGCCGCTGGATATGGCGGTGGCGCACGGATGCAAACTGGCCGAGACGTTGCATCCAAATCGCTTTTCCGAGCATGTGCTGGCCGAACTCAAGACCAATCAGGGCGCGTTGCAGGCGCGAGTGTCCAGCTTCCAAGAGCAGGTTACTCGGCTAAAACGCGAACAAAGCGAGGGTGTTAAGCAGAAGCAACGGGTTGAAAAGCAAATCGGGACTGCCCGCGAGAAGCACAAACAGCGAATCGAGACCTTCCAGGACTACCTCGCCTTGGTGCGCCGCAAATATGAAGTTACTTGAACCGCTCAAGTAACACCCTGATACTCAAGTCACTTTTATGAAATCATTATCGCTCCTTTATGCCGTGGTTTTTTCCGGCGGTGTTCTCTCCGCCCCGGCCGCCGAGAAAACACTCATTGACTATTTCCTGCCCATGCCCATCCAAAGCCCATTGGTGTCCAATGTGTGGGGCGCACCCGGAGTGTTCCCGCGCGATCCGCAGAACGGCCTGGAAGATGCTTCGATGAAACAGTGGTGTTACTGGGATGGGCAAATCATTAAAGGGACGGATGGTAAATACCATCTCTTCGCCAGCCGATGGGACCAGGCCAAAGGCCACGAAGGATGGTGGGGTTCGCTGGCAGTGCATGCCATCAGCGATCAAGTTATGGGTCCTTACCTGGACAAAGGCCTCTGCTGGCCGGACAACCTGGGAGGCAAAGGCCATAACGTCACGGCGCTCGTCCTTCCGGATAAGCGTTACGCGGTGGTTGTCAGTGAAACCAGGCCCGGCGATGTATTTGTGTCCAAATCGCTTGATGGCCCTTGGGAACACCTGGGCGCCATCAAAGTCAGCACCAATGAGTTCAGCCGCGCGGCGCGCATGTCCAACGTGAGTGTGATGGTGCGCCCGGATGGCGGATTCATGATTGTGGCCCGTTCAGGAGCCATCTGGATCAGCAAGGAAGGCATTCTCGGGCCTTACCTCGTGCAAGGTCCGAGCATTTACCCAAAAGTCACTGGTCTCCCATTGCGCAACCTAGAGGATCCGGTGGTTTGGTACAGCAGCGGTCTGTATCACATCGTGGTGAACAGTTGGAGTGCCCGCAAAGCTTATCACCTCACCTCCCGCGACGGTGTCAATGAATGGAAATTCAGGGGCCTGGCCTATGATCCCACCCGGGACTTCTTGCGTTATACCAATGCAGTCGTAAATCATTGGGAAAAGATCGAGCGTCCCGGGGTGCTCCTGGAAAACGGACACGTGAGTCACTTCACTTTCGCCGTACTGGATGTCCCAAAAGAACAGGAACGCGGCAACGACACTCACGGCAGCAAGGTGATTGTTGTTCCCTTCGACGGAGTCAACTTCGATCGGGATATGCAGGCACTCGACCATTAAGCACGGTAGAAACCATCGACCAACCATTCATCGATCAAACATGAGAATTCTTCAACTCCGCCTCTCCTTGTTGCTCCTGACCGTGATTTTGTCTCCCGAGCCATTGCGTGCGCTTGAAATCCCTAAAAACCGCTTGATTGTGCTGACGGATATTGAAGCCGAACCGGATGACACGCAGTCCATGGTTCGGCTGATGTTGTATTCGAACGAAATTGATATTGAGGGACTAATTGCCACCACGTCGATCTGGAAGCAGACGAGTGTGGCCCCGGAATCGATCCGAAGGATTGTGCGGGCTTATGGGAAGGTGCAGCCCAACCTCAACCTCCATGCGCCCGGTTTTCCTGAGGCTGAAATGCTTTTGGGAAAAGTGAAGCCGGGCACTTCGAAATATGGGATGAAGGGTGTAGGCGAGGGCCACGATTCAGAAGGTTCAGGCTTGATTATTCAGGCTTTGGAACGAATGGATGATCGTCCGTTATGGATATCGGTATGGGGTGGCGTCAATACCCTAGCCCAGGCGTTGTATAAAATCGAAAAGACGAAGCCCGAGGCCGAGATGAGAAAGCTCGTGTCGAAGCTGCGGGTTTATACCATCTCGGATCAAGACGACAGCGGTCACTGGATCAGGAAGAATTTCCCGACGCTGTTTTACATTGTCAGTCCTGGTGATCATTACGGCAGCGCAACTTGGAGTGCCATCAATACCGTTATCGAAGGTGTTAACAATGAGAAGATCAGTAATGATTGGCTGGCGTGGAATATCCAACAGAATCACGGACCACTCGGGGCTGCGTATCCGGATGTGGCTTACGGCATGGAGGGGGATACCCCTTCTTGGCTGGGGTTGATACCTAATGGCCTCAGTGTGCCGGAGCATCCCGAGTGGGGCGGTTGGGGTGGCCGGTACGAATTTTATACCCCCGATATCGCCACCCTCAAAAAAGGGAATTCAGGGGTTCCGCATGAAGCCGAGCCGCGGGCGATTTGGTCCGATGCGGTGGATGGCTATACGCCGTATGTGGGCGGCGAATATGGGCGGGCGGTAAAATTGGGTCAAAGAACCTTCCGTGACAACAAGGTCTCCCTGTGGCGTTGGCGGGACGAGTTTCAGAATGATTTTGCGGCCAGGATGGACTGGTGCACCAAACCTTATGCAGAGGCCAACCACGCGCCGGTTCCGGTATTAACTCATGCTAATGCAATTACGGTAAGATCGGGAGCAGGTTTTGGGCTGGACGCCAGTGCAAGCACGGATCCAGATGGTGATAGCTTAAGCTTTTTGTGGTTTCATTACCCAGAGGCTGGTTCTTATCAAAAATTGATCGCCATTGACTCCGCCGAGAACACCCGCGGGATTTATATAAAAGCCCCCGAAGTTGAAAAGGAGGAAACAGCTCATTTTATATTGAAGGTCACCGACAAGAGGCAACCAACCTTGTCCAGGTACCAGCGGGTGGTTGTGACGATTAAGCCTAAATAAGAAAGACGGCGATATTTTGAGAGTGCTTAGGCCATCGTTGATGCGACCAGCTCAAAAGAGGTTGTCATGCTAATCCATCATCCCAGCCATCATGCAGCAGCGGACGATTTTTAGCCATCATAGTATGTTACCCGGTCTGGAATTTGTTGACCACCACCAGAACCCGTTAGGCCAGGTTCTGTTAAAACGTCTTCTCAATCCCATGGGATATGGATTTAAAACATGATGCGGCCATTACTGTCAGCGGACGGTCAAAAGGGACCAGGGATGATCGAAATGGTCCCTTTTGGATAAAATAAGATTTTCCACCTTAAGCAGAACATAAACCAGCAATCATCACGCTCCAGACCGGCACTACCAAATATCGCTGGCAGAGCACAGCCAAGGATAAGGCCCTGGCCACCCACCCGACCGTTAGGACCTCGAAAATTGACAATGCATTGTTGGATTCTTACGCTGTCTCCGACTAACGGACGAATGGATACGAAAGACAAATTGCGTCTGCACCGTGCTTCGGCTCTCGGCGATTTGGGAAAGGTCAAGGAACTGATTGCTGCGGGTTGGGACATTGAGTACAGGAACGATAATGGCGCAACAGCTCTTTTTGCAGCGTCGTTTAAGGGGCAGGTGGAGATTGCCAAGTATCTACTCGGCAAGGGCGCTGATGTTAACAGAGGGAATAATGTGCGTTACACGCCTTTGATGGCTGCATCCCGTGAAAAACATCCGGAAGTGCAATAGGGCTCACTTAAATTGACCCACCTCTGCTCAGATAAACTGAGCCACTGATGCTACAGAGGAAGCGGTGCTTTTTTCTTTCCAAGTAGCAGTTTCCAATGAGCTGCCAGGAGGC
>CAIMWS010000443.1 GCA_903845125.1 uncultured Verrucomicrobiota bacterium
ATTCGTCCTTGCCTTTGCCGCTATAATCGGCCGACTGCCGGGCCCCGACAAACACCACCTTGTTGCTGAAAAAATCCGCCGGCACCGCTCCCGGTATGAAGTTCAGGAAATAGGGGACGCTGGGAATCGCGCCGGGCGGCCCATAATAATTCAGCCAGCGCGGTGTAAACTTGGCTTTGGGATCGCGGGTGGCTGGCGCTTGTACTGCCTCGGCGGTTTGCCAGGCCAGCGTGGGAAATTCCCGATATCCGGGCAGGTCCAGCAGGACCGGGAATTGTTTTCTGACCGCATAATCCGGGCCGCAAGGCAACTGCACGTTGCCCCAGCCGGCGGCCGCCTTGGCAAATTTATGATAAGGTAAAACCACCTTGCAGGCGGGCAATCCTGGCACCGACCGGTTGAACTGGTTTTCCGCGGCCAGGATCACTTTCCCATGGTTGGCTATGGCCCGGGCAAACTGTTCGTCCGCATCGGGTTTGTTGGTGAACGGTTCTTCAAAGAGGATATCGAATACCACGGCCCGTGAATGATTGGTCTTTAGCAGATCCAACAGGTTGGCATGGATGGCCCGGTCCCACGGTTGCGAGAACGGTTGTTTCATTTCTTCATGCGATAATGCGTCCAGGTAAATGATGGCCGCTTCGTCCACCGCCCGGGTGCGGCGGAGAAAAAACGGCAGGTCGTAACTCATTTGCTCCAGTTTTCCGCTGATCGGAACCAATTCCGGAAATAGGTAAAATACCAGGCTGGCTAACGTGGTCAGTGCCGCGCCAAAGTATTTCCAGCCGCTTCGCAATGGGTGGTCGTCTCCAGCCATGGGATCCTAAAAGTTGAATTTCAGGCTGGCGGTGAAGGTGCGCCCCCGGGGCAAATCCGCGTGCAGGTTCAGCGGATTCAAACGATAATCCTGGTCCGACAGATTCAACAAACCCAGCCGGATTTCCGCCGTCCTCCTGGGAAAGCGGTAACCTATATGGAGATTTTCCTGCCAGAAATCGTCGCCCGGCATGAGGTTGGCTTGGAATCCACGATTCTGTTGGAGGCTCCATACCGCTTCCGCCTGGGCGAAAAATCCACTGGAGTGATTGAACACGGTTTTCAGGATCACCTGGTGCAATTCCGCTTCGCGGTTGGTATTGGCATCAGGATTGACGGTGGCCGGAATTTGCGGATAGACCTCGTCCAATTCGGCACCGCTTAGCCGATACTGGATTCCCGCCGTCCAATATTCGCCGAGCAATTGGTCGGCGCTGACGCGCAAGTTGGTTTCCTGGTAGTCGAGACTTTCGAGAAAGGAGGAAACCGCCGGGGTTGCCATGGTCCGAACCTCGAAGCCGCCAATGGTCCGCTCGGCTTGCGATTCCAGCCTTTCAGCTTCAATGCCCAAATAGGTACCCGAGGGAAATTTCTGATCGAATCCCAGATTGAAAGTCTCAAAGCCAGTGCCCGGCGTGGGAGAGGTCACTGACTCGGGAATCAGGCTGCGGTACGACTGATTAAATCCGCCGACTAAAGATGGCTCCAGCCGGAAACTTTGGTCAATACTCACGCCGCCCAAGGAGCGGGTGTAAGTCCCCCGGAGGGTGGCCAGTTTCCAAGGCGTCCAGATCAAGCCGGCTTTGGGCGAAACTTGGTCCTGGGATTCCTGAAGATTGGATAAAGGCGGCCACAAATGGTTTTCCGGGTAATCCAGCAAGTCGTAGGCCACACCCGCCGTCAGTTGCAGCGGTTTCGCCACCTGCCAACTGCCATACCCATAAGCACTGAACCGTTGCATCGCCAGGGAGTAACTTTCGCTCACCGGTGGATTCGTATAGTAAACCGCCCAGGGGATGTTTTTGGGAAGGTAATAGCTGGCATTGCCAAGCCGGGTGCGGGTGCTTTGACCCAGACCACTGGAGATATCCATGGTTCCATCCTGGTAACGGGAACCAATAACCAAATTAAGCGGCTCGGCTTGGATCACCTGTTGGATTTCCGCGGTGTAAAGGTTGATGTCATCGGCATAGCGGATGGTGGCCATGGGCGGGACCGGGTAGGGTGTTCCACCAGTCTGCTGAGGTTTGGGCAGGCCAATTACCTGGCCAGCCTGGTTTTTAAAAAGCAACAGTTCATCGTAGCTCGAATGAGCGTATTCCAGGGTGTCGATGATGCGGCCGGCCGAAATCAAGGTGTGGTTTCCAGGCGACCATTCCCTATGGTAACCGGCCAGCATGGTTGGCTCCTGGCTTTCCTTGGCGCGCAAATCCAGGAGCGCCAGCCCGGGATCATAATACTGGGTCAGGTCGCCCGCATGGGATTGGCTCAGTATTCCTTGGAGCATGATGCTATCCTGCGCCGACAACTGCTGCTTGATTCCTCCCGATAGGTAATTTTGGTGGAAATCAGCGTTGGGGCGTTGGCCATGCCGGTCCTCATAGACCTGGTCCAAGGCGTAACTGCTGCCGTCGATGGCGCCATATTGGGAGGTGGCTTGCCGCCAATCCCCCCCGCTGGAATATTCGGTGCCGGAATAAAATCCCAGGTGGTTCTGGTCAAAGAGCCGGGAATATTCCTGCTGCGACACGCTTTGGGAGAGCATTCCCACACCCGGAGGCGCCAGCAGATTGGCCAGCAGGAGTTCATTCAGGGTGGGCGTTTCATAGCGCAGATTGCCTTGCAGCGCATCACGATGGTTGGCATAGCTGCTGGCGAGGAACAAGTGGGCCGAGTAATTTGCATAATCGATGCTGGCGGCCAGGGCAGCTTCGCGTGCGCTCACCTCGTCCAGGCCCGCATCCCGGTAGATGGCCGCCAGGTTGGCGCTCCGCACTGCGCGGTCCTGATCCAACAGCAGGCGTGAGCGGTAAACGCTCCGGTTGTCGTTCAGTGCCTGCGATTTTTCGAGGTCGCGCACCGCGGCATTGATCCGGTTTTCCTGCCGGGCCAGCAAAGCTGAATAAAGCCAGGGGGTGGGGTCGTTGGCGTCCAGTTTTTTCGCCAGCGCCAATTCGTTGATGCCAAGTCGATTCTCCCGCTCTTCGTTAAAGGCTTTGCCCAGGTAGCTGCGCAACAGCGCCCGGTTCGGCTCCAGGGCGGCCGCCGTCTGCACCTCTTCGCGCCCGCCGCGGATGTCTCCCATACGGATTTTACACAGGCCACGCCCCAGCCAGGCATTGCCCAGGGCGCTATCCAATTCAATGGCCCGGCTGAACCAGGCACTGGCCGCGCCGGACTGCCGATGGGCGCTGAGAAGAAATCCCTTCAACGCCATCGCCTGGGCGTTGCGCGGCGCCACTTGCAACGCCCGGTCCACGGCCCGCTCCGCGGTTTTGATCCGGCCGCAACTGAATTCCAGCTCCGCCCTTCGGGCGTGGGCGAAGCCAAAATCCGGAGCGTGTTCCAACGCTTTGCTGACCGCCTTCAAAGCCGCCTCCAATTGGGAGCGCGACTGGTGGTAATAGGAAATCGCCAGCCATTCCGAGGCCGTCCCGCGGCCTGGGATTTTGGTGTCGGTGGCCTCAAATTTGACGGCTGCCATCAGGATTCGTAGTGCCCGGGCTGGCGCGGAGTCAATTCCCGCCAGCGTATTCTCCGCCTCCGCCACCTGGCCAGCCGTCAGCAACAGCGCCGCAAAATAAGTTTTCTCACCTTCTGAAACCGGCCGCCTTCCCGCCGGATACATCGCCAGCGCTTGCGGCAAATCACCTGCCTGGAAGGCCGCCAGGGATTGGGACAAATCCATTCGCTCCGCAGCCTCCAAATCCAGGTCGTCCAGCCAGAGCACGCCGGGGTAATAAAGCGTCCATTGAATGAGGTTGATGGCAGAGATGAAGGCGGTCTTGCACGGTGGCAGGCCTGCCTGGACCGTGCCTTGCTCCCCGCTGCCCAGGTCGATCCGCCCTTGGGGATTGATCAGATCCACAAAACCTTCAAACAGGGTCAGCTTGGTCTGACCTCCCTCCTCCACCTGGATATGAAACTCAGTTCCCCGAATGGCGGCGGTGACCACCGGGGTGCGCAATTCCAAGGCATCTGGCTTGTCGCGGCCCAGGAAATAAAGCATCCCTTTGTTCAAGTCCAGCGTGGCGTTGGCTTCACCGCCCGGTTTTGGGCGGATCGCCACCAGGGTTAAGGCGCCCAGCCGGAACAAGATCCGTGATTCGTGTTGGATGAGCGCCCGGCTATTGGCGCCGGTTCGCACCCGGTCCCCGTAATTCAGGAGCAAACCGGCGCGGGCGGGTTTCCATTCTCCTGTGCCAGCCAGGGACACCTCGACCTGGCCTTCGACAGAAAGTATGAGATTGTTGACCTTGATCTCGTTCGCTGCCGGGGCGGCGGTCAGGCCGTCCCAAATGGGTCCGCTGAAAAACCAAAGGACGATGATGATAGGCATGGACGGGCCCCAGAACGATCTGCGCTGGGCCGTTTGCATTACCCCTGCCGATGGCAGCACATTCCCGTCCCTAATTTTCATTCATGGCGCTTCCAATAGGTCCAGATTGCACCGATTCATATACCAAAGAACCGGCACCAATGGAAGACCAATGTTTTCGGCCGAAAACCGCGGAAATGATGAAACCGACGGGCGAAGTGGATGCACCCGGTTTGAAGCGCAGCCATTGATCCATGCTGGCGGTTGCTTCAGCATCCAAGCTGACGAGTGTTTGGGGGTCCGGCTGTTTAAAATATTTTCGGGCGCGAAATATATATTGATATTCATTACATACTGGTATATTCTAAACCTCGTCAACGGAATTTGGAAGGTTTATGCAAACGGACAGAATAAATACGCAGCGGCCTGGTTTTTTGCGTTTCAGCAAGCCCAATCCATCCACACCCCAACGACCGCCATTTTCAGCGAACCATCCACGCCAATCCTTATCCCAAGGCTTGGGAACCTATGGGCTGTTTTTTGTGGCCTTTTTTTTGACGGTTATGGCCGGTAATTCAACGGCACAGGAATTGGAATTTGACACCTATGCTGATAACTCGATTTTGGATATGGCGGTCCAAAACGATGGCAAGATTTTGGCTGTCGGTGATTTTAAAAACCTGGGTCGTCCGGGTGTTATGGGGGTCAATTTTATTGGCCGGTTGAATCCTGATGGAAGTGTCGATACCGCTTTCAATCCAGGCACCGATAATGCAGTATTCATCGTCGCGCTTCAATCCGATGGGAAGATTCTGGTCGGTGGGAATTTCACCACCCTCGGCGGACTGAGTCGTAAATTCATCGGCCGGTTGAATCCCGATGGCAGGGTGGATCTTTCATTTGAATCTGGGACGGATAACATTGGTAACTTTATTAAAAAAATTGCCGTTCAATCCGATGGCAAGATATTAGTAGCCGGGGAGTTTAGCTCCTTGGGTGGATTGGCCCGACCTCATCTTGGCCGGCTCAACTCAAATGGCCGTGTAGATGACACTTTCAATCCGGGAGTGAGTGGTACTATTACCCAGCAATCGGGTCAAGGTGTTCGCGCGCTGGTGATTCAACCTGACGGAAAGATTTTGGTTGGCGGCAACTTCAGTGTTCTTGGTGGATTGCCTCGCAATGGAATTGGACGGTTGAATCCCGATGGAAGCGTCGATACCACTTTCAATTCAGCGGTTAATAAACCTGTTGGCACACTGGCGGTTCAAACCGATGGGAAGATTTTAATCGGTGGTGAATTTACCTCTCTGGGGGG
>CAIMWS010000444.1 GCA_903845125.1 uncultured Verrucomicrobiota bacterium
CGACCCCATCGAGAAAAAGCCGCTCTTCCATTTCCTGCCCGGCAGCCGGACCTTTTCCCTGGCCACCTCCGGGTGCGTGTTCCGGTGCCTCAACTGCCAGAATTGGGAGATCTCCCAGAAAAAACCGGAGGAAACCAAGGATCCCACGGGGCCGGAATTAAGGCTCCGCCCCCCCTTGCCGGAGGTCATTTCCCGGGCGGAGATGAATCGCTTGAGCCTGTTCCCCGACGACCTGGCGGCGGTGGCGGCGGCCTTGCAGTGCCCCTCCATTTCCTACACCTATTCCGAGCCCACCGCCTATTTTGAATATGCCCTGGATTCGTGCCAGGCGGCGCGACGGCAAAAGCTCAGGAACGTGCTGGTCACTTGCGGTTCCATCACGGAGCGCGCCCTGCGGGATATCGGCCGTTGGGTGGACGCCGCCCATGTGGATCTCAAAGGTTTCGACGAAGCGACCTACCGGAAACTTAATTCGGGCCGGCTCCAGCCCATCCTCGACACCCTGAAGCTGCTCAAAGCCATGGGGATATGGTTTGAGATCATCAACCTCGTGGTGCCTTCCTACACCGACCACCTGGACCAGATCAAACGCATGAGCAGCTGGATCGTGGACCACCTCGGACCCGATCAGCCCATCCACTTTTCCCGTTTTGCCCCCCAGCATCAGCTGACGAATCTGCCACCCACGCCCCTGGCCACCCTGGAGAAAGCCCGCCAGGCCGCCCGGGCGGCCGGCTTGCGCTACGTTTACTTGGGGAATGTCCGCGAAATACCGGACGCCGAAACCACTTTTTGCCCCGGCTGCGGCCGGGCCATTATCCAGCGCGAAGGGTATGCCATCAGCGGCTTCCAGCTGGAAAATGGAGCCTGCCGCCACTGCCAGGCCAAAATCGCCGGGGTTTGGAGCTGAGGCCAGGCCCCCCCCGGCCCGCACCAGGAACTGGCTGGCAGGAAAAAAACGGGGGAAAAGGCGAAGTGACCGCCCGTTCCCCCTGAAGACCTAAACTGCCCGGACCGTTAGATTTTCCGATAAAGCGGGCCGAAATTGGCGCACGCACGCTGATCGGCGCCCTCGGAGTCCGCCGTGCCAAACGCATTCCAGGCCGCCGGCCGAAAAACCTCCTCGGCGGGAACATTGTGCATGAACACCGGGATCCGCAGCATCGAAGCCAGCGTGATCAGGTCCGCCCCGACGTGGCCGTAGCAAATGGCGCCGTGGTTGGCGCCCCAGGCGTTCATGACCGAATACACATCGCGGAAACAGCCCTGGCCTGTCAGGTTGGGCACAAACCAATGCGTCGGCCAGGTGGGATTGGTCCGCTCCTCCAGGCGGGAGTAAACTTTTTCCGGGATATCCACGAACTGGCCTTCGGCCACCTGCAGCACCGGGCCGATGCCTTTGACCAGGTTGAGCCGCGACATGGTCGCCGGCAGGTTGGCGCGCGTGCCGAAGGAGGAGGAATACCCGCCGCCGCGGAAATACTCGTAAATGGCCGGGGGCCAGGTGGTGGCCGCCAGGCATTGGGCGGCTTCCTCGGGGGTGATTTCCCAGAAGGGCTTCAGGGCTGGCTTGCCATTTTTCTTCTGGCAGCCGCAACCATCCAGCGCCGCCGCCCCGGAATTGATGAGGTGGATCAGCCCGCCCGCCGCGGCGCCCGTCAGCTTCTGCCCGGTCACCCGTTTGATGGCCTCCGGGCTCCAATAAGTGCGCACGTCGGCAAAAATCTGGGCCGTGCCGGTCAGCAAATGGCCGAACAGCATGCTCACCCCGTTGAGGCAGTCGTTTTCGGTGGCCACCAGGTAAGGCTGCCGGATGCCGCTCCAGTCGAAGCTGGAATTGAGCATGGCCTCGAGGAAATCGCCGTTGGGGAAATGGTCCGTCCAATGGCGCTGGCCCTGGAATCCGGCCAGGATGGCGTTGTGGCCCAAAGCCTCTTCGCCGAAGCCCAACTCGGCCAACCGGGGATTGCCCACCATCATATCCCGCACAATCATGGTCATTTTCACCACGAACTCCCATTCCCAATCCCGGCGCTGGGCGTCCCGCTGCTGGCTTTTCTCGTTATAATCCTTCCCGATTTTGCAGTGCTTGCGCACCCAAGTCATGGCCTGCTTCAATTCCTGGCCGTCCAGGATGGCTTCCTCCACGCGCCGGACCAGATCGCACATGTCCACCGCTTCCACGCGCATCCCGAGGAAATCCTCGAAGAAATCCTGGTTCACGATGGAGCCGGCGATACCCATGGAAACACCGCCCACCGATAAATAGGATTTGCCCCGCATGGTGGCCGCCGCCAGGCCGGCCTTGACGAACCGGAGCAGCTTGGTTTCCACATCCGCCGGAATCGTCTGCGAGCCGGCATCCTGCACATCCCGCCCGTAAATGGTGAACGCCGGCAGGCCTTTCTGGCTGTGCGCCGAGTTCACCGCCGCCAGGTATACCGCCCCGGGGCGCTCGGTGCCGTTGAACCCCCAGATCGCCTTGGGGGTGCCCAATTCCATGTCCATCGTTTCCGAGCCGTAACACCAGCACGGCGTCACCGTCAGCGACACCCCCACCCCTTCCCGCCGGAATTTCTCCGCCGCCATGGCGGCTTCCGCCACGCCCCCGATGCACGTGTCTGCCAGCACGCACTCCACCGGCAAACCGCAGGCATGGCGCAGGTTCCGCGTGATCATCTCCGCCACTTGGCGGGCCATGTCCATGGTCTGTTTCTCAAGCGACTCGCGCACCCCTTTGCGCCGCCCATCTATGGTGGGCCGGATGCCCACCTTGGGCAGGCCACCGATCAGCCGATTGCGTGGTTCATTAACGTTCATTTGGTTTTCCTTGTTTGGTTTCGCAGCCATTTGCGCTCCGTTCTAAAGGTAAAAGGCCGCCATTTCAATGAGGATCGTTCGCCTCCGCTTCCAGGACCACCTGCCGGACCTCCAATCCGGACGCGAATTCCGCCGTGATTTTCTGCCGGAACCACCGGAAGGAGGGCCGCCGCCGGGCGTAAAACAAGTGGCTGGCCCGGTTCGGCGGGCAATCGGACGCGCCGAAGCGCGGGATGGGCTGCCGGAAGGTTCGGCAGCCGGCCAGCAACTCCGCCCAATCCTGCTCCAGCTTGCGGCTCGAGGCCGCATGCCATAGCTCCACCGGCTGCGCCCACTGCAGCAGGTAGTCAATGTGCCAGAACGGTTTGGCAGTGGATCCCACGTGATGGTCCAGCCGGGCGCGCAGCCCGCCGCTGCCGTGGGCGCTCCCCACATAGGCGTAATACCCGGGGATCAGATCGAATGTGCCCAGGCGACCAATCGCCAGGCGCCGCGCCTCCGCCAGGCGGGCCAGCACCACATAAGTTCCTTTGGCTGTGGAAAGTACGCCGTTCATGGTGGATCCGTATCGCCGCCATCCGCGGCGCGGGGTGGCGCCGCCGTTCCAGCACCCCCCCAGCCTCGTCAATCATGGTCCCACCTTTGATGGTGAAGTCCACGCCCAGGTCGCCCCACGAGGCTCCGTCAGAACCGCTAACGGGGACCTCAGGGCTTGGGCCGGGTGCTGAACTTGAAGAGGGTGGTGCTCTTGAAGTTTTGGCCAGGCCGCAGGACTGGTGAGGGAAACCCCGGTTTATTGGGGGAATCCGGAAAATGCTGCGTCTCCAGGCAAAATCCGGCGTGGGCGCCAAACACCGCTCCGTCGACGCCGGAGAAGTTGCGGACGTGGTTCGCCGTATAGAGCTGCACGCCCGGCTCGGTGGTGTAGGCTTCCATCACGCGTCCGCTGCCCGGATCATAGGCCCGGGCGAAAAGGCGGGGCGTTTGGCCGCCGCCCGGCAGGACGTAATTGTGGTCGTAGCCACCCGGCTTCGGCTTGAGCTGGGCGATGCGCGCGCCGATCAAGGCGGGCTGGGTGAAATCGAGCGGGGTGCCTTGGACGCTGGCGATTTCGCCGGTGGGGATCAACTGGGCGTCCGCCGGGGTGTAGCGGTCCGCCGCCAGCCAGAGTTCATGGCCCAGGGCGTCTCCCGACCCGGCCAGGTTGAAATAGGCATGGTTGGTCAGGTTTACGACGGTGGCTTTGTCGGTCCGGGCCTGGTAATCCAGGCGCAGCTCGTTGTCGGCAGTCAAGGTATAGGTGACGCTCACCTCCAGGTTCCCGGGATAGCCTTCCTCCCCGTCCGGGCTGAAATAAGAGAGCCGGACGGCGGCCGGATGGTCCGCCTGGGGCAGCGCCTGGCCCCGCCAGACTTTGCCGCTGAAATTCTGGTTGCCACCATGGATATGGTTCGGCGCGTTGTTGGCCGCGAGCCGGTACTCCACGCCATCCAGCTTGAACCGGGCCTGGGCAATGCGGTTGGCGAACCGGCCGATCACCGCCGCCGCTGCCGGGTGCCCCTGCAGATAAGGCGCCAGGCGGTCCGCGCCCAGGACCACGCTGGCCAGGCGGCCGTCCCGGTCCGGAACGCGGATTTCGGTGATGATGGCCCCCAGGCTGGCCACCTTGACCACCATGCCCCGGGCATTGCGCAGGGTGAACAGCTGCACGGCCTGGCCGCTGGCGGTCCGCCCGAATTCCGTTTCCTCCACGCCGGGGCCGGCCTGGGCGGCCACCGCCTGGGTGATGTCGGCCGGGGGCAGGCTGGCGAGGCCAAGCAACAAAAACATCCAAAAACCGGGGTGGCGCCCCGGGTGGCGCGCGATAGTTGGCGTGATAGTTGTATTCATAAGCGTGCTGGCGGCCATTCTGGCCCGGATCGCCCCCCGAAGACAATTCAATTCCGGGGGCGTTCCCCGCTGGCGGATGCGGCCGGGCACGGGAAATGGGTTGCCGAATGGCGGTCTTTGCCACAAACTGCGGGCATGTTCAGGCCGCAGGATTTGTTCGATTTGGGCCAGACGGCGCACGCCGCCCTGTTTGAGGGCTGCGAGTTTGCGTGGCAGGCGCTGCCCCGGATCAAAAGTTACCTGGCCACCCACTGCCGCCCCGCTTTCCACGGGCGGTTGCTGGGCCGCGCCTGGTTGGGGGAACTGGTTTGGGTGGGGGAAGGCACGGTGATCGAGGAGGGCGCCATGATCAAGGGGCCGGCCATCATCGGCAGCCATTGCGAAATCCGCCACAACGCCTACCTGCGGGAGGATGTGATCCTGGGCGACGGCTGCGTGGTGGGCAATGCCAGCGAACTCAAGAACGCCCTCCTGTTCAACGAATGCCAGGTGCCGCACTTCAACTACGTGGGCGATTCGATCCTGGGCCACCGGGCACACCTGGGCGCCGGGGTGAAGATCTCCAACGTGAAGCTCCTGCCGGGCCAGGTATCCGTGGAGTACGAGGGCCGGCGCTACGATACCGGCCTGCGCAAATTCGGCGCGCTGCTGGGCGACCGGGCCGAGGTGGGCTGCAACGCCGTCCTGAATCCCGGCACCATCCTGGGTCGGGGGGCGGTGGTTTACGCCAACCTGGCCTGGCGCGGCGTGCTGCCCGAGGGGCGGGTGGCCAAATTGCGCCAATCGGTGGAAATCTCCGGGCGCCGCTGACCCCATGATCAGCCTTTTGGAAAATCAGCCCGCCGATTCCCCGGCTGGATTGGGCCCCCTGGTGGAGGCCATTTTCTCCCCCAGCGGGCTGCTCTCGAAATCCGCGAACTTCGAATACCGTCCGCAGCAGCAACGCATGGCGGTGGCGGTGGCCCACGCCCTGGAAAGCGGGCAATCGCTGCTGGTGGAGGGCGGCACCGGCGTGGGCAAAAGCCTGGCCTACCTCATCCCCGCCATCCACTACGCCCTGGCGAGCCGCAAGAAGTGCATCGTTTCCACCCACACCATCAACCTCCAGGAACAGCTGATCCAGAAGGATCTGCCCATGCTGGCGCAGGCGCTGCCCATGTCCTTTAAATACACCATGCTCAAGGGCCGCCAGAACTACCTGTGCACCCGCCGGCTGGAGCGGGCCATCCACCAGGCCCAAGGACTGTTCACCACTCCGGAGCAGGAGGAGCTGCGCCGGATCCATGAATGGGCGCTGCGCACCGAGGATGGCACGCGGTCCGATTTCGACCTCGAGCCGGGCGAGAAAATCTGGCAGGAGGTCTGCTCGGAGCGCGGCCTCTGCTCCCCCAAGCTCTGCGGGGGGCAGTCGGATTTCGCCAAGGACCACGGCATCTGTTTTTACCAGCGGGCGCGCAGCCGGTTCCTCGCGGCGGATGTGCTGGTGCTGAACCATACCCTGTTTTTTCTGACCATGGCTTCGGTGGAGGATCCGCCCGATGGCGGGGTGCTGTTCAAGAACGATTTCGTGGTGTTCGACGAAGCCCACACCCTGGAAACCGTGGCCGCCCGGCACGTGGGCCTGAGCGTTTCCAATGGCCAGATCCGCTACGCCCTCCAGCGCCTGTGGAATCCCCACACCCAGAAAGGCCTCCTGGCCCAGCTGCACGCCGGCCAAACCGTGACGCGCGTGGCCGAATTGCTCGAGGAGAACGACCGCTTTTTCACCGCCGTGGAGGAGGCGGCCGGGCAGCTGTTCCTGGAAACCCACTCCTCCACCCCGGCCACCGCCGCGGGCGCCGGGCGCGCCTGGACGGAACTTCGCATCCGGCGGCCGGATTTCGTCGCCGACACGCTCACGCTCCCGATCCAGCGGCTGCGGGAAAATATCAGCAACCTGATCCGCCAGACCGAGGACAAGGCCACCGGCGAGGAACTCCAGGAGGCCAACCGGCGCCTGGCCGAACTGCGGGAGGAGATCGCCAGTTTCATCAGCCAGGATCCCGAGGACCACGTCTATTGGATCGAGCGCTCCGGGCGCAGCCGGACCCGGCCCATCATCACCCTCAACTCCGCCCCCGCGCAGGTGGGGCCTTTCCTGCGGGAGCGGCTCTTCGGGGCGAATACCTCCGTGATCCTCACCAGCGCCACCCTGGCCACGCAGGATTTCCAGGCCGCCCCCGCTCCCGGCCGGCGGACCGCCCCCGCCCAAGGCCTGGAATATGCCGCCCGGCGCCTCGGCGCCGAGCAGGTGCCCGCCCTCCAGGTCGGTTCCCCATTTGATTATGAGCGGCAGATGAAGCTTTACGTGGCCGGCAAAATGCCCGATCCCCGCGACCCGGGCTACCACGACGCCCTGGTCCACTGGATCCAGCACTTCATCCGGCAGACGCATGGGAAAGCCTTCGTGCTCTTCACCAATTCCAAGCTCATGCAACAGCTTGGCGAGGAGCTGCAGCCGTTTTTCGACGATCTGGGCCTGGAGTGTTTCATCCAGAACACCGGCACGCCCCGCTCCGTGATGCTGGAAAAATTCAAGGAAAACGTCGATTCCATCCTGTTCGGCACGGACAGCTTCTGGCAGGGCGTCGATGTACCCGGCGAAGCCCTCTCCAACGTGATCATCACCCGGCTGCCCTTCGCCGTGCCCGACCACCCCCTGGTGGAGGCGCGTCTGGAACAGATCGAAGCCGCCGGCGGCAACGCCTTTGGCGATTACTCCCTCCCGGAGGCCATCCTTAAATTCCGCCAGGGCGTCGGGCGGCTCATCCGCACGAAGACCGACCAGGGCATCATCGTGGTGCTGGATAACCGCATCCTCACCAAGAAATACGGCGCCGCCTTCCTGCAATCCATCCCCAAGTGCCCCGTCGAAGTAGTTTGACGGTTGCCATTTTCCCTTGGGCACCCGGGGCGGCCCTTCCCGTGTTTACGCTCCCGGAATCCCTTCAGGATTCCCAGCGGGAATGAATTGGCCACGCCAGGGCACCCAGGCCCCGTATAAACATGGGGCGGAGGGACCGGTGAAATACCAAGGCGGCGCAGGATTCCGTTGGTTCGCGCAGCGAACATTGAGGGCAGCCATGGGCTTGAATCCACGGTTGGGAGCGGCGGGACGCCTCCTGCCGCGGAGTGGCGCTGGAGGTGGATCGCTGCCGTGTTGGCAGCAGTTGCCCGCCCCGCCCGCCATGGATCCCCTCGCCCCACTGGCGGGGAATGCCATCCTATGCAAAGCACCCGCAACCGGCCTCGGCGCCTGGTTGCCACTGAAAACCGGGGGCATGGTTTTCCCGGGCCATTCGTGGTTTGACCGGGCGACCAAGTTTGCGGAACGCCGCCAGATATGCTACCTTTGCTGCCGCAAAGTAGCGGCGGCAGGCTCGAAACTGAGCCGGCCGCTCGGCGGGGACTGGTCCGGGTGGGCGGGAAAATCATCGCCTGGTTCCGGTCGGGCCAGGTCGCGAACTAAACCGGGAAAAAATCGAAAAACATGAAGACTGTTTCCATTATCTATTTTTCAGCGGGCGGGCATACCGCCAAAATGGCGGAAGCCGCAGCCAAGGGCGCGGGTTCCGTGGCGGGCATCCAAGTCAACCTGCTGGCCATCCAAGGCAAGGACATCCAGGAAGGGCGGTACCAGAATGCGGGCGTGATGGAGACGCTGGACGCCAGCGATGCCATTATTTTTGGATCGCCCACCTACATGGGCAACGTGGCGGCCCAATTCAAATGCTTCATGGATGCCTCGGCCGAACGCTGGTTTGGCCGGAAATGGGACGGCAAGGTGGCGGCCGGCATCACGATTTCGGGCAGCCCGAGCGGGGACAAGCTAAACACGCTCCTTTATTTGAGCCTTTTTGCCGCCCAACACGGCATGGTGTGGGTGGGCAACAACGTGGTGCCTTACAGCGATGCCCAGCACCGGAACCGCTTGGGCAGTTTCCTGGGGGTCATGGGCCAGGCCGGCCAGGAACCACCTGAGGTGGCCCCCAACGAATCGGACAAACTGACCGCCGAAGCCTTGGGCCAGCGCGTGGCGGAACTGGCGCTGAAATTGCGCTAAGCGGCAAAACCCGGCGGGCGTCAGGATTGTCGGGGGGGGGACTGGGAATTCCTGCGCGCCGCCGATGGATGCCAGACTGGAATTAAAAACGCAAACCAGCCCGGTCTGGCACCCTTCCTGCTCATCTCATGATTGATGGCTATGCAAACAACATCAATCGACAACGAGATGGCGGTTCGTCCGGATCCGGCGAAAGGAATAGGCGTGGTTGAATTGGCCAGCCTGACCGCCGCGGTGGCGGAACGATCCGCGTTTTCCCAATGGCGGATTTCCGGCTGCCGCTCCATTTCGCTGAAGCCCAGCCGCCGCCGGATGTTTGGCTGCATAACCCCCGATTTCGGAGCCAGCTGCATGGCGGAAACGGTGGCCAACCGGTTTGATCTCGACCAGGCGGCGCCGGCCCGGCACAGCGAGCGTCCCGCATTTTGAGTTCATAGTTAGTTGGGTTGATCCGGGTTTGGGGTCTGGCCACGGCTCACGGCCGGGATTCCAAACCCGGATTTTTTTATCCATCCCACTGCGGCCCAGTGGGTAAAATCTTCCCGTTCCCCTCCCCAAACCCGCGGATGGTTGTCCCCGCTATTTACTCAACCCCGGGTTGGCGTTATAAACCCGGCATGGCGGCGCAACCATTATTATTAGAGTTGAGGAACCTGGCCAAGGCCTACCCGGCTGGGGAAGAGGGAAAACCTTTGGCAGTTTTGCGGGGGATCACCCTGGGCATCGCGGCCGGCGAATCGATCGCCATTGTGGGTCCCTCCGGCTCGGGCAAAAGCACCTTGCTCAACCTGGTGGGCGCCCTCGACCATCCCACCTCGGGCGAAGTACTGTTCCATGGCCGGAACCTGGCTGGATTGGATGAGCTGGCCCTGGCGGATTTTCGCAGCCGTGAGATCGGATTCATCTTCCAGAGCCACCTGCTGCTGCCCCAGTGCACTTTGTGGGAAAATGTGCTGCTCCCCACCCTGGCCTGCCCCGGGCATAAACCGGTCGAACCGGCTGAACACCGGGCCACCCGCCTGCTGGCCCGGGTTGGCTTGAAGGACCGGGCCAATCACCGGCCCGGCCAGCTTTCCGGCGGGGAGCGGCAGCGCGCGGCGGTGGTCCGGGCGCTCATCAACAGCCCCAAACTGCTGCTGGCCGATGAACCGACCGGCTCTCTGGATCGTGCCGGAGCCCAAAACCTGGCGCAGTTGCTGTTGGAACTGAACCAGGAGGAGGGGGTGACGCTCATCCTGATCACCCACGCTCTGGAGCTCGCCCAGCGGATGGGGCGCATCCTCGAGCTCGTCGACGGCCAGTTACACCCCGCGCAACCATGAAAGCCAGGGATTTGGTTTTTCGCAGCCTGGTGTTTTATGCCCGCACCCACGCCGGGGTGGTCCTGGGGGCCGCGCTGGCCAGCACCATCCTCGCCGGGGCCCTGGTGGTGGGCGATTCCGTGCGGGCCAGCCTCCGCCGGTTCGCCGACGACCGGCTCGGCCGCGTGGCTTTTGCCATGGCGGGGAACGAACGGTTTTTCCGGGCCGCGCTGGCCGATGAGCTGGCGGCCCGCCTCAATTTGCCCGTCGTGGCGGCCCTGCAGCTGCCCGCCACCGCCACCACTGCCGAAGCCACGGCCCGGGCCAACCATGTCCAGCTTTTGGGCATCCCTCCCGATTTCTGGAAATTGGCCGGTCACCCGGCCAGCTTCGCGGATCTGGACACGAACACCGTGCTGGTGAATGAACGTCTGGCTGGCCAGCTGGGCCTCCAGCCGGGCGGCACCCTCCTGCTGCGGACGCCCAAGCCCAGCCTCCTTTCCCGCGAGGCGCCGATCTCGCCCCAGGAAGACGCCTCGACCGCGCTGCGGCTCACCGTGGGCGCCGTTTTGCGCGACGACCAGTTCGGGCGCTTCAGCCTGCAGGCGAACCAGGTGGCTCCCGGTAATGCGTTTGTATCGCTGGCCCATCTGCAGGCCCGGCTGGAGTTGCCCGGCCGGGCGAATTTACTACTGGTGGGGGCTGAACCCGGCCAGGCCATCGCCACCAACCGCGTGGCGGAAGCCTTGCACCAGGCCTGGCAGCTGGCGGATGCCCAGCTGGAGCTGCGGACCCTGCCGGCCACCGGGGAAACCGAGTTGCGGACCAGCCGGGTATTCCTGGAAGCGCCGGTGGCGAACGCGGTTTTGGAGATGCCCCAGGCCCGGGGTATCCTCACCTATTTTGTCAACGAGCTGCGCTGCGGGAGCCAGAGCACCCCCTATTCCATCGTATCGGCCCTGCCGCCCGGGGCTTATCCCGGCGGCCTGGCGGACCACGAAATCCTGGTGAGCCAATGGCTGGCGGAGGATTTATCCGCCAAGCCGGGGGATTCCCTGAGCCTGGCTTACTTCGTGGTGGGCAGCCGCCGCCAGCTGGAGGAGCGTCAGCACACCTTCACGATCCGGGGCGTGATCCCCATGACCGACCCCCTGGCGGACCGCCAGCTCATGCCGGATTACCCGGGCCTGGCCAAAGCCGACCACTGCCGGGATTGGGACGCCGGGTTTCCCATCAAGCTCGACCGCATCCGGGCGAAGGACGAAAAATACTGGCAGGATTACCGCGGCACCCCCAAGGCGTTCATCACGCTGGGAACCGGCCAGCAGCTTTGGAGCAACCGGTTTGGGAATTTGACCGCGGTGCGGTTCCCGGCCGGGGCGGAAGCCACGAGCCGGATCGAGGCGCGCGTGCGGGAATCCATCCGCCCGGCCGGGGTGGGGATGGTCATGCAGCCGGTGCGGGAGATGGCGGCGGCGGCCGCGACGCAAGGGCAGGATTTCGGCCAGCTGTTCCTCGGCTTCAGCTTTTTCCTGGTTCTGGCGGCCCTGATCCTGATGGGTTTGTTGTTCCAATTCGGAGTGGAGCAACGGCTGGCCGAGGCCGGCACGCTGCTGGCGCTGGGCTTCACGCCGGGGCGCGTGCGGCGGCTGTTCCTCCTGGAGGCCGGGGTGCTGGTGGGGCTGGGGTCGCTCCTGGGCGTGCCGGCGGGCTGCCTTTACGGCCGGGCGATGATCTACGGGCTCACCCATTTGTGGCAAAGCGCCGTCGGCACCCCATCGCTCTTTTACCATGCCGCGTACCCCACGCTGCTGGCGGGCGCCGCGGCTGGCGCAGCCGTGGCCTGGGCGTCCGCCTGGTGGACCCTGCGGAAACAATTCCAACGCCCGGTGCAGGAGCTGATCGCCCGCGGGGCAGAACTGGAGCCCGCCGGGCCGCCCCTCCGGCAAAAAACCTCCCCGGAAATGCTCCTGGCCACCTTCGCGCTGGTGGGCGGCTCCCTGGTGATGGGGGCGGGCGCCCTGGGCACCGATTACGCGGCCCCGGTGTTTTTCCTGGCCGGCGCGCTGTTCCTGGCGGGGGGCCTCGCCCTGGCGGGCCTGCTGCTCACCGCCCAGGCCACCGCCGATGGCGCGGCCCACCCGGGGCTGGCGGGTATCGCCCTGCGGAACGCCGCCCGCCGGCGCCAGCGCAGCCTGGCCACCCTGGGCTTGCTGGCCTGCGGCAGTTTTTTGATCGTGGCCGTAAGCGTCAACCGCCTGGACGCCTCCCGCCAGGCAGACCAACGCCGCTCCGGCACCGGCGGTTTCGCGCTGGTGGCCGAAACCAGCCTGCCGGTGGTCCACGATTTGAACACCCCGGCCGGGCTTGAGTTTTACGGGCTCGACGCCACCGCCCTGGCCGGCGGCTCCGCCGTTCAATGCCGCGTGCGCGAGGGTGATGATGCCAGCTGCCTCAACCTGAACCGGGCCCAGGTGCCCCGCTTCCTGGGGGTACCGCCCGAGGCCCTGCAATCCCGCGGCGCGTTTTCGTTCGCCACCGTGGCCAGGGGCCTGCCCGCGGACCAGCCCTGGCGGCTGCTCTCCCGGGCCGGCCCGGGAGAGCCGGTGCCGGTCATCGGCGACGCCGCTTCCATCAAATGGGCCATGGGCCGCAGCGTGGGCGACCTCCTGACTTTCCTCGACGAGCGCGGACGCCCCTTCCAGGCCCGGATCGTGGCGGCCCTGGCCAATTCCATTCTCCAGGGGTGCCTGGTGATGGCGGAAACGGATTTCATCCAGCTATTCCCCTCGGAAACCGGCTGCCGGTTTTTCCTGGTGGACACCCCGCCCGCCCAGGCCGCCCCGGTGTCCGCCACCCTCACCCGGGCCTTCCGGGATGTGGGCATGGAAGTCACCTCCGCCAGCCGCCGGTTGGACGCCTTCAACGCCGTGCAGAATACCTACCTATCGACCTTCCAGCTGCTGGGCGGCTTGGGCTTGGTCCTGGGCAGCGTGGGGGTGGCGCTGGTGGTCCTGCGCAACGTCCATGAACGGCGCTCCGAGCTGGCCTTGATGGTGGCCATGGGCTTCCGGGTGCGGGCCATCAGCCGCCTGGTCCTCTGGGAGCATTCGTACCTGTTGCTCGGCGGCCTGGGCGTGGGCACTTTGTCCGCGGCCGCGGCTGTGCTGCCGGCCCTCCGGTCACCCGGCGGGGGTTTGCCGTATGTCCCCTTGCTCATTTTGCTGGCGGCGGTGGTGAGCCACGGGCTGCTGTGGACCTGGGCGGTGGTGCGGGTGGCGCTCCACCGTCCGCTGCTCGCCGCCCTGCGGAATGAGTGAACCGGGCGGCCAGCTCGGTGCGCCGCTGGACCTGCCCGGCGGCCTGATGGACGGGCTTCCCATCCCGTCCAAACGGGCAAAATAGGATGGAACAAGGGCAAGAATGGTGGAGTGTGCGCCCGCCAGGATTCCTATATTCACATCCCACAACGGGGAGCAAAGACGTCCTTTGCAGCCGTTGGGTCCCAGGTGGTTGCCGGGCGGGAGAGATTTGACTTTATGAGCAATGAAATAAAAAACGAAAAGCCGCGGTTTTCGCCGTTCCGGAATTGGATCAGCCTGCTCGGGATGGTATTATCGCTGGGCAGCCTGTTCTCGTTTGCGATGCTGTTCACGATGGACGTCTTCGCCAAGGAGTCCAATCCCTATCTGGGCGTGCTGACCTTTGTGGTGGCCCCATCCTTCCTGGCGCTCGGGGTATTCATGATGATCGGCGGCTGGCTGTTTAGCCATCGGCGGCTGGTCAAGCAGGCCAAGGGGGTATCCCCCTTGCTGCTCAGCATCGATTTTACCCGTCCGGATCACCGCCGCAACTTTGTGGTTTTTGCGATGTGCGCCATGGTATTCCTGCTGGTGAGCGCCTTGGGCAGCTACCATTCCTTCCATTTTGCGGAGTCGGTGGCCTTCTGCGGGCAAACCTGCCATGTGCCCATGAAGCCGGAGTATACCACCTACCTGGTTTCCCCCCATGCCCGGGTGGGCTGCACGCAGTGCCATGTGGGGCCGGGAGCGGTTTCCTTCGTCAAAGCCAAGCTGAACGGCGTCACGCAGCTCAAGAATACCCTGCTGAGCAGTTTTCCCCGGCCTATTGAAACGCCGCACAACCTGAGCCCGGCCCAGGATACCTGCGAACGCTGCCACTGGCCCAAGAAATACTACGGGGATGTGGAGCGGACTTTCACCCGGTTCCTGAGCGACGAAACCAATACCGCCTACACGGCGCGCTTGGTGCTGAAGGTGGGTGGTGGCGATGCCACTCATGGCCCGGTGGGCGGCATCCATTGGCACATGAATCTGGGCAACAAGGTGGAATACATCGCCACCAAAACCGACCGCCAGGTCATTCCCTGGGTGCGGTTCACCAATACCAAGGGCGAGCAAACCGTTTACAAGACCTCGGATTTCAAGGATGACCCGGCCAAATCCCATGTCCGCACCATGGATTGCATGGACTGCCATAACCGCCCGGCACACCAATTCCGGTCCGCCAGCGACTCCGCCGATCTGGCCTTGTCCCTCAAGAAGATTGATTCCACCCTGCCTTTCATCAAATCCAACCTGGTGGCCATCTTGAGCCATACCAACGCCACCGAGGCTGAAGGTCTGGCTTACATCGACTCCAGCTTGAAGAAAGCCTATCCCAAGGCGGATGCCAAACTGGTCGCGGCGGCCATCATGGAAACCCAGGGATCGTTCACCAACAGCATCTTCCCGGAAATGAAGGCCGATTGGCGCCGCTATCCCAACAATATCGGCCACAAAAACTGGCCGGGCTGCTTCCGCTGCCACGACGGCAAGCACAAAACCGAGGATGGCAAGAAAAAGATCGAAGCCAGCGACTGCAATTCCTGCCACCTGATCCTGGCCCAAGGAGCCGGTGAGGAACTCGGCAAGCTCAATCCGAAGGGATTGGCCTTCGCCCATCCGGATTCCGCCTCTGAAGGCAAGGATCCGGATTGCGTCACCTGCCACGGCGCCGGGGAGTAAGCTGAAGTTTCATCATCCCGCACGGAAACGGCTGCCCGCCAGGCAGCCGTTTCCTGTGTACGCGGGCAGGGAAAGGCGGAACGCTCTCCGGCCTGGCTTTTTCCGCCGCCGGTAATCAGCTATTCCGGTCCAGGGATTCCCGGACGATCTGGATCAACACCTCGGCTTGGAACGGTTTGGCCAGGTAAACCACTCCGGTGGCCGCCGCGATGCCGCGCTTGAGTTTCTCCGAACTATAGCCGCTGCAGACGATGACTTTTAAGGCGGGGTTTTCCGCCCGCAGCTTTTCCGCCAGTTCCAGGCCGGTCATGCCCTCCGGCAGCACCATGTCCGTGAAGAGCAGGGCGATGTCCTGCCGGTGTTTTTGCCAGGAAACCATCGCCTCCCGGCCATTGGCGGCGCTCAGGACACGGTAGCCAAACGCTTCCAGGCACCGCTGGGCAATCTCCCGCACAATATCATCATCTTCGACCAACAGGATGGTTTCGTGCCCCCGGCTGGCTTTTGGTTTTGGCGCCTCCACCGCGCCCGCCACCGCCGATGCGGAGGTGTTGAAAAAGACCCGGAACGCGGTGCCAGCCCCCACCTGGCTTTCAACTTCCACCCAGCCCTGGTGCTGCGCCACAATCCCGTGGACGATGGCCAATCCCAATCCCGTACCCACCCCGGCTTCCTTGGTGGTGAAAAACGGCTCGAAGATGCGCTTGAGTGTGGCCTCGTCCATGCCGCAGCCGGTATCCGTGACCGATAAACGGACAAACCGGCCCGGCCGGCGCCCCGGATGGGCTGGGCTGGACTCCGGCCCCAGATCCACCAAACTGGTGCTGATCATCAAGCGGCCCCCGCGGGGCATGGCGTCGCGCGCATTGACGACCAGGTTCATCAAAACCTGCTCCATCATGCCGACATCCCCCTCCACGGCGGCGATTTCCGGGCAAGGGAGGAACTTGAGGGAAATGTTCTCGCCGATCAACCGCCCGAGCATCTTGACCAGGTTGGCCACCACCTTGTTCAGGTCCATCACCTGGATTTCCAGGACCGACCGGCGGCTGAACATGAGCAACTGGCGGGTCAGGTTGGAGGCGCGTTTGGATTCCATCTCCAATTCCTTCAAGGCCTGCCGGGTATCCTCATCCAGGCTGTGATTCTCCTGCAGCAGGCTCAGATGCATCATCGTGGCCGAAAGCAGATTGTTGAAATCGTGCGCCACGCCCCCCGCCAATTGGCCCACTGCCTCCAGCTTTTGGGCTTCCCGCAGCTGGCTTTCCAGCCTTTTACGCTCGGTGATATCCTTGTCGGTCCCCCGGTAGCCCAGCAAGTTGCCATGTGGATCCAGGACTGGCACCGCGGTGGTCAGCAGGCTCCGGGTGGTGCCGTCCCGGTGGTACATGCTGTTTTCCAGGTCGGTGAATGGCGCCTTGCGGGCCACCAGTTCGTCAAAGATCTGCCCCACCCGCCGGGCTTCGGCGGGCGGCATGAATTCAAACGGGGTCCGGCCCAGGAACTCGTGCACTTCGCGGCCCAGCACGCGCCCGACGCTGTCGGACACGTAGGTGAACCGGCCCCCGGCATCCACCTCCCAGGCGCAGTCCGCCAGGGTGAAGGTGAAATCCCGGAAGCGCTCCTCGCTGGCGCGGTGGGCCTCTTCGGCGCGTTTGCGCGAAGCGATGTCCCAAGCCAGGTCGGCCAGCGCCATCACCGCCTCGATATCCACCTGCACATAGCCGGCCGGTTTGTTGCCCAAGCCGAGCACGGCGGCCACCTTGCCCCCGCGGATGACGGGCACCGCCAGCTCCCGCGTGAGCCTGACGCCGCCCGGCGACGACTGCCCGGGATTTGGCAGGGAAGCAAAATCGTTGCGCACAACCGGCCGGCGCTCCTTGACGCATTCCTGCCAGGCCCCCGCGGGATCCACCGGATGCCGTCCCCCGGAACCGCCGGCCAGCGAAAGCACCCGGGCGGTGTTGGTGGACCAGGCCTGCCGGGTCACGGTAGATTGATCCGCCTCGAGGAAATGGTAAAAGCCCACCTGGCTGCGGGTCAAAGCTTCCGCTTCGTCCAGGGTGGCCCGCAGCAGCTCCTCCATGGTTTTGGTATCCGCCAGCTCCAGCAGGCGCAGGCGGACCTCCATCACGGCTTCGCCCCGCTTGCGCTGGGAGATGTCCCGGGCAAAAACCAAGGCTCCCGGGTGCTGCCGATGGGTGAAGGGCACCGCCGAGATCTCCACCTCCAAATCCAGCCCGTCGCGCCGCACAATTTTCCCCTCCAGTGGCGGCCGGGACCGTTTACCGGACGCCACCTCGCGGATCAGTTCGCCGACGGCTTCCCGGCAGGAGGCGTGGAAATAATCGGCCACCGGTTTCTCCAGCAAACCGCTTTCCTCCGGCCCCCCAAACAAGCGGGCGGCCATGGGATTGAGATAAGCGAATTGTTCCCGCACCTGGATGAAAATGGCATCCGGCGCGGCCTCCACAACCGTGCGAAATTGCTCCTCGCTCCAGCGCAACCGCTGCTCCATCTGGTGCTTGCTCAGGCTCATGTCGATGGCGGCCTGCAATTCCTGGTCGTTGATGGGCTTGATCAAATAGCCGTAGGGATCAGCGATCCGCGCCCGCCGCACGGTGTCGTCATCCCCATAGGCGGTCATGAAAATGACCGGTATATCCTGCTGCTGGCGAATTTCCAGGGCGGCTTGGATGCCGTCCAAATCCCCCGGCATGTGGATATCCATCAGGATGAGGCTGGGATTTTCCTGCCGGGCCACCTCCACGGCCGCCCGGCCGGTCTTGACCTGGCTGACCTGCGGGTAGCCCATGGCGGCCAGCCGTTGTTCCAAGTCCAAAGCCACCACCATTTCATCTTCGACGATCAATATCCTTTGCGGTTTCATAGGTCATCCAACTGAACTCGGGAAAGAGGATTGGAACGGGCCTGGCGCGGGCTGGGCCGTGTCCCGGCGTTTGGGATGAAAGCGATTGCGCCGCAAATTTTTGGGCCGGACGAGCTGGGCGCCGCAAGCAACTCTTTTACCCATCGGCAAGTGGCGAAACGGCTGCCGAGGCAAGCCGGCCAGGGCCCAAAACCAGGCCCAACCCGCCTCCTTGAAGCGCGATGGAATACCCGGGCCAGCCCCCAGGCTCAAGTTGGGCTGATCCCCCCCCCTGGCTGCGAACTGTCCCTGTTCACTCCTTTGACCGGAACCACTAAGCACCATAGCTGTCAAAAATTGTCGGCGGGAAGGTACAGGATTCGTTTAAAAATGTCTTTTAAAAAAACACCCTGATTACTTTGGGAATACGAATCACGGAAGGCCAGCGAAAAACTCGTGTTCTTCGGAGAGGAACAGCCCACCGCCAGCCGGCTGCAAAACCAGCGCTCCCCATCACCCATGGCCGCCAAAAGCCCCGGAAAAGCCCGGCCCGGTAATTAGGGCTTCAGCTCGCGCAAGCGCAAATGGCGCCATTGCACCTGTAGCGGATCCACGCGGCCGCCCACCCCGTGCACTTGCAGGCCGATGAAACCGCTGGCAGTCAGATCATCCTTCAGATCGGTGACCTGTTTGCCGTTGACCCAGGTTTGGATATGGCTGCCCTGGCAGAGGACCCGGTATTGGTTCCAGGCGTTTTCCTTCAGCAAGGCGAGAATCTCCCCGGCAGGCTGTCCGGCGTTGAGGAATTTATTCCGGCGGGATTCATCGTAGATGCCGCCCGAGAACCCGCCCACGGCGATCTCCACTTGGTAGCCATGCACCCGGCCATTCTGGTAATCCGGCCGGCTGTGGCTGCGGATCTGCACGCCCGAGTTCAGCTCCTTGTCCACCTTGACCTCGAATTCCAGCTCGAAATCGGCATAATCCTTGGTGGTGCAGAGGAAGGAATTGGGGCTGTCCGGCACCGAGATTCCCAGGATGGTCCCGTCCTTAACCTCGTACCTGGCCTTGCCGTTGATCTGGCGCCAGCCCTCCAGGTCTTTGCCGTTGAAAAGCGATACCCATTCGCCTTGAGCCGCCAGGCCGGCGGTATTGAGGAGCAGCAGCCAGATGAAAATAGAGAGCGTCTGGTTCAGGGAAACCGACGGCTTGGGCATGGATATTTGAGTTTGCATCGGCCCAGCTTAAAGCCAAACCCACCCATTGTGAATTAAAATCAGCGCCTCCCGGGCGGTGCGCCGGAAAGGATCCGGGGAGGGAATTTGACAGCCGGACCCTCGTCCCTGAGAATGGATGGCTCATGGGTGATGGATATATCGTCAACGCGCTCGAGATCGTCGTCCGGTTCAATGAACGGGTGATCCTGGATCATGCCTGCCTGACCATAGGCGATTCAGACCACCTCGGTTTGGTGGGCCGGAACGGCTCGGGGAAATCGACCTTCCTGAAAGTCCTGACCGGGGAATTGACGCCCGACACCGGCCAGGTGCTGCGGGCGAAGGACTTGATCGTCGGCTGCCTGCCCCAGGATTTCGCGCTGAACCCCGCGCTGACGGTTTACGAAAACGTCCGGTCCGGGGCGCAGTGGATCCTGGACCTGGTCCGGGAATTCGAGGCGCTGCCGCCGGATTCCAAGCAGCACGATGCCTTGGAGGAACGCATCCACTTCCTGGACGGTTGGAACCTGGAAAACCGGATCCAAACGGCGATGTCCCACCTGAAAGTGCCGGATGGCGCCCTGTCGATCCATACGCTTTCCGGCGGGGAGCAGCGGCGGATTGCCTTGTGCCGGGCGATCATCTCGCACCCGGACCTGCTGATCCTGGATGAGCCCACGAACCACCTGGACCCGGAATCGATCGAATGGGCGGTGGAATTCCTCCAGCGCTACCGGCAGGCGTTCATATTGGTCACCCACGACCGGCACTTCCTGGACCAGGTCACCTCGGATATCGTGGAACTGGATGGCGGCGTCTTCACCCGCTACACCGGCAACTACTCGGACTACCTGGAGGCCAGCGCCACGCGCCAGGCCATCGCCGAGGTGAACGAGCAAAAGCGCCAAGGCTTCCTGCGCCGCGAACTGGAATGGGTACGCCGCGGCCCCCAGGCCCGCACCACCAAATCCAAGAGCCGGCTCGACAATTTTTACGAGATCGCCGGCCAGGCGCCGCCGGAGCCGGTGCTGGAGGTGGATATGCTGATCCCCCCGCCGCCGCCGCTGGCCAGCCGCGTGGTGGAGCTGATCAATGCCGGCCTCAAGTTCGGCGACCGCCCCATCATCAGCAACCTCTCCTTCCGTTTCGAGGCCGGCTCGCGGATCGGCGTGGCCGGCCCCAACGGCTCGGGCAAAACCACCCTGTTGAAGCTGATCCTGGGCCAGCTGGCGCCCACTGAGGGGAGCCTCAAGGTGGGCACCCTCACCCAGTTCAACTACGTCGATCAAGGCCGCTGCCAGCTGAACGAGGAAAACACCGTCCTGCAGGAAATCGCCGATGGCTCGGAATTTGTCATTTTCGGCGATGGCCGGATCTCCCTGCGTTCCTACCTGAAACGGTTCCTGTTCTCGGACGAGCGCATCAGCTCGAAGGTCAAATACCTCTCCGGCGGCGAACGCAGCCGGCTGCTGCTGGCCCGCATCCTGAAAAATGGCGGCAATTTCCTGGTGATGGACGAGCCCACCAACGACCTGGATCTGCCCACCTTGCGCGTGCTGGAGGAAACCCTGCTGGCCTTCACCGGTTGCGTGCTCGTGGTGAGCCACGACCGCTACTTCCTCAACCGGGTGTGCACCGGTCTGCTGGTGTTCGAGGGCGGAGGCCGCGTCGTCCACAGCGTGGGCGATTACGATTATTACCTGGAGAAAAAAGCCCGCGCCGCCGCGGCCCAGCCCGTGCCCGAAATCCGCAAACCGGCCGCGGCCGAGAAAAACGCCGGCCCGGCTGCCGCCAAAACCGGCCGCCCCCGCAAGCTGACTTGGAACGAAGCCCGCGAGCTGGAGAAAATCGAGCCTCTGATCGAGGCCGAGGAGGCCACTGTGGCCCGCCTGGAAGCCCTTTTCTCCAGCCCGGATTTCCACCAGCAGCAGAACGGCCCGCGCACCGCCGCCTTGGTCGCCGAGTTGGACGCCGCCAGGCAGGCTTTGGACCGCCTTTATGCGCGCTGGGCCGAGCTGGAAAACATCAAGAACGGCCAGTGATCCAGCGCGCCGGTAATTTGGGCGCCGGATAGGAAGGTCGGTTTTGTGGCTTCCATGCTGGCGCGTTGCGGGGATCTCCTTTGCGGCGTTTTTCCTGCGGTTCGACCGCCAGGAGAAGCCGCCTTTGACCGATGAAATATCCACCGCTTGGTGGAGCGGCGAAAGCCAGGGTTGAATCGGTAGTGCCTGCAAGTTAAATCACCGGCTCGAAACTGTTTTGCCCACCCGGCGCAGGCGCGCGCGCCATGGCACGGAATCGGAAAAATACGCTCCATTCGTCCCATTCGTCCTTTTAGATTTTTGGCTGGCTGGTTATACTCCACCTTATGAGGCTGCGTTTGGAAAACCTGCCGCCGCCGCTGAATCCATCGGGCCACCTGGCCCCGGTGCTGGATGGCCATTAGAACGCTCACCCCATGATCCGATCCGGTCCTTTTCGCCGATGGATGGGCGAGCCGCGGTGGAAGACTTCCGCCACCGCCACCGTGGCGTTGAATCTACTCCTCTTTTTTGGCCTTCCCCGGCTGGTGATTGTCCCCGTGCCCAATCACCCTTGGCGATCCGGGCTCGCGATCCTGTTCGCGCTGGCGCCCGGGTTTTGGTGGCTCCGGCTCCAGTTGCAGCGGAACCAGAATTGGGTGGATCGCGGCGTGGCCGTTTTGGCCGGCGTAGCCGCGCTGTTTTGGCTGCTCGGCGCCCTGGATCTGCTGGGGCGCTTGGTGGCACCCTGGATCCGGATTCCCTTTTAGCGGGGATTGCCACGCCGGCCGGCCGTGGCGGCCCACCCACCCCTTCCCGTTCCGGCGGTCCACTGCCTGCGGCGCGGCTGATTCCTCCTCCGCGGCGAATTCCTTCGCGGAGCGATTCCTTTGACCCGGGGCGGCATTTGCCTCATACTCCCCGCCTCGAACACATATGAAACACATCCTGATTTTAATGGCCATCTGCTGTGCCCAATCCGTGATGGCGGAGGGGACTGCGGAGGGAACCGGCATTTATGGCGCCTTCACCGCCAGCAAGGAATGGACGCCGCCGAAGGATCCGCTGGTGCTGAAGAAGCTGGCCAACTGGCAGGATCAAAAGCTGGGCCTGCTCATCACCTGGGGCACTTACAGCCAGTGGGGCATCGTGGAATCCTGGAGCCTGGTGACCACCCGCCACCCGTGGAACCAACGCCCGGAGCGCTACGCCAAGCTGGATGACCGTGCCTACGTGAAGGAGTATGAAAACCTCGCCACTACCTTCAACCCGGTCCGGTTCACGCCCGGCAAGTGGGCCGATGCGGCGCGCGATGCCGGCGTGAAATATGTGCTGAGCATGGCCAAGCACCACGACGGCTTCTGCATGTGGGACACCGCCACCACGGATTACAAGATCACTGGCGAGCGGTGCCCTTTCCATGCCGATCCCCGGGCCGACACCATCAAACAGATCAGCGCGGCGTTCCGCGAGCGGGGGTTGATCACCGGCATTTACTTCTCCAAATCGGACTGGCACAGCCCGGATTATTGGAAGCCGGAACTGGGTCCAGGCAGCGGCCAGGGTCCCAACTACGACACCCGCCAAAGCCCCGCCCAGTGGGCCCGGTTCAAGGATTTCACCTGGCAACAGATCGCCGAGCTCATGTCCGGCTATGGCCCGCAGGAGGTGCTCTGGCTCGACGGCGGCAGCGTGCGCCCGCCCGGGGCGGATATCGATATGGACGGCCTGGCCGCCCTGGCCCGCACCCACCAGCCAGGCCTGATCGTGGTGGACCGCACCGTGCGCGGGATCAACGAGAATTACGTGACGCCCGAAGGGGAGATCCCGGATCACTTCCTGCCTTACCCGTGGGAAACCTGCATGACGATGGGCACCGCCTGGCCGTACAAGCCCAATGACGATTTCAAAAGCGCCGGCACCTTGATCCGCAACCTCTGCCGCATCGTGGCCCGCAACGGCAATTACCTGGTGGGGATCGGCCCCGACGCCACGGGGGAATTTGATCCCGTGGTGTATGCCCGGCTCAAGGAGATCGGCACCTGGCTCCGGCTCAACGGCGAGGCCATTTATGCCACCCGCCCGGTCCCGCCTTATGAACGGGGCGACTGCGTGTTCACCGGCCAACGCGACGGCACCGTCTATGCCATTGTGCTCGCCAGGAACGATGGCGCGGGCCTGCCCGCAACGGTTGCGATCCCGGTGGAACTCCTCGCCAAAGCCGGCCGCGTGGAGCTGCTGGGCCACGGCGTGCTGCCGCCCGGCGAAGGGGGCGTCATCGCCATCCCCGCCGCCGCGCGCACCCAACCGCCCGGTGCCCACGCCTGGACCATCAAGCTCTCCCCGGCGAAGCGGTAACCAGGAAGGATGCCGGCGGTGGAATTTTAATTTTACCCCCGTGGGATAAATATCCGCTTTGGCGAGGATGCCCAGCCGGCACGACGGGCTCAAAAGCCAGGCGCCAGGGGGGGCTTGCGCACAGCAACCTGAGCGCTCTGCCTGAACCGGGCAGGCGAATCCTTCTATGGCCTGAGCGCACCGTGGCGGGCAGCCGCCGAGACCCCGCGGCGCCCCTGCTCCGCTTTGCATTCCTTTTCCTCCGGAACAGTGGTTTATCCCTTTTTTTCGTCCCCCTCCGCCTTCCGGGATCCCCAGTCGTGCGCCTGGCCATCCGCTGCCCGCCAGCGGCGGGGTTGGCCAGCCGATCGCCCACTGAAACGCTCCGCATGGGGTCGCTGCAAAAAGTTGCCGGGAGCTGGAAAATCGCTTATAATGGCACCATGCGCTCAAGCCAATATATGAACGTCACCCGTGGTTTGCTTTCCGGATTCGCGGTGTTTTTGTCAAGCGGCTGCGCCACCCTCGAGGAATATGTGCGCGTCCAGAATCCCCAGGCGGAGATCACCGGGGTGCGCCTGGACAAGCTGGATCTTCAGCAAGTGGGCCTGCTGGTGGATTTGAAGGTCAAGAATCCCAACGCGGTGGGAGTGAACCTCAGCCGGCTGGCCTATGATTTCGCAGTGGAGGGCAACTCCCTCTTGAGCGGCAATCAAAACCAGGGGGTGCAGGTGGCGGCGAACAGCGAACAGCCGGTCACCATCCCGGTCACGGTCAATCCGGCCAATCTCTGGCAAACGATTGCCAAAGTGGCCAAGCAGGACCGTTTCGGATTTTCCATCGCCACCACGCTGACCTTCGCCCTGCCGGTGCTGGGCAATGTGGATCTGCCGCTCAAATATTCCGGGGAACTGCCGGTGCTGCGCATTCCCGAGGTCAAGGTGGGCGGGTTGAAGATCAAGGACATGGGCCTGACCAAGGCGAACCTGGAATTGACGATCCAGGTGGCCAATCCCAACGCTTTTGCGCTCCTGCTGAACCAGTTCACTTATGATTTCCAGGTCAACCAGCGTTCCTGGATCAACGGTCAAAATGGGAATCCGATCCAGCTCGACGCGAAGCAAGGGGGCGAGGTAAAGATTCCCCTGACTTTGAACTTCCTGGAAATGGGCACCACGGTGCTCCAGGTATTGCGCGCCAAGGATCCGGTGAATTACCGGTTCATCGGCCAATTCAACTTCGGCTCCTCGGAGAGCTTCCTCAAGTCACTGCCGTTGCCAGTGGATTATTCCGGGAAGCTGCAGATCTTTAATTAATGCCCGCCGTGGAACGCGAGGAGGAGCTTGCCCGCCAGGAGGTTGGGAAAGCAGCCCAGAATGATGACGCTCAAGGCCAGGCAGGCGATGACGACCTGAACCGGTAGCGGAATAACCAGGCGGCCGGCGGCCGGGGCGGGCGCGCTGACATAAACCTGCTTGAGCACCTGCAGGTAATAATAAAGGGACACGGCGCTCATGGCGATGGCGAGGATCACCAGCCAGAGCATGCCCAACTGGTGCTGACCCGCGCCCGCGGCGGCTGAAAACATGTAGAACTTGCCGAAGAACCCGGCCAGCGGGGGTATGCCCGCCAGCGAAAGCAGGAACACGAGCAGGCAGAAAGACATCAGGGGTGCCCGGCGGCTCAACCCGGCGAAGCTGGACAAGCGGTCGTCCCCCGCCTGGGCTTCGACCACGTCCACAACTCCGAAGGCGCCCACCGCGGTAAGGGCGTAGGTGAGGACGTAATAGAGCAAGGAAACCAAACCGGATTCCCCGCCCGCCACCACACCGGTGAGCATGTAACCGGCATGCGCGATGGCGGAATAAGCGAGGAGCCGCTTGAGACTTTGCTGAGCCAGGGCGGCCAGGTTGCCGAGGATGATGGAAAAGGCGGCGAGGACCGCCAGGAGCGGCACCCAACCGGCCTGGAACTGGCCCCAGCCGCCACTCCCTTCCAAGCCGGAAAAGCCCACCATGGCGACCTTGGCCAGGAGGAAGAAACTGGCGACTTTGGAGCCGGAGGCGATCAAGGCGGCGGAGGGAACCGGCGCCCCCTGATAAACATCGGGCGCCCAAAGCTGGAACGGAACCGCCGCGATCTTGAAGCCCAACCCCACGACGATCATGGCCATGGCCAGGATCAGCAGGGGATCCAATCCCAGGGAGCGGGTGTGGTCCGCGATGTCTGCCAGATGGATCTCGCCGGTGAGGCCATACAGCAGGCTCATCCCGAACAGCATGAAAGCAGCGGACAACCCGCCGAAGAGATAATATTTCAGGGCGGCCTCCGCCGAGGCCAGCGTCTGGCGGGCGAAAGCGGTGAGGATGTAAAGGGACAGGCTGGCCAGCTCCAGCGAGACAAAGATCATCAACAGGTTTTCGGAACTGACCATGAACATGAACCCCACGGTGGCCAGGATGAGCAGGGCAAAATATTCACCCACGTGGCAGGTGCACCGGCTTTCCACCGCCAGGATTAGCGTGCCAAAAGTGATGAACAAAAGGTATTGCTTCACCAACTGGGTCAGCGGGTTGACGACCAACATGCCATCCAGCAGGTTGCGGGGCTCGGGCGGCTGCAGGAGGAAGGCCATCGCCAGGAAACAGCCGAGGCCGCCCAGCATGGCCGCCACGGTGGCCCGCCGCCGCGGGTCCCGCCCGCGGAGGAGGCCGAGGTCGGCCACCAGCACGAGCAGGGCGGTCACCACCAGGATGGTCTCGGGCGCCAGCAGCGCCAATAATGCCCGGTAATTGCTGATCATGGCTTGATCCCTCCCACCAAGGCCTGCATCCAGGGTGCGTTAAGGCTGGGGACAATCAAATCGAGCATCACCCGGGGGTAAAGCCCCACCGCCAGGGTGGCGCCGAGCAGGATGAACACCCCCAGCATTTCCGGCCAGGTGACAGGGGCCAGGTCATGAGGCGCCTCCGGCGGCCCGGCGGATTGATCGCCAAAAAAGGTTTGCTGGATGGCGCGCAACGTGTAGGCGGCGCCCACGATGATGCCCAGACCGGCCAGCCCGGCCAGGCCCGGGAAGGCGTGCCAGGCGCCGACCAGCACCTGCCATTCGGCGACAAACCCGCTGAAGCCCGGCAACCCCATGGAGGCCGCCCCGGCGATGACGAACGCGACAGCCGTGAACGGCATCAGGCGGCCGAGGTTCATCCCGCGCAGCCGGGCCAGCTCGCGGGTGTGAGTGCGGTCGTAGACCATGCGCCCCACCACCGCGAACAACAGGCCGGCGATGATTCCGTGGGAAAACATCTGCAGGATGGCGCCGGTGAGGCCCACCTCCGTGAGGGTCATCAGGCCCAGCAGCACAAAGCCCATATGGCTGACGCTGGAATAGCCGATCACAAATTTAAGATCCCGCTGGACCAGGGCCACGGTGGCGCCGTAAACGATGCCGGTCGCCGCCAGGTAGGCGAGGAACGGCTGCCACTTCATGAGCCCGAGCGGAAAGAGCGTCATGGCCACCCGCATGGCGCCGTAGGCACCAAGCTTCATCACCACGCCCGCGAGCAGCATGGAGGCGGCCGTGGGGGCGGCCACATGGCCGGTGGGCGCCCAGGTATGGAAGGGCCACAAGCCCGCCAGGATGGCAAACCCGAAGAACACGAGGGGAAAAGCCCACAGCTGGAAAGAGGCCGGGAACGGATTGAACCGGGCCAACTCGACCAGGTCGAAGGTGCGGGCGCCGCTGACGACGTAGGCGGCAATCAGCCCCACCAGCACCATGGCGCTCCCCACGAACGAATAAAGCGCCAGCTTCATGGCCCCGTATTGGCGGTTGGTGGAGCCCCAGATGGCGATCAGGAAATACTTGGGGATGATGGCGATTTCGTAAAAAACAAAGAGCAGGAACAAGTCGAAGCTCAAAAACACACCGTAAACGCCACCAATCAAGGCCAGGTAAAGGGCAAAGAACTCGTTCACCCGCTCCTCGATGTTCCAGGAGAAGAGGATACCCGTCACCGCCGCCAGGCCGGTCAGGATCACCAGCACGAGGCTGAGGCCGTCCACGGCCAGGTAATACTTGATGCCCAAGGCGGGGATCCAGCTGCAATCCACGATGGTGGCCAGGCCGGCCAGCCGCTGGTATTCCAGCACGCCCAGCAGGGCCAGCAGCAAACCCGCCACGGCGGTGCCCAACGCGAGCCCGCGCACCACCAACCGGTGGCGGGGATTCACCAGCATCAGCACGGCGGCCCCGATAAAAGATATGTATATGGTCCAGGCCAGCATGTTATCGCGCCAAGTTAGACACCATTTGCATTACGGAAGAATTGATCGCCCCGAGGATGCATTGGGGGTAGATCCCGACAATGAAGATGATGGCGATCACCGGCGCCAGCATCACCCGCTCACCCAGGCTGAGGTCGGGGAAGCCGGACCAGCGCTCGTTCAGGGGGCCGTTGAACACTTTCTGGAGGAGGGTCAGCAGGAAGATGGCGGTGAGGAGCAGGCCCGCCACGGACAACACCGCCGCCCAGGAAACCAGGGAAAAAGCCCCTTTGAAAATGAGGAATTCACCGATGAACCCATTCAGTCCCGGCAGGCCCAGGGAGGAGAACACCGTGATGCCCATCAGGCCGGCGAACACCGGGGCGATCTGGCGCAGGCCGCCAAAGTCCTCCAAGCCCCGCCGGCCGCCCGCGCGGCGCTCGATCAGGCCCACAAAACAAAACAGGGCGGAGGCGCTGATGCCGTGGTTGAACATCTGAAGGATCACGCCGTTGAGGGCGGCGGCTTTTTCATCGGCCCACAAGGGGCGGGCATCGGTGGCCTGGGCGGCGGCAAAAATGCCCAGCAGGCAATACCCCAGGTGGTTGATGGAGGAATAAGCCACCACGCGTTTGAGATCCTTTTGGGCCATCGCCGCCCCGGCGGAGGCCACGATGGTGAGAACGGCGAGCCCGAGCAGCCAGGGCAGCAGCGCCTGCATCTCGTGCGGGAACACCGGCAGCAGAAGGCGCAGGAATCCGTAAACCCCCATCTTGGACAGCACACCCGTCAGGATCATGGAAGTGCCTGCGGGGGCCTCCGCGTAGGCCGCCGGCAGCCAGGTATGGAACGGGATCAGCGGCACCTTGACTGCCAGCCCCAGGAACACACCGCCAAAAATCAGCGTGGGCATCCACTGGCCCAGGCCGTTTTTCCAGCCGTGGTTTTGGGCCAGGGCGGCCATGGATTGCGAAAGCTGGCCGGATTTGGCCAGGCGCGCGAGCGTGGCGAAATCGAACGTGCCCGTGGCAAGGTAAAGGGCCTGGAAAGCCAGCAGCATGGCCACGCTCCCCACCATCGTATAGATGAAAAACTGCATCGCCGCCGGGGTGCGCAGGGTGCCGCCCCAGAGCTTGATCAGGAAATAGGCCGGGATCAGGCTCAGTTCCCAAAAAATGAACCAATGGAAAAAATTCAGGGCGGTGAAGACGCCGAACAACCCCGCCTCCAGACCCAGCACCAGCGCAAAATAGACCTTGGGCTGATCCTCGATGTGCCACGAGGAGACGAGGGAAAACGGAATGACCAGGGCGGTCAGCACCACCATCAGCATGCCCAGGCCGTCCACGCCGACGTGGTATTTCAGATTCCAGGAGGGGATCCAGGAATACTGTTCCACAAAATTGAAACTGGCTGCCGCGTCGAACTGGTTCCAAAGCAGCATCGCCAGGCCCATGGCTGCCAGGCTGAAGCCCAGGCCCAGCCGCCGGGCCAGTTCCTTGCGGCCCGCCGGCAGGCTGGCCACCGCCAAGGCCCCCAGCAGGGGCAGCAACGTGAGGAGGGTCAGGGCCATGCTCATGCGTGCCTCCCCCGGTTCAGCAAGTCCATCCAGGCCCCTTTCACCACCGCGCGGTTTACCATAGGCCACCTCCCCAAGCCAGCAACAGCACCAGCATCGCCAGGGCCACCCCGATGACCCGCAGATAATGCTGCACCTGCCCATCCTGCAGGCTGGCCACCCGGCCGCCCGAATCCTGAATCCGCCGGCAAACCCGGTCGAATCCGCGGTTGACGAGGAGCTCATCGATGGCCCGGTTGATCCAGGCCAGGCCGAGGGTAAGCTGCGCAAGGATCCGCACACAGCCTTGCCACACAAATTGGTCCAGCCAATGGCAGAATTCCCCGCCCCAGGCGACCGCCCGAATGACAGTGGCCTGGTAAATTTCATCCACGCGGAATTTATCCCGCAGCACGGCGAACACCTGGGGCTGGAAGGTTTCCAAGGCATCCGGCGGCAGTTCCCGGGTTTGCCCGGCGCGGCCGTATAACTTCCACCCGCTGCCGATGCCGGCGGCCACCGCCAGCGTGGAAAGCAGCATCACCCCCAACGTGCCGCTTTCAAACAGCCGGCCCAGTTCCAGGCTCAAATGATGCCCGGTCAGATAACTGTGGAACCATGGCCAGGCGGGCGTGCCCAGGAATCCCAGCAGGATGGCGCCGGCGGCCAGGATTTTCAGCGGCCAGACCATGGCCGGCGGGCTTTCGTGCGGCAGCGCGTGCCCATGAGCGGCTTTATGGCCCGCGGCGGATTTCTTCTTCCTGGGATGAGCGGAGCCTGGCTCCGGCTCCGGCCCGGCGTGGGCAGCCGGTTGGTGGCCGCGGTATTTGCCCCAGAAAACGAGGGCAACCTGCCGGGTCATGTAAAACGCCGTGAGGAAAGCGCCCACCAGGCCGAGGAGGAACGGCCCGTGCGAAACCGGCCAGATGGAGGCGGCATGGAGGATTTCGTCCTTGCTCCAAAACCCGGAAAAAAAGACCGGCACCCCCGCCAGGGCCATCATGCCGATGGCGTACGTCAAGAAGGTGGCCGGCAGGTATTGCCGCAAGCCGCCCATGCGGCGGATGTCCTGCTCCTCGTGGCAGCCGTGGATGACCGAGCCGGCGCCCATGAACAGCAGCGCCTTGAAAAAGGCATGGGTGATCAGGTGGAAAACGCCCGCCACATACCCGCCCACGCCCAGGGCCATCATCATATAGCCCAGCTGGGACACGGTGGAATAGGCCAGGATGCGTTTGATGTCGGTCTGGGCCACGGCGATCAGCGCGGCGAAGACGGCCGTGATCGCCCCCACCCAGGCAATAACGGTGAGGGCATCCGGGGTCAGGATCGGGTATACGCGGGCCATCAGGAACACCCCCGCGGCGACCATCGTGGCGGCATGGATCAAGGCGCTGACGGGCGTGGGGCCTTCCATGGCGTCGGGCAGCCATACGTGCAGCGGCACCTGGCCGGATTTGCCGACCGCCCCGCCAAACAACAGCAGGCCGATCACGGTGGAGAGCGCCAGGCCCTCAAAGGTGGTCTGCACCGCCAGCTTTTCCAGGGCGGATTTCTCCAGGCACCCGGCGCCGTGGTCGTAAAACAACAGGGTGCCGCTCTGGGAATAAAGCCAGAGCATGCCGACGAAAAAGCAGAGATCGCCGACCCGGGTGGTGATGAACGCCTTCTTGGCGGCCGCCGCGGCGCTGGGCTTGTGGAACCAAAAACCAATCAGCAGGTAGGAGGTCAGACCGACCAACTCCCAGCAGATGAACAGCAGGAGCAGGCTGTTGGCGATCACCAGCCCCAGCATGGCGGCGGCGAAAAGGGACAAAAAGCCGAAGAACCGGGTGAAATTCTCATCGCTGGCCATGTAGCCGGCGCTATAGATGAAAATGAGGGAGCCGACGAAGGTCACCATCACCGCCATCAGGGCCGTGAGGGGATCCAGCACCCAGCCCAGCTTGACGGAGGTGGAGCCGATCTCAAACCAGCTGAAATTGAGGTACTCCCGCGCCGGCCCGGCGGCGGCGTGCCCCTGCAGGGAGGCCACGAAGGCGGCGAGGGCCACCAGGCACGAGAGACCCATCGCGCCAATGGCCAACCCGGCCGCAAGGCGGCGCCGCGGCCGTTTGCAGACCGCGATGACGCCTGCCGCCAGCAGGGGCAGGAAAGGTATCAACCACAACAAGCCAACCATTAAAAAAATTACCCTTTCAATGAATCCACCTGGTCCAGATTGGTGGTCCGGCAATGCCGGTAAATGGCGATCACCAAGGCCAGGCCCACCGCCGCCTCCGCCGCCGCCACGGCGATGGAGAACAGGGCGAACATCACCCCGGCCAGCGGCTCAGGATTTTTGCTGAACCGCCAAAAGGCAAGGAAATTGAGATTGGCCGCGTTGAGCATCAGCTCGATGCCCACCAGCACCACAATGGCATTCCGCCGGGCCAGCACGCCCGCCAGGCCCACGCTGAACAGCGCGGCGGACAACAGCAGGAAATGGTTCAAGGTGAGCATATCAATCGGGCTTGGGATCGGTCATGGCAATCACCACCGCGCCGATCATGGACACCGTGAGGAGCACCCCAAGGACTTCCAGCGGCAGCACGTAGTTCCGCATAAGTTCTTCCCCGATCTGGCGCACGGACAGCTGCGGGGACGGGGGGGCGGCCTGCCCCACGCCGGAGGCGAGGATGCCGATGGCCAGGCACCCGAAAACCAGGGCGGCAATGCTGACGCCGGTGAGCCAGGATTTGGAGACCAGCGGGCCGGTGGCGGGCAAATCGGCGTTGCGGGTGAGGAGCAGAGCGAATACCATCAGGATGGCCACCGCCCCCACGTAAACCATGATCTGGGCCAAGCCGACAAATTCGGCCCCCAGGAGGAGGAACAGGGCGGCCACACCCACGAAGGCGACGGCCAGGCAAAGCACACAATGCACCAGGTTGCGCAACGCCACGGCGGCGGTTGCGCCGGCGAGTATCAACAACGCGATGATGGTAAAAGCCAACTGCATTTGATCACCTTTTCCGGTCAACTGGCATAACGATAAATCCGCGGCCCCACCTGGCGGCGGCGCAACATGGCGCGCCCCAGGCCGGTGAAAGCGCCCGCCACGATGCCAAAGCACACCAACCAGCGGCACAGCCAGGCTCCGGGGAACTGCCAACCGGCGGTGGCGTGCCACAAAATGGCGGTGGCAAAGTTGAGTAAAGCCAGGGGCATCAGGAATTTCCAGGAAAAATTCATGAGCTGATCGGCCCGCAAACGCGGCAGGGTACCCCGGATCCAGATGAACCCAAACACCAGTGCCACCAGCTTCGCCACATACCAGAAGATCCCCGGCACCCACTCCAGGAACGGGAACGGCGCGTGCCAACCGCCCAGGAACAAAGTGATGCCCAGGCCGCTCACGGCGAACATCCCAAAATATTCCGCCATGAAAAACACCGCGTATTTGAACCCGGAATATTCGGTCATGAAGCCGCCGATGATCTCCGACTCCCCCTCCGGGAGATCGAATGGGGAGCGGTTGGACTCCGCCGCCGCCGCCGTCAGAAAGATCAGGAAACCGGCCAAACCCCACGGGGTGAAGATGTTCCAGCCCGGCAGCCCCCAGGCCGCGGAGCCTTGGCCGGCGACAATCTCCACCAGGGACATGGAGCCGGTCATCATGATCACGACCAGGGTGGAAAGCACCAGCGGCAGCTCGAAACTGATCATCTGGGCGATGGCCCGCATGGCCCCCAGGAGCGAATATTTGTTGCGGCTGGACCAGCCGGCCATGAACGCCGCCAACTCGCCGGCCGTGCCGATGGCAAAGAAAAACAGCACGCCGGCATCCAGGTTCACCGCCACCAACTGCGGCCCGTAAGGCAGCACCGCCAGCGCGAGGGTGATTGGGGCGAGCATCACCAGCGGGGCCAGGAAATGGACCAACTGGTCGGCCCGCTCGGGCACGATATCCTCCTTGGTGATCATCTTGATGCCATCGGCGGCGGGCTGCAGGATCCCGAATGGCCCGGCACGGTTGGGGCCGGGCCGGTTCTGAATGCGGCCGAGGCCTTTGCGCTCCAGCAGGGTGATGACCGCGAAGAAAGCCGCGTTGGCGCCGAGGATCACCGCCATGGCCACCAGGTTCACCACCCAGGGATGGGTGGCCAGGTTTTTCAATTGGGCAAGCCAGCTTCCGGTGGCGTCCCCGGCGAGGGCCAAAAGTGTGCTCCAGGGAGTCATGGCTTTTTCTCCCGGGTTGCCGCCGCGGCGGGCGCGGGGGATTTGGCGGCCGCCGCCTTGGCCTGCTGGCGCTCGCGCTCGGCCGCGAGCTGGGCATCCACGGCGGTGGCTTCCGCCGGGCGGATCTGGTGGTAATATTCGTTGGACTTGGCCAGCTTGGAGCGGTTCAGTATCAGGCCCCCGAAGCGATCCGCGGTGCTGACCTCGAATTCCTGGTCCATCTTGATGGAATCGAACGGGCAGACCTCCACGCAGATCTGGCAGCCCATGCAGACCGATACATCGATATCGAAGATCCTGGGGAACTTCAGCAGCTTGCCGCTGCCATCCTGCTCCGGCACGATATAGATGCACTGCGGCGGGCACTCCTTCTCGCAAATCTTGCAGGAGACACAGCGCAGCCCCTTGACCGGATCGCCATCGTAAACCAGGAACGGGAAGCTGCGGTAATTCTCATGGTGCTCCCGCTTTTCCTCCGGGTATTGGATGGTGACGAACCGCCCGGGATCGTGGTAGCTGCCGAAGAAATTCCGCGCGGTTTCCTTCAAGCCTTTGATGATTCCAAAGCCGGGCATAATCCATTCCTTAACGGTCCACCTCACCCAGGACGATATCCACGCTGCCCAGGATGATGACCACATCCGCCACCTTCTGGCCGAGGCACAGGTCTTCCAGGATGGTGAGGTTGATCAGGCTGGGCGGGCGCACCCGGTAGCGGTAGGGATTGGCGGAACCGTCGCTGACCAGGTAAAAACCGAGCTCGCCTTTGGGGGCCTCGATGCGGCCGTAGGCCTCCCCGGGCCGGGGTTTGAAATTGCGGAGCTTCGCCCGGGCATCGATGATCGGCCCGGAGGGGATGTCCTTCAACGCGGGTTCGAGGATGCGGAGGGACTCGCGCATCTCGAGCAGGCGCAGCATGAAGCGGTCGTAGCAGTCCCCGTGGGCCCCCAGCGGCACGCGAAACTCAAACCGGTTGTAGATGCCGTATTGGTCGACCTTGCGGATATCGTAATTCACCCCGCTGGCGCGCAGCATGGGCCCGGAGATGCCGGCGTTGATGGCCAGCTCCCGGGACAAAGCGCCCACCCCCTGCAGCCGGGCCATCACAATTTCGTTGCCGGTCAGCAACGCCTCGAACTCATCCAGGAACCGGGGGAAATCGGCCACGAGGCGGCGGGTTTGTTCCAGCCAGCCGGGGGGGAGATCGATGCGGCAGCCGCCAAACCGCATGTAATTGCACATCATGCGGGCGCCGGACAGGGCCTCGAACAGATCCAGGATTTTTTCCCGCTCGCGGAAGGCATACATCAGCGGGGTGCCCATGGCTCCCAGGTCCTGCATCAGGAAACCCATCAGGCAGGCGTGGTTTTGCAGCCGGGTCAACTCGGCCGTGATGATGCGGATGTATTCCGCCCGCTCGGGCACCTGCAGCCCGGCCAGTTTTTCCACCGCCAGGGCGTAGGCCCAGTTGTTGGTCATGGAGCAGAAATAATCCAGCCGGTCCGTGTAGGGCATGGAGGAGAGGTAGGTCGTCTGCTCGGCGATCTTTTCGTGATTGCGGTGCAGATATCCGAAGACCGGCTTGAGCCGGATGACCGTCTCGCCTTCCAGCACCAGGTCCATGCGGAACACCCCGTGCGTGGAGGGATGCTGCGGCCCCATGGAAATTTCCAGCCAGTCGCCTTCCCGCTCGCCCTGGTCCGAATACTTCGGAACCACCCGGCAGGCAGGCTCAGCGGCGCCCGGGAGGCCGGGTTTAAAAGCGTTTTCGGGCTGGGCGAAATCAACCATGGGCCGCCTCCCGAGGGTAGTGCCGGCGGGCTTTCTCCAGGAGCGCCCCGTGCGGCGTTGGCTCGTATTCGTAGTCGTCCGGCTCGCAGTAATCCTTGCGCATCGGGTGATCCGCAAATCCCTCCCACATCAGCAGGCGGCGCAGATCCGGGTGGCCGTCGAAGATCACACCGTAAAGATCGTAAATCTCCCGTTCCTGGAACTCGGCGCTGCGATACAAGGGCACCAGGGAGGGCAGATGGGTGCGGTCGGTGCGGTTTTCTGTGCGCATCCGCAGGACCAGCGGGCCGTGGCGCAGCGGCGTGGAATAAAAGTGATAAACCACCTCCAAATAGCCGGGCACGATTTTTTCCAGGATTTCGTCCACCTCGATTTCCTGGCCTTTGAATTCGCGCTTCACGCGCACTTTTTCGGTGACCGTTTTATCCAGCCAATCGAGGCCGGTGACGTTGGAGAGGAAGTCCAGCTGCAGCGCGGCATCGTTTTTGAGAAATCCGGCCACCTTCAGGCCCGAGGCGGCATCCACCCAGAGGGAATCCGGATTGCCGGGACTGCCATTGGGCACAATCTCCAGCCGCGCCTTGGGGAAGGCGGCGGCGAGGCGGGTTTTGAGCTGGGGAAGGGTTTCCATCAGGCTTCCCGGGTTATTTTCAGCGGCCGCCAGAGGGAACTGTTCCGGGCTGGCTCCAGATCGTGCGCGCCGTGGGTGGGGACGGGGTACTCGGCCGGCGCATCGGTCCGCAAATGCCGCGGGCGATCCGGGCCGGTCAATTTCTGCCCGCTGATGATCCGCTGCAAAGTCATCAAGGCATGGATCAGGGCCTCCGGCCGCGGCGGGCAGCCGGGAATATGCACATCCACCGGCAGGAAACGGTCCACCCCCTTCAATACGTTGTAGCCCTGCTTGAAAGGGCCGCCGGAGATGGCGCAGGCGCCCATGGCGATCACATACTTCGGCTCCGGCATCTGATTGTACAGGCGCACCACCTGCGGGGCCATTTTCTTGGTCACCGTGCCCGCCACGATCATCAAATCCGCCTGCCGGGGGGAAGGCCGGAACACCTCGGCCCCGAACCGGGCCAGGTCGAACCGGGCCATGGACGCGGCGATCATCTCGATGGCGCAGCAGGCCAGGCCAAAGCCCAAGGGCCAGATGGAATTGCTGCGCCCCCAGTTGTAAAGGGTTTCCAGGCCGATGGTGATGACACCCTGCCGCTTCAGTTCGCTGATGAGGGCCTGGTCCATGAGCTCACTTCCAGTTCAACACCCCTTTGCTCCAAGCCCACGCCAGGCCTTCCAGCAGCAAAAGGACAAAGATCAGCATCGCCACCACCGCCCCTACCGGCAATTTCAGGAAAGCGACCGCGAATGGAAACAGGAAGATGGTCTCCACATCAAAGATCAGGAAGAGGATCGCGTAGAGGTAGTAATCGGATCGGAACCGGATCCAGGAATCGCCTTGGGATACCAATCCGCATTCATAGGTGGCACTTTTCTGCGGGCCTGGCTTGAGCGGACTGTACGTTTTGGACCACAGCCGCGCCAAGGCGATGGGGAGCAATGGAAAAACGATGGCGATGGCCAGAAAAGCGGCCAAAAACAGATATGCGTTGTAGTCACCAGCCATGCGTTAATTTTGAACCATTCCACCCCGGGTCACCTTCCACCGCCGCCAGCCGCGCCGGCCATCCCGAAGTTAAAATCATTAGTGTTAATTATTCTTCAGAACCTTCAGATGAATTCTCTTTGGGTTCCGGGCGCCGCAAGCCCACCGATTGGGCAATGTCGTCAAATTCCTCCCGGCCGACCGTATCCAGGGATTTGCCCCGGGCCGTGAGTTTTTCATTTATTTTGATGGCCTTTTCGGTCATCGTTTCGTGGGTTTCCTTCGTCCCCCCAGCCAATAAAAAATTGGGGCCCTGGGTGACCCGTTTATGACCATCGGAATCAAGCCCCAGTCCCAGCATCATCGCCCGCGAACGCGAGTTCCTCTTCTGCGGCATTTGCGCCATACGCCAAAACTAAAAGTTAATCTGATGATGTCAAGCTTCGCACCGAATGAGAAAAAATATTTATGACCGATCCCGGTCGCCGGGCGGCGGCCGCGCCCCGGCTTCCCCAATCCGGCATCCGGGGGGAATCCACCGCGGGCGCCGGATTCACGGGATCCCACCGCCCGGGTATGGATGGGCGCCAAATTGAATTCTTGTCAGTCCCTGCCGCGAACGCTAGGAATTGAATCGTGAAATACAGACCTGCAGGATCCCCGGCCATTCCCGGGGGGAGGAAGGATTATTCCCGCCGCCGGTTTTTGTGGCGGGCGGCGGAAATTGCGGCCGCCACCACTGGCGCCACGTGGCTGAGTTCCAATTTTCTCCAGGGCGCCGGGGAAAAAGCCCCCGCCATCAACCGCATCAACATCGCCATGATCGGCCTGGGGCGCCAGGCCTATCACGCCAACCTCCTCCCCTTCCTGGCCTCCCCGGATACCCAGGTGGTGGCGGTATGCGACGTGGACCAGTGGCGCGCGGAACAGGGGCGCAAACGGGTGGAGGATTTTTATGCGGCCCAAACCGGGCGGGACCGCTACCGGGGCTGCCTGATGACCGCCGATTTCCAGGAAGTGCTCGCCCGGCGGGAGGTGGATGCCGTGATGATCTCCACCCCGGACCACTGGCACGCCTTGATGGCCGTGGAGGCCGCCAAGGCCGGGAAGGATGTGGCCCTGGAGAAGCCGATTTCGCTGTCGGTGGCCCAAGGCCGGGCCATCAGTGACGTCATGCGCCGTTACCAGCGCATCTTCCGCACGGATACTGAAGTCCGCTTCTCGGAGGTTTTCCGCAAGCTGTGCGAGGTGGTGCGCAACGGGCGGTTGGGCAAAGTCCGGCGGATCGTCGCCGGCGTGCCCGCCGAAGCCGATCCCGTGGGGCGGCAACCCCCTGCGCCAGTCCCGCCGGAGCTGGATTATGCGCGGTGGCTGGGGCCCGCCCCGGAGGCGCCTTATTCCGAGAAACGGGTGCACACCCGCCAGAACCTGACCGCCCGTCCGGGCTGGATGATCATTCCGGATTATTGCGACGGTATCATCTGCAACTGGGGCACCCATTTGCTGGACATCGTGCAGTGGGGCAATAACACCGAGCGGACCGGGCCGGTCACCGTCGAAGGCAAGGGGGAATTCCATCCCGCCGGTGGTTTGTCCGGGGTGCTGAAAAGTTTTGAGGTGCATTACGAATACGCCAGCGGCGTGCAACTGACCTACCACCTGGCGGGCCGGCCTTATGTGCGGTTCGAGGGCGACGCGGGCTGGGTCGAGGCCGAATGGTGGAAGGGCATCCAATCCGGGCCGAAATCCATCCTGGAGGCGCCGCTGGGACCCCATGACCTCCGCCTGCCGTTGAGCAATGAGAAGCTCGATTTCATCAACTCCGTGAAGCAGCGCCGGGAATCCCTGATCCCGGCCGAGGTGGGCCATCGCACCAACAGCATGGGGCAGCTGGGATTGATCTCCATCCAGCTGGGCCGGAAGCTGCGCTGGGATCCGGACCGGGAGTGTTTTCCCGGCGACGAAGAAGCCAGCCGCCGGCTGCAGCGCCCGCTGCGCACCCCATGGAAGATCGTCCTGTGACCGCCCCATCCCTGCGCCTCGGCCTGACCACCACCGGCGATGCCGCCAGCCTGGACCGCGTGGCCCGGCTCGGCTTGACGGCCTGGGAATGGGTACGTTTCGACACCAGCTTGGCCGGCCCCGGCACCACGGATTGGCGGCCGCATGCCGAAATGATCGGCGCCCTCTGCCAGGCGCGCGGCTTGCGCCTCTCGGCGATCGCGGCGTGGTACCGCAATCCCCTGGACCCCCGCCAGACCGGGCCAGCCCGGGCCGCCTTCCTGCGCGCCCTGGAGGTGGCCGCATTCCTCGGCGTGCGGACCGTGGCCGGCTTTTCCGGGGCGGTGGTGGAGACGGTGGTTGACGAACGCGGCGGACACCCCGTTTACCAGCCATTTGAAAACTACCTGCCGCAAATGCTCGCCTTCTGGGAGCCGCTGGCCCAGGTGGCGGCGGAGCGCGGCTTGCGAATCGCCTTCGAGAACTGCCCCCAGGGCCGCCACCGGCTGCCCGTGATGAATTATAATTGGATGGGCCAGCCCGCGTTGTGGGAGCGGTTCTTCGACGCCACCCGCTGCCCGAACCTGGGGCTGGAATGGGATCCCAGCCACCTGGTATGCCAGCTGATCGATCCGGTGAAAAACCTCCGGAAATTTGCCAGCCGGGTATTCCACGTGCATGCCAAGGATGCCTGGATCAACCGGCCCCTGCTGGAGCAATACGGCATCTGCCACCCGGGGGTGAGCGAACACCGCTTCCCCGGCCTGGGCCAGGTGGACTGGCGGGAAATCATCCGGGTGCTCACCGCCTCCGGGTATGACTCGGACTTGACCATCGAAGGCTTCCACGATCCGGTCTATCGCGACCACCCGGCCCAGCCGGAGGGACCGCTGGCGGGCCGCCGGCTGGAGGACCAGGGCGTTCTGATCGCCAAACGCAACCTCGAAACCCTCCTGTGATATACAGCCGGCACCCCGGCCCGGCGGAATTCAGGCGCCAGGGGACCGGCGGCGCTCGGTATGCCAGGCGATGGTCCGGCGCCGGAGCTCATCCAGGCTCGCCAGGCCGAGCTTGGCCATGATCTGGCCCAAATGGCTCTGAAGCTCAGGGGCGCCGATCCCCAAAGCAGCGGCGATTTCCGCGGCCGCCAGCCCCTGGCTCATCAGCCGGTAGATCTCCATTTCCAGGTCGCTGAACTGATCCTCCGCGAGGGCCGGCCCGCCGCCGCCATCCGCGCCCGCCGGAAAATCCGGCTGGCGGCGGACGGCCTCGCTGGCATAGAGCCCGCCTTGGAACACCCGCCGGATCGCCCCGCAGATTTCCTCGCAGGCCTGGCTTTTCATCAGGTAACCATGGGCCCCGGCCCGGAAGCACCGGCGGGCATAGAGGAGTTCGTCGTGCATGGACAAGATGAGGATCTTGAGCTGGGGATGGCGCTGCACCGCGGTTTTCACCCAGTCCAAGCCGCTATCCTGGCCCAGCGACAGGTCCAAAACCAGCACCTCCGGCTGATCCCGCTCCAGCCGTTCCGCGGCTTCGCGCAGATTGCTGGCGCCAGGCATCCATTGGAGATCCGGCTGCTGGCGCACCAGGCAGCCGAGGCCTTCCCGCACCATGACATGGTCGTCCACCACCAGGACCCGGATGAGAGGGGGTTGGCCAGCGCTCATACCGCCTCCTTGCCGTCCGCCGGGAGCGGGCAGACCCACTGGCAGGCCACCCGGCAGCCGCCGGCGGCGGGCCGCTGGAAGTCCAGTGTGGCGCGGATGATCCGGGCGCGGTATTTCATGATGCGGCAGCCCATGCCGTCGAAAAGGCCTTCCCGATCCGGCACGGGCGGCCCGTCGTTTTCCACCGCCAGCTCCACCCCGCCCGCCAACTGGCGCAGCGTGATCCGGATGGCCGCAGCCGCACCGTGCCGCACCGCGTTGGCGGCGGCTTCCTGCGCGATGCGGTAAAGCTGCGCAGCGGCATCCTCGTCCGCCAGCTTCAGGCCCTCCGGGCCTGCGAATGAGGCGTCCAGGCCAGGCTGCGCCCGCAGGCGGGCCGCCAGATCCCGCAAGGCCGGGGCCAGCCCGGAGTTGGAGAGGTTCAGGGGGTGAAGCATGCCTGCCAGGTCCCGCGTGTTGCGCAGGGCGGCGGCGAGCGTTTCGGTCAACTCCCGCAAATCCGCGGCTTCCGGCAATTGGAGGGCCAACAATCTTTGCTCCAGGGCCTTGCTGCGCATGGCCGCGCCGGTGAGGATCTGCGCCAGGCCGTCATGGAGATCCTGTCCCAGGCGCTGTTTCTCGCTTTCGCTGACCCGTTGGAGCAGGTTTTCCAGGTGTTCCCGCTCCCGCATCTCCCGCGCCAGGCGTTCATTGACTGATGCCAGGGACTCCGTGCGCTCCCGCACCCGGGCTTCGAGGCTGTTGTTCAGCTCGCGGATCTCGCGTGCCGTTTTTTCAGCCGCGGCCACGATCCGCCGCTCGGCCTCCAACTGGCCCTGCAAGGTTAGGAAGGCGGCAAACCGGCGGAACAGGAAAAAGACCACTCCGGCGGCGCCGGCCAGGGTCGCCAGGCTGCCGGACATATCCAGCAGGTAAAACTGCCGGGCCACGGATTCGTAATAATGCCGGGCATTATTCAAGCTTTGCTGCAGCGCCTCAAACGCGGGATCCACCCTTTGTTCATCCAGCTTTCTGGCCTGCTCCAGGCGGCCCTGGCGCAGGTGGTCCAACTCTTCGTTCACCGCCGACACATAGAGGTGATAGTTCCGCCGGATTTCCGCCAAAACCGGCTCTTTCCAAAGCTCTTGCCGCAACTCCAATCCGGCGGCGATTTCGTCCCGCACCTTGGTCATTTCTTCCGTGACCTCCGGTGCAGCGTTCCCCTGGGCGATGGCTTTCCATTCCAGCGCGTTCAGCTGGCTGGCCCAGATCTGCATGCGGGCGAGGCGCTCGGTGATGGCATCGCCTTTCTGGTGCAACTGGTGGAAAGCCACCATGGCCACGGCCTCGAGGATGGTGATCCCCAGCACCGTCCACAGGGCAGAGGACAAGGTAAACCGGATTCGCATAAGCCGTCGGGCTCCAATCTACCGTTTTCCCGGCGGGTGGCAAATCCAAACCCAATTCAAACCCAAAAAAAGGGGCCGCTGAAGACGGCGAGCGGGAGAATGGTGCGTGACCGGAGATGGAAGTCCCTCAATTACAGCAGGATAAAGGCCGGAGTGCGATGCGCAATCGATAGGTAAATGGGCCGCGTTCGCCTGACCCCGGCGGCTACCCGCGTTGGGCAGGCCAATGCTTCGGTTGGATGAGTAAACCAAAGGCTGGCAACCGCCAAGGCAAAGGAGGCGGATCTGCGGCTGGCGTAATATCATCTGGTCCATACCGCCTCCGCCGCTCCATCCGCTCCCCTTGGCCCTCATGCAGATGGATCCAATTTCCCCCCTCTTTTTAGAGCAATTCCAAACACACCACCTCGTGGATATGCACGTGGGGAACGAGCAATTCCACCCCGCCGCCGGCCGTCCGCCGAACCGGCAAATCCTGACCCGCATAAAGCGCTTTAGCGGTGGAGACTTTCAGCGGCAGGTTTACGCGCACGGTCACGTTGCTCAGGGGGATGGGATCATCGTGGAACTCGGTGTGTTTGGGTGTCCGGCGCACGGACGAGAAATTCACAAGGTGCACGAGGTAGCGAGCCTTGCGCTGCGCATTGGCCGCCTGATGGGTCAGCGAGATTTCGGTATTCAGATGGGCATCGGTCTGGAGCAAAGGCACGGAATAAATTTCGCTGAGCGCTTTTTGAAAAGCCTGGCGATAAACCCAGAATCCTTGGTTGTAATAGCTCTGCCCCAGGGGGAAAGCCACCAGCGCCACCCGTCCGCTCCGTGCCACGGCGGCGTAATCGGTGGTGTGATCGAAGGGCGTTTGCAGGTGGCTCATATAGTGCTCAGGGCTGCGCTGGAACAGCGGTTCGCCCAACATGGCCAGGGTGGTGGCCGGGGATTCGGCGCGCCATTGGGAAGCGCCCTCATATAAGGCATAGGCATAAGCGGGGATGTCGCCGGTGAAATTGGCCTTCGGCACCATGTAGGCCGGGGTGAAGGGCGACCGGCCTGCATAATGCAGGCCGTAGCGTTCGAGCCAGCTTTTTTCGGTACCGGCCAGCACACCCGCCCGGTGGGCGGCGAGCACGGCGCCGCCGCTGGCGAGGAAAACCTGCAAGCGGGAAGCCAGGGCTTGATCCACCCCCAAGTTTTCCGGCAGGACTACCAGGGCATAACGATCCTCCCACCGCGTCCCACGTTCCACGATATCGAACTGCACCCGCGACTCGTTCAACAGCTTGACCCAGCCATAGTTCACCTCGTTGCACGGCGCATCGCCGCTGCCCAGCAGCGCCGCCTCGGTGACCGGCACGGCCTGTTCCAGATAGGGTTCGATCCGTTCAATGTGCTGGTAGGCCTGCCCAATGACGTGGTACACCGCCGGATCAAGCCGGCCATCCGGATGCACCTGGTCGCCGATGTCGCAGCGGGCGCCTTGCGCCACATAGGCAGCGGCTTCGGTGTGCATTTGTGCCGGCGATTTCAAGCCGCCGAAGTCGGCCCAGAAGTCCTTGAAAACTACGGTGCAACCGTGGAAGGGAATGCCAAAGCCGCGCGCGTAGCGGATCACGGTTGGGAAATAATGGTAGCCATAGTGGGGCGCATCGGTGAACAGCGCCTCCTGGGAAGAGTAATCGACCAGTGGGGCGCGCTGGGCCAGGCCGTAGAAGGTGCCTTGGTTTTGAGGGCACACCAGGCAGCCGGGGCGCGTCTCCTTTATCACCTTGCGGATCCGTTCGAGAAAGGACAGGCCGAGCGCAGCCTTGTGGTTGTATTGCACGCCTGCATCGAAGGGATCGAGACCTTGTTTGCGCAACTGGCGCACACATTCGTCGCAATAGCAAGCGGGCGAACTGCCCCCGTCGAGCCATACGCCGTCGAGTTCATACTGGGCGACCAGGTCCCGGATAAGATCAAGCTCTCCTTTCAGGAATCCCTCCTGGCAGATGCAGAACTGCCACAGGTACGGTCGATAGCCCTTGTCTTCGGCGGATGACTGGGTGGGTTTGACTTCGGCACTGGTTTGGGAGCGCGGGCCCCCGGGCCTCAAGGTGTTCATGAACGCCTTCTGTTCCTCGGAGATCTCCTCCAGCTTGGGGCGTGACTTGTCGCCAGGCTGGTGGACAACCAGCCATTCGGGATGCCGTTCAGCGAGTTCGGGGTTCCAGGTAAGCATGTAGTACGCCAGGACCGAAATATTCCGCTTGCGGAGCGCCGCCACCTGCCCTCCCAGGAGGTCAAAAGACAGGTTGGGATGCATCCGCCCGTGGTTGCTGGGAAAGTAAGTGTATCCATACATATCCTTCCCGAATACCGTGGCACCATTAACATGCGCGGCGAGCAAGCGGTCGCCGAACTCGTCGGCGTCGAAACGCCCGGCGAGCCGCGGCATATGCCGGGAAGTATGGTATTCGATATGTACTTTCCGCCACGGCCCGGGCCGCCAGGCGGCGATGCCTGGATCGATCCAGAATTTCGTGGCAATTCCGGCCGCCTCCGGAAGAGACGACGGGCCGGAGCCGGTCAACTGGACTTTAGCTCCCTCCTTGAGGGCCTGGTTCTCCTGGGCGGAAAGGTCTCCTCCCAGCAATACTCCCAAACTTGAGCCAGCGGTTGTTTGCAGAAAACGGCGGCGATTGGTGTAGTGTGACATAACATTGAATTCCTGGCGTCACGGACATCGGCAACAGTGAACCTGGTCCGGTCCCGGAGGTAAAGCAGAACGCCCGCACCCTCCTGAGACTCCGCAGCTTTGGCGACTATTCAAAAGAACTTAAGCACTGGGCGTTGAGTTGGGCCGGAAATGCGCTTGGCCATATTCCTGCAGCTGGGACGGAAATAGCTGCGCCAGCGCCGCCCAAAACACCCCGGCAGTGGTGAGCGCCTGTCATTTTCCGTAATCGAGTCCACCCAGTCCAGGGAAGATTAGGCGGTTCCACCCCCTTGGCTCATGCTGCACCGTGGCGGAGGCGGGCAACCGTGGCCGCCGGGGAGGCTTCCGCAAAAAGAGGCCTGCCGAAACACAACAGCATGCACCAACCACCATCAAGGCAGCCATGAATCAAGGCTGGATCAAACTGCACCGGCAACTCCTGGAGCATCCGCGCCTGGCGCATCCGGGCTGGTTCCACCTGTGGGCCACGCTCCTGCTGCTGGCCAACCA
>CAIMWS010000445.1 GCA_903845125.1 uncultured Verrucomicrobiota bacterium
CGCAACGCTCAAGAAGCACCTCATGTTCATCAGCAGGGGAATGAGCTATGAGTCCGATGCGCCCCACGACACCATGATCCTGGAGGCTACCTCCCTGGCCGGCCCGTGGAAACTCGTCGAGTATCTGCCCGCCTTTGGCCCCAACGCCTACTTTGTCAATCTGCCCACCAAATTCCTCGCCCACGACGGCCTGACGGGATGGCTGTGCTATTCCTCCTGTTGGGACGGCAAATGGAAATACCGCCCCGGGAATCCCCCCGGCAGCCAATACTCCATGTCGCTGCACGAATTCCGCCTGTTGGCCCGCCCCTCCCGCCCTGGCAGCCGGTAAACCAGCGCCGCAGGCATTGAAGCCAATGGATACCCCTTTTGGAAATCCCCAGGCTCGCGAGCGGTTGCCCGCGACCGGTTCGTTGACGCAACCGAAGGTGCCGCCAACCCTCCGCGTATAGCCGCCGAGGTAACGAGGCGGACCCGCCGTCTGATCAAATCCATCCGCTTCGATTTGGTCCACCGCCTTTGCCTTCCGTGTCTGGAGCGGAGAGCAACGGATTCCACCGGTTCGCGGAGCGAACTTTGCCGGGCCGTGCTGTCTGCAACCATGAATTTCGTCTTTGGCGGCCGCCGGATGGTTCAGGATCGGGCGGGAACACCCTCCCACAGTGGATTAAGCATTCAGGTCCAGGGTTTCCTGCAAGTGGGCCATGTGGAATTGCACCTGGGTCGGCAGGCCGGTGGTTTTGATCATCAGATCCCGGGCGGTGTAGCGTTTGCCCTGGCGGTGGATTTTTTCGCGCAACCAGTCCAGCAGGAACGAGTAATCCCCCGCCAGGAGACCTTCGGCCAGGAACGGATTGTCCCGGCGGGCGAAGTGGATCAGTTGGGCGGCGTTGAGGTTGCCGAGTGTGTAAGTGGGGAAATAGCCGAAGGCACCCAGGCTCCAGTGGATATCCTGCAGGCAGCCTTGGTTGTCCTGTGCCACCTGGAGATCCAGCATTTTCTTGAACTCCGCGTTCCAGGCTGAGGGCAGTTCCGCCACGGGGAGCTCTTTTTCCAGCAAGGCCTGCTCCAATTCAAAGCGGAGGATGATGTGGAGGTCGTAGGTGACCTGGTCCGCCTCCACGCGGATGAAGGAGGGGCGCACGCGGTTGATGGCTTGGGTGATTTGTTCGGGGGCCAGCTTCTTCAAGCCGGGGAAATAGCGGCAGGCAATGGGGTGCCACTGCCGCCAAAAAGCAGCCGACCGGCCGACGTGGTTTTCCCACAAGCGGGATTGGGATTCGTGGATGCCCAGGGAAACGCAGCTACCCAGGGGCGTGCCGAAATGTTCGGCCGGCAGCCCCTGTTCATAAAGCCCGTGCCCCGCTTCATGCATGACGCCATACAAAGATTGGGTGAAATCGCTTTCGTTGTAACGGGTGGTCAGGCGGCAATCCCCGGGGTTGATCCCATTGCAGAAGGGGTGGGTGGTGGTGTCGATGCGGCCGGCCTTGAAGTCGAATCCCATGGCTTCAGCCACCTCGAGGTTGAAGGCCTGCTGGCGTTCGATGGGGTAGTCACCCAGCAGGAGATCGTCGGGGGTGGAGCGGGCGCGCTCGGTCCCCTGTTGGATCAATTGCACCAGGGTGGGACGGAGTTCATTGAAGCAGGTTTTCAGCTCGTCCAGCGGTGTTGCTGGTTCATATTCCTCGAGCAAGGCCTCGTAGGGGGAGCGCTCGTAGCCCCAGTGGTAGGCCATCTGGCGGCACATTTCCAAAATCTGTTCCAGATGGGGTCGGAAAATGACGAACTGGGATTGCCGGCGCGCTTCGACCCAGGCGTCGCGGGCGAGGGTGCATTGCCGCTGGAATTCCTCCACCAGGGCCACCGGCAGGCGCGTTTGGCGGTCATAGGCCCGCCGCCATTCGCGGAGGTTGGCCGCCTCATCGGAATGGGGGGGGAACCCCTGCTGCTCGCATTCGGAAATCCAGTCCCCCACCACCGGGTCGGTGAAAAGCCGGTGGGTCCAGCCGCTGAAGTGGGCCATCTGTTCGGCCCGGTAGGGCAGCGCCTTGGGGGGCATGCAGGTTTCCTGGTCCCAGGAGAGGAGTTGCGCAGCGCTGTTCACCAAAGCCATTTCGCGGGCGCGGTCCAGCAGGTTCTTATAAGGCAGGAAATCCGGGTTCATAGAGCGGGTGGTCAGGGTATGATTTCGTGGCGGTTGGCCAGTTCGGCGTCCAGTTCGCGGCGTTTATCTGCCAGGTGGCCTTCGGCGGCGGCTTGGACCACGCCGCAGAGTTCCACGGCTTCCAGCAGGCGTGGCACCGTCACGTAGGCGGCGCCCGCGGCGTATAATTTGGGCACTTCGGTCAGCATTTCGGCGTGCACCATGATCTGGGCGGCCGGATTCAGCTCGCGGAGTTGCTGTAGCATTCGCAAATTGTCGGAGCCTTTGAGGATCATATTGGGCAGCGTGCACAAAATCACTTTGGCATGGCCAATGCCGGCGTGCAACAGGGTGTCCCGCTGGCTGATGTCCCCGTAGATCACCCGGACCCCCCGGGCCTTGAGCCGGTTATAGACTTGGGGATTGAAATCGACCACGACCAGGCGCTGCAACAGCGCGGGCGATCGGCGCTCCAGCTCCTCCAGCAACGAACTGGCGGTCCAGAAAAAGCCGAGCAGATAAATGTCGCAGGCGGGATCGTCGCCGTTGGTTTCCTGGGGCTGATCCCCCAAATCCCGGAAATTGGCCCGGACGAGCCGGCGGGTGAACCAGCGGGATAATTCATCCGAGAAAGTGATGGCATAAGTGGAACCTACGGCCAGGAACGCGAAGGCATAGGCCACCATGCCGTAGGTTTGGTCGGTGACGTGGCGGGAGCTTTTGCCCAGTAGCAGGATGACCAGGGAAAACTCGCTTAATTGGCTCAAGTTGATGCCCACCAGGGAGCCAACCCGGTGGCCCTGTTTCATCCAGTGGAGCAGCGGGAACACCGTTAAAAAGCGGCTGCCGACCAGGAACAGGCATACCGCCAGCGCCCAGCCGATGACCGCCAGGTCCGGCCTCGGGATCATCATACCCAGGGCCACAAAGAACAGGGTGACGAAGAAGTCGCGGATGCTGGTGACTTTGGCGGTCACATCCAGGGCATAGGGGAAGGTGGAGATGGCCACACCCGCCACCAGCGCGCCCATTTCCCGGGATAAATCCAGGAGGCTGGCGAAGGCGGCCACCATGAAGCACCAGGCCAGCGCGCCCACGAGCACCAGTTCCGGCAGGCGGGCCACCGTGCGGAATAGCAAAGGCAGGGCATAACGGCTGATGATAAAGGCGAAGGCCATAAGCACCGCCACCCGGCCAAGCGAAAGGGCCAAAATGCTCAAGGACGGCTGCCGCAGGCTGGGCTGGATGGCCAGGAACAGGATGGCGAACAGATCCTGCATCACCAGGACACCCAGGGTGATCCGGCCTGCCAGGGTGTCCAGTTCCCGCTTGTCGAAGAGGATTTTGACCGTGATGACCGTGCTGCTCAAGGCGGCCACCACCGCCAGATAGATCGTGTCCAGCGAGGCGCCACCCAGCCAGGGCCGCAAAGCCCAGAAAAAGGCCAATCCCAGCGCGCATCCCCCTACAATCTGGCTTAAAGCCGTCAGGATGATCACTTTGCCCGCCCCCAATATCTTTTTGAGATCGATTTCCAGACCGATCATAAAGAGGAGCAAAATGAGGCCCAGCTCGGAAATCACGCTGATCGACTCGCCGTGAATCCACTTCAGGCCCATGGGGCCGATGACATAGCCCGCCACCAGATAGGCTACCAAGGGCGGTTGCCTGAGCAATTGCGCGCCCAAGGCCAGAATCCAGGCGGTGACGATGCAAACCGCAATTTCGTTGATTAAAAAATCGTCCACAGCGTCAAAATTATGAACGGCTGCGGGGAGCAAAGAAAGGATTAAACTGGCAGGCGGTAACCGTCGTGCCCAGGAAGGGGTGTTTTTATGGAGTGGCCAGCGGGGCGGGGGGTATCCGGCTGCTGGGCTGGACACTGGACGGCGTGGAAAAGTCCAGCCGGTATTGACACCTCAGGCGGGGCGTGCCACGCTGCCCGGCAATCCGTTAACGACAGGCAAAATACATGAGACAAACAAACGCATTCTCGAGAAGA
>CAIMWS010000446.1 GCA_903845125.1 uncultured Verrucomicrobiota bacterium
AACTGCTACTTGGAAAGAAAAAAGCACCGCTTCCTCTGTAGCATCAGTGGCTCAGTTTATCTGAGCAGAGGTGGGTCAATTTAAGTGAGCCCTATTGGGGCCATCCGGCAAGACCAAGGCCGCCCCGCCCAAAAGCGTCATCATTTTTCCTAAAGCGCATGATTCAACGCCCGACCAGGGCCGGTGGCGTGGTGGACGGCCTTGAAGGTGTGTGTGGCAGACCGATCGAACGGGGCGGAGGAGTGGAGTGGACGAAAAAATTAAAAAGGGGCTTGCAGTGAATAAGATAACATATAATATATGTGAGAAGCATACGAAAGGTTACAAATCATGACACGCAGAAATGGATTTCAGCTATCGCCGCAGAAGGCCGGCGGAAGCGTTTTACGCCCATCCATCCTGACTTTGCTGGCCTGCCTGGCTGGCGGATGGACGGCCATGGCCCAATTAACGGTCAAAGACGGCTTGGTGCTGTGGTTGGCGGGGGAAGCAGGGGTGACGACCAACAGCACGGGCAAGGTGGTTTCGTGGGTTGATCAAAGCCCCAGCGCCGTAACGGCCGGCAAACGGGCGGAGGGGACGGATGCCGAACTACCGACTTTGGTGGGAAATGCAGTGAATGGCAAACCGGCCGTGCGCTTTGACGGGGTCGAAAACGTCCTGGAAATCGCTAATAATCCCAATTTGCAGCCGCAAATGGGCGATTGGACCGTGTTTTTTGTGGCCAAACGTCTCAATAATTCCCAGGGGGATTTCCCGGAAATCATCGGATCCCGGCCCTGGGTGGCCGGTCTGGACAAGGGGTGGGCAGTGAGCTTCGACGGGGGCGGTGTGGTGTGCAGCCACCTGGCGGATGGGAGTGCCGGGCATGATGTTCCGGCCGTGAAAGGAGCGTCGGCGCTATCCAAAACCGCCTTCCAAATCTGGCAGGTGGAAGAAAACCGGGCGGGGGGAACGACCTCTTTTTATATGAATTACGACCTGAACGCTGTCCGGACTTCGAGCATGCCGGTGGGGGCGGTGGACCAGTCGGAATCCATATTTATTGGCCGGGAAATCGGCGGGGCCAACAACCGCCGGGCGAACATGGACCTGGCGGAAGTACTGGTTTACAACGTGGTGCTGGGTCAGGCCCAGCGGGTGGCGGTCTTCAATTACCTGAATGCCAAGTATAACCTGGGAGTGGCTCCGAATGTGCCGCCCGTCGTGAGCATCAGCAGCCCGGCCAACGGCGTGAGCGCACCCATCCCGGCAGCCGTGACGCTGGTGGCGGCCGCCTCGGACACGGATGGCGCCGTCAAGCGGGTGGATTTCCTGGCGAACAACGACCTGGTGGCCACCGCCGTCGCGCCGCCCTTTTCGGTGCCCGTGCAAATCAAATCCCCCGGCAGCGTGGTCTTCACGGCGATCGCCGTGGATGATCGCGGGGGCATGTCCACCTCAGCGCCGGTGAACATCGTCATTACCGGCACGGTGGCGGTTCCGGAACTCTCCACCGAGGCTAAAAATGGCCTGGCCTTGTGGCTTAAGGCCGACGCCGGGGTTACGGCGGATGGCGCTGGTGCGGTCAGCGCCTGGGCCGATCAAAGCCAGTATGGGAATAATGCCACCCAGGACAACGCCGGGGCGGTGCCGCCCGCTAATTGGCAGCCGGTATTGGTGCCCAATGCTGTGAATGGCAAGCCGGTGATCCAATTCGACGGAGCGCAGACGTTCTTGCAGATCGCGAACTCGCCGTCGCTGCAGCCGGGAGCGGGGGATTGGACGGTGATTTTCGTGGCGGAGCGGGGAGCCGCTTCCATGGGAGATTATCCGCAGATTATTGGTTCACGGCCCTGGAACGCGGGCTTGGACAAAGGCTGGGCGGTTTGCCTGCAAAATAGTTCGGGCAGGATCGGAAGCCACTATGCTGATGGCGTGGTGGGTCACGATGTGGTGGGCAGTATGGCGGGCCAAGCCTGGTCTGCGAGCGCCTTCCAAGTGTGGCAGGTGGAGGAGAACCGCAGCCAGGCAGTGACGCAGTTTTACCTGCAAGGGCGCGCCAGCCAGGCGGTGGCCAGCGCCATGCCCGCCAGCGTGATCGACCAGGCGAACAATGTTTTCATCGGGTGCGAGGTGGAAGGAGCGGATAGCCGGCGGCTGAACATGAAGCTGGCGGAAATCCTGGTTTATAACACAGTGCTGCCTGCCAGCGCCCGCGAAAATGTGTCCAGCTACCTGCTGGGCAAATGGGCCATCCAGCAGATTTCCGCGGCGGATGCGCCGCCGGCGGTGAGCCTCACCGGCCTGACCAACGGGACGGTATTGAATGCGCCGGCGGCGGTGAGCCTGAAAGCCACCGCCACGGATGCGGATGGCAGCATTGTGCGGGTGGAGTTTTTCAGCGGAGCACGGTCGCTGGGGGTGGCTACCAACAGCCCATACCAGTTGGCAGCCACCTTCACTGCCCTGGGCAACCAAGCCTTGACGGCGGTGGCCACTGACAACCTGGGAGTCCAAACCACCTCCGATCCGATCACGATCAAAGTGGTGGCGCCGAATGTTCAGTTGATCGGCAAGGTGGATTACAGCGACACGTTCACGATCAATAATGTGCGGACAGACGGATTGTATAACAACAATGGGAATGGGGCCTATGGCGTCGAGCAGAGCCACGGCAATACCGCCGCGGCCTGGACGCCTTTTTCGAGCTTCAGCTTCAACACCCCGGGCAGTTCCACCGATCCCGCCAAATTGAATGCCGCCCAAGGCAATACCGGGGCCAATTCCGGCCTGGCTCAATCGGGCGGTGGGGACTTCAGTCTCAAATATGGCCTGCAATCCAATTATGTGGTGCAGGTGGATGCCATCATGCCGAGCGACCGGTTGGACATCTCCAGCCTGCCCGCGGCAGGCGGCGGCATTTTTGCCACTCACAGTTTGTCGGTCTTTTTGCGCCGCGACACGGCCACGCAATTGCCCGGAATTGGTTTGTTCAACGGTGTGAAGGAAACCGGGGTCACTAATCGGTCCGGGGCGTTGATCCGGACGGGAGTAGCCGACAACCATTGGCACAAATTCGCCGTGCAGTTCAACCAGGTGGA
>CAIMWS010000447.1 GCA_903845125.1 uncultured Verrucomicrobiota bacterium
GGCGGCGGTGAAATAGGGGATCCCACTTCCGCAAGAATGCCAGTTTTTGCGATTTTGGGAGCCTTTTGCCCTCGCTCCCAAGTCTGCTGGTAAATTACCCTTCAAGTTCACTCGTATGATGGCGGTGGATCCCGCAGCGGGTCACTTCGCCTATCTACTTAACAACTAAGCCCTAAACCCGCTTTTTTCAAGCGGCTTTCGAATTAATTGCGATCCGGGGGACCGCTTTAAACCTGGTCCGGGATCGCGAACGGTTGGCGGTATTCGCGCTTCAGCCAGGCGTTGGCCTTTTCGGCAAACTCACCCGTGAACTGTTCCCGGGGAGCATCCATGGTCAAGGCGGCGCCCAAGGTGGCGGCCGGGCCTGAAATATCCACCTGGTTCGCTTTCAAATGTTCCACGCACCGGCCAAAACCTTCCGCCAGGGGCGGCTGGCCATTAATCCGTTCCAGGATTTCCTCCCGGCGCTGTAACTGGCCGGTGCGATAGCTGATATTGGCCATGTGGCACAAGGCGCTGGAAAGATGGCAGACCTCGATATCCGCGTTGAGGTCGCTCACCTTGCGGCTCCGCACGGCTTTCAGGAAATTCGCCTGGTGATCCCGCCCACCGGGCCCGGCGAATTGTTTGATTTTCCGGCCGTTCCGGTCAAAGACCGAGCCGCCCCCGGCTCCGCCCGCGAAATAGCCCTCCTCGCATTCGATGACGACTCCGATCCGCACGCCCTTGAAGTGGTCCATCGCCTCGCCCTCTTCCTCCCGGGCCATGGGCAATCCGCGCACCTCAAACAAGATGGGCACCGGCTGGTAATCGAAATACGCCAGCTGGGTGTTGGGGGTTTCCCCGTCGTCCACGTAGCCAAACCGCCCCCCCAGGCTGGCCACCCGGGGCGGCAAGCCGGTTTGGCCGGCGGCCCAGCGGCACATATCCATTTCATGGATGCCCTGGTTGCCAATATCCCCGTTGCCCGTCAGCCACGCCCAATGCCAATCATAATGCAGGCTTTTGCGCATCAAGGGGGCCATCGGGGCGGGGCCGGACCATAAATTATAATCGACCGTGGCGGGGATCGGCTGGGCCTCCTTTACTTTGCCGATGCTCTTGCGGCGTTTATAACAAAAGCCACGCACCAATTTCATTTTGCCCAGGCTGCCCGCGCGCACGAAGGCAAACGCCTCCGCCAGGGCCGGATCCGTGCGGCTTTGGGTTCCCGCTTGCACGATCCGGTGATATTTGCGCGCGGCCTCGATCATTTTGCGGCCTTCCCAGATTTCGTGCGAGACCGGCTTCTCCACGTAAACATCCTTTCCGGCCTGGCAGGACCATACGGTGACCAACGCGTGCCAGTGGTTGGGAGTGGCGGTGACCACGGCGTCGATATCGTTGCGCTCCAGTAATTTCCGCAGGTCGAGATACCCCTCGACCCGGATCCCTTCCTTTTCCAATTGGCCCTTCGCCGCCGCCAGCACCGAGCGATCCGCATCGCACAATGCCACCAGGCGCGCATCCGGAAGCTTCTTGAAGGTGGCGACGTGGTCCGCCCCTTTGCCTCCCACCCCCACTACGGCGATGCGGATCGCCTCGTTGGCGCCGGCCACCTGGGCCAGCACGGATTGCGGGAATACCGCGGCCGCTCCAGCGGTCCAGGAGGCTCCCCGCAAAAAAACGCGTCTTGAGATGGTTGTCATGGGTTTCTTTTACCGGTTCGCCGGGCAAAGCCAAGCCGCAAAATGGGTCTTGCCGGGCGCGCCCCACCAAATCCGGTTGGCGGCAATAATCCAGTGGCGCCGGCGGGCGGCCCTTGGTTGCCGGTTGACAAGCGGGCGGCGCCCCATTACACAATGGGCATCAATTAAATATGCAAACCATTCTGCTTGGCCCGATTGATTACGGCATCCTGGTCGTTTATTTTGCGTTTGTCCTGGGGATCGGATGGGCGCTGAAGCGATACATGAAGACCAGCTCGGATTTCTTCCTGTCCGGCCGGTCGATCCCGGCCTGGGTCTGCGGCCTGGCCTTCCTTTCCGCCAACCTGGGCGCCCAGGAAGTGATCGGCATGGCCGCCTGCGGCGCCAAGTATGGCATTATGACCAGCCATTTCTATTGGGTGGGCGCCATCCCCGCCATGGTCTTTGTGGGCATCTTCATGATGCCATTTTATTATGGGTCCAAGGCCCGTTCGGTGCCCGAATACCTCAAGTTGCGGTTCGACGAAAAAACGCGGGCCTTCAATGCCATCTCGTTCGCGGTGATGACGGTTTTTTCCTCGGGCATATCGATGCACGTCCTGGCCCGGTTGCTGGAGCAGATTCTCGGTTTCGAGTATAACATGTGCATCTGGGTGTCGGCCACCATCGTGCTGGTCTATATCTTCCTGGGCGGCTTGACCTCCGCCATCTACAACGAAGTGCTCCAGTTCTTCATGATTGTGCTCGGTTTCTTCCCCCTCGTCATGATCGGCCTGAAACAGGCCGGCGGGTGGGGTTCGCTGGTCAAAACCTTGAGCACCGTGGCCACGGATCCCGGAAACCCAGCCGGCCGGGCGCTTTCTTCCGGGGCTTGGACGGAATCGTGGCAGCACATAGCCAACCCCATGGCCAATCCCATGGGCGTGGAGTGGTTCGGCATGGTCATGGGCTTGGGCTTCGTGCTCTCCTTCGGCTACTGGTGCACGGATTTCCTGGTGGTCCAGCGGGCCATGGCGGCCAATTCCATGTCCGCAGCGCGCCGCACTCCGCTGATCGCGGCGGTGCCCAAGATGATCTTTCCGCTGCTGGTGATCCTGCCGGGCATGGTGGCCATCGCCTTGCATTACAATTTTGACCAAACGAAGTTCCGGATCCCCTGCGATCCCAAAGCCCTCGCGGAGAAAGCCGCCTTGGATCAGCTGCATTGGGTGGGGATGGATGCCAAGCAATTCACCGAGGCGCAGAAAAAGCAGCTGGCGGAAACCCGGCAGGACATCCAGACCAAAATTGAGACCAGGAAGATGGACGATGCTTTGAAGGCCATGGTGGCAAAATGGGAGGCCGAAATCGGTAAAAACGACAAACAGCACCTGGATTACAACATGGTGATCCCCGCCCTGCTTCAATATTATCTGCCGTCCGGCCTGCTGGGGCTGTGCCTGACCGCTTTGATGGCCTCCTTCATGTCGGGCATGGCGGGCAACGTGACCGCGTTCAACACGGTGTGGACCTACGACATCTACCAAAGCTACATCCGGCCCGGCCAGCCGGACCGCCATTACCTGCACATGGGCCATATCATCACCGTGGTGGGCATCGTGATCAGCGTGGCCTGCGCCTATGTGGCCAAGGGCTTCAACAACATCATGGATATGCTTCAGCTGGTGTTCGGATTCGTGAACGCCCCGCTGTTTGCCACCTTCCTGCTGGGGATGTTCTGGAGAAGAGCCACCGGCCACGGCGCTTTCTGGGGGTTGGTGGCTGGCACGGTGGCCGCCGCCCTGCACCATGGGCTTACGCTCCCGGCGGGGGCCGCCGTGGGCATCAAAGGCGGGTGGTTGATTGGCGAAGCCGCCAAAGCCTGCCACGTTTACCCCGTGGACATGGCCCAAAACTTCTGGGCCGCCATCTATGCGTGGACCTCCTGCTTCGTGGTCACCATCGGGGTCTCCCTCCTCACCCCCCAGAACAAATCCGCCGAGGATCTGCGCGGGCTGGTCTATTCCCTGACCCCGAAACAAACCGAGGCCGGGGTGCCCTGGTTCAAGCAACCGGCCGCCTTGGGCGTGGTGGTCATGCTGGCTGCCATCGTTTTAAACATCATTTTCTGGTAAACAAGGAGACGTGCAATGAATCTTGACGTAAGATATCCGATCGGGCTTTTGTTTTCGGTGGTGGGGGTGATGATGGCGGTTTTCGGCCTCCTCTCCGATCCCGCCATTTACCAGCGCTCGCTGGGGGTGAATGTGAACTTGTGGTGGGGCCTGGTGCTGCTCGTCTTCGGCCTCCTCATGCTCTTCCTGGCCTGGCGCGGCGGGCAATCCCCGGATAAAAAACCGTAGCGGTTTTTCGGCGGCAGGCGCCTGGGTGCCCGCCAGCGAGTGTCGGCCGGAGTGTCTTGGCGAGCCAGCGGTGAGGCTGGCGGGGGTGGCCGTCGGGCCACGGATCGGCTTGCATTTTTACCTTGCGATGCCCAGGTAAATCCGAAAACATCTCTTAAAATGGTTTGCCTTGGAACATAATGGAGACCCCGACCCCAACCCCTCGCATGCCCGTTTGGCCCCCCACCGACTGGAGCCGGTTGGCAAGGCTCGCCCAACCTGCCGATCAAGATCCGGAGGAATTCAACCGGATGATCCTGAGATACCAAAACCCTTTAAAAATCCATCTCCTCGAATCCTTTCCCGGCCTGGAGGGACAGGCGGAGGAGATCGTGCAGGATTTCTGCGTCGATAAGATCCTCCAGGAGGGATGGCTGAGCCGGGCCGATCCCGCGAAAGGCCGGTTCCGGAATTTCTTGAAAACCAGCCTGCGGAATTTTGTCATCATCCGCCTGCGCAAGGAGGCCAATGCACCGGCCTCCCTGGAGGCCACCGGGTTTGATCCCCCCGCCCAGGAGCCGGCCAGTGACCAGTTCAACCTGGCGTGGGCCGAGGCCATCGTGGCGGAGGCCTGCCGGCGCATGGAGCTGGCCTGCAAAACCCCGCGCCCGGGGAAACCCAGCCGCCAGCTGATATGGGAAGTGGCCAGGCGGCGCTTGTTCCGCCCCATTCTTGAGGAGCTGGAGCCGATGGATTATAAGGATATAGTCAAAGAATGCGGCTTGCGTTCGACCGCGCAGGCTCAGAATCTGCTCGCGACCGCCAAGCGGATTTTTCAGCGGCAGCTCATCGCGGTCATCGCCGAATATGAACGGGACGGCCAATCCGCCCTGGAGGAGATCGCGGAATTCCGGTGTTTCCTGGCCATTTTATCCCACCGTAAAATGAACTGATCGGCGCAGGATTTACGGGACTTGTGTGTAAAGGGGGCAGGTTTTATGACCGATTTTATCGAATCGACACCCTCGCCCAACCACCGGGCCGCCCGCGCCACCATGCTGTTGCGGCTTTTCAGCCTGGACGCATGGGAGCCGGAATGGGATGAACAGGCCCTTGCCGCCTTGGCGCGCTCCTGGTTTGCGGCGCCGCTGGCGCTGGATCCCGGGGATTCAGGATTGGGCCTGCCGGGCAGCCACCCACAGGATGGCCCCCAAGGCGCGGTGGTGGCGGGCCCCCTGGAATCATTAGGGGATTTGCTTTTCCATCCGCGGCCGCCGCTGGCGCTCCTCAAGCGCAGCAAGGATTTTTTCAAACGCCAAACCCGGGAATACCCTGATGGCTCACCCGCCTGGCAGGTGGCTTACCTGTTTTACCTGCTGTCCATTGCCGCTGCCGGCGCCAGCCAAATCACGAAAATGGCGGCGGGGGATTTCCTCCAAGGCATCGCCTGGGCGCTGGGCCAGCCGTGGGTGGAGGTCAGGGCCAAAAACCTCCTCCAGCAGGCCGCTGACCGCCTCCGGCCAGACTCTCCGTCCGCGGCAGGCGATTCCTGAGGCTCATTTTTCCACCTTGGATAAATCTTCGCGCTGGTCCTTTTTGGGGATGACGACCAGTTTGGGCCTGAGCGGGGGAACATTAGGATAGCGGGAGCTGAAGAAAAAGTTGAAGCGCTCATTGGGTTGTTTTTCCGGCCGGAGCTGCACCCCATGATTCGGATAGACGCCATTCTGCCAGGCATTGTAAAGGTCCGTGATCTCGATCGCATACCATTGCCCGCCCACGGGCGCGGGCAAAACCTGGTTTTTCCACGGAACGGCGGGCGGGCGGTCCGCCCACCAAAGGCGTTCCTGGTCGCGCCCGGTGCCGGAGTTTTTCCAATCCCAAGGCTGGGTTATGCGGTCCAGGCACATCCGGGCGCCACCGCCGGCCGTCCTGACACAGTACAAATAGAGGGCCGCTGAATCCGCCTGGGCCGGCATCCCCGCCAATTTAAACTCCAGCAGGGAGCAATATTGGTCCCCCCAGCCGCCCACCCGTAATGCCTCATCAGCCAAGCCCCCGCCGGGCGCCTCACTGCCCGGCGCATAGGACAAATGGGAGGTCGTCCAAATATCCTTCCCTTCACCGGGATTGGGCTGGCGGACGATGGCACCAGCATCCGGCGCGGGAAAGGCTGGTGCCGGGCGGTTGGTGTTTTTCGGAGCGCTCTGGGCCGCCCATTGGCGGTTGATCGCCTCCGCGCATAATTGCAGATAATATTCGGGTGCTTCCTGCCGGCTGGCCGCCCGGCCCAACTCGGCGAGCGCCCGCTCAAAGTACTGGCGCTGCCAATGGCAGCGGGCTAAAGCCAGGCTCGGGATATCCGCCCCCGCGCCCCGCGCCTGCTCATACAATCCACCCGCAGTTTCCCAAAGGCCCAGGAATTGGTGCCAATTCCCCAGCGCCTGTAGCGCCGCCCCCAGTTGCGTATTGGTCTGGAGGGCGGCTTGGGCGCCGACGGCAGCCTGCTCCAGCTGGTTCCAATCCGCCCAGCGGTTCAGATCCCACAGGAATAGCTTTTTCAAGGAATTTACGGACAAAAATCGCCGTCCATCCGGAGCCATGACCACCGCAGAGCATTGCCCCGGTTCCACCTGCGGAAACTGGTATAGCTCCCGTTCCGCCTTCAGATCCCACAGTTTCAGGCTGCCGTTCTCCATCCCGATCAACAGCCACGGATTATTTCCGCCCGCAGCCAGGCAGGTCGCACGCTCCTTTAACGGGATTGTTTTCAGCTCGAGCCCATGGCGCAAGTCCCACCGCTTCACCATCCGGAGCCCGCCAACCGAAACGCATTCCTGGCCGTCCGGTGTGAAAGCCAGGTCGTTAACCAGGCTCGGCTCGGCTTGAAAGCCACGGACCACCTGCCAGGTGGCCCCATCCCACAATTTGACCAGGCCGTCCCCACCCCCGGTGACCAGGCGCTGGCCGTCCGGTGAAATGGCCAGGGCGAACACGCCGCCGCGATGGGCTTCAGCGGCGCATACCTTCCGCCCCGTGTCCGCTTCCCAAACCTGCAGCTTGAAACGGTGGGCGCCATCCGCCGCTGCCGCCGGATAATCTTTAGGGCCTTCCGCTCCAATCACCAGCCGGCCGTCCGCTGAAAAGCGGGTGCGGCAGATCGTGGTTTGCTCCAATCGCCATTGTTTAATCTCCTTCCCCGAGGTGATGTTCCATAGCCGGACCGTCCTATCCTGTCCGCTGGAAACCACCCGCTGGCCATCCGGGGAAAAGGCCGCGTCCAGCACGGCACCCTGGTGGCCTGTGAAATCCCCCAACAATTGGCCTGTAAAGTGGTCCCAGAGGCGGATCGTTCCCGATTCCCCCGCCGACAAAATGAGCCGGCTGTCCGGAGAGAAGACGGCCATGCGCAAGGTGTAACCGTTTAAGCCGTAGTAGCCAGCCGGCAGCAGGCCGAATTCCTCGGGAGGAAAATTCCGCTGATCCCTGGCAGGGAATACATTGGCTATGAAATCAAGGTTGGTGACAACAAGAGGATATTCCTGGGGTAGATCGTTCCACACCCGGACGGCGCCATCCTGGCTCGCCGAAGCGATGAGGCGCCCGCTGGGAAAGGCAGCCACCGCCGTCACCGCGCTGGCGTGGTCGGAGAACCGCAGCCGCGGGGATGGGCTGAGGACCGTGAAATCAACCACCGCCACGCTGCCATCCACCAGGCCGGCGATCGCGCTCCTGGGTAATGGATCGAAGGCGACATCGGTGATGGCGGAGTCCAATCGCGTGCCATTATTGACGGCATCATTCACCAAGTCCCTCACATTGAGCAAGCCTTCCTCGGTGCCATACAGGATTTGGCGGCCATGGGCCATGAAGGTGGCGCTCACCCCGCTGTGGTAGGCCGCATTTTTCAAGGGCCGCGCCAGATCGTTGAGCCTCCAGATGCTAAAGCCCTCCTTCCCGCTGCCAGCCAGGATCTCGCGGCCATCCGGGGAAAAAACGATCCGCGGCATGCGGTCGAAACCCGTTTGAATCACCAGGCTTGCCTCCCCGGACGGCCACTGCCAAAGCCGGATCGTCCGGTCCCAGCTGGCGGAGGCCAGCCGGTCGCCCTTGGGCGCAAAGCTCAATGAGGATACCAATGCCTGGTGGCCCTCGAGGGTCCGGACCAGCCTTCCCTGGGTGTCCCAGACGCATACCTTTTTGTCGGCGCCGCCCGACACGCAGCAGGATCCGTCCGGCACCACCGCCAGGGAGGTGACGCCGCCCGGGTGCGCCGCCCAGCCTGTTTCCCGGCGCCCGGTGGGGAACGACCAGGCGATGATGGCGCCATCCTCGCCGCCCGACCATACGCGGCTTTGATCCGGCGAAAGGGCGACGCAGGCAACCCCGCCCTGGTGTCCCTTCAAGGTCATTACCGGTGGTGGCGAAAACCGGTAAACCTCCGCCAGGCTCAGCTCCGCGGCCAGCGGGTTTGCCTGCTTGGCCAGGAAAAGCTGGCGCGCGCTTTCCATCCGGTCCTTGGCTTCGGCCGGGCGGCGGCTGGCCGCCAGCGCCTGCCCTTCCCGCAGCAAGGCTTCCGCCTGGTGCAATTCCGCCTGGTCCCGCTCCCGCTGGAACCGCCGGCTGTTGAGTACCGCCATGAGGGTGAAGCCCAACAGGCTCGCCGCGACCACGCCGAGCACGGCCGCCCAAACTTGATTCCGCCGCACCCATTTCCAGGCGCGCACGGGCGGCGAGGCGGGCCGCGCCAGGACGGTCTCGTGGTTTTGCCAACGCGCCAGGTCCGCCGCCAAAGCCCGGGCCGATTCGTAACGCTGGCCGGGGTCCTTCTCCAAACATTTCAGTGTGATGGCCTCCAGATAGGGATCGACCGCCGGATTCAGCAATCCCGGCCGGCGCGGCTCGGTTCCCACGACCAATTGCATCGTTTCCAAAGGCGCATTTCCCCGGAAAGGCAAGACACCGGCCAGCAATTGGTAAAGGATCACCCCCAGGCTGAACACATCGCTGGCCACCGTCACTTCCTGGCCCGCCCATTGCTCCGGGGCCATGTATTCCGGCGTGCCGATCACCGCGCCGGTTAAAGTCAGGCCGTCCGTTTGGGTCTGCAGCTTGGCCAGCCCGAAATCCGTGATAAATGGTTCCCGGGAGCTGTCGAGCAGGATATTCGAAGGCTTCAGATCCCGGTGCAGGATGCCGTGTTCGTGGGCGAATTGGACCGCCCCGGCCACCTTGATCATCAGCGTGGCGGTTTCGTTCAGCCATCCGCCATCCCGCGTCCGGCTCTCCGCCATCCAATGGGCCAGGCATCCGCCCTCGATATACCGCATGGTGAAATACGGCTGGCCCTCCCGCTCGCCCACCTCGTAAATCGGCACGATATTGGCGTGGTGCAGGCTGGCGGCGGCTTCGGCCTCCAGGCGGAACCGGCCCACCGCCTCCCGGCTGCCCAGGCAGTCCGCAAAAATTGTCTTGAGCGCCACGATCCGCGAGGTATTTACCTGCCGCGCCTTGCGCACCACCCCCATCCCACCTCGCGCAATCTCCTCCAGCAGCTCGTAATTTCCGAACCGGCTGCCGGGGCCGCTCAGCCGCTCACCGGGGCCACTCAGCCGCTCGCCTAGCCGGGCTGTGCCCCCTCCCTCAACCGGCGGCAAATCCCCGGCGGAATCCGAGGAAATTGGCAATTCCAAACTCATTCACCGCCATTCCCTATAGGAGGCCGCAAAGAAGAACAAGCCCAGCTTTACAATCATCCAGTTCCTCCAGGCCGGATTCCCTCGCCCCGCGGGCGGGGAGAGGGCCAGGGTGAGGGGCGCCTCCTGCCGCCCCGGGCGTTCCGCCACCCCCTGGCCAGACCCGAAAAAACCGGGGAAGGCCCCACGCGCGCCCACGATCTTTCCGGGCATCCGGATGCCCCAGGCCCTTTCCGCCTGGCGCTCCCACCCATTCCAAAAAAATTTTTAATTTCTGCGCAAGATTTCGGGGGGGCGTGCGTAAGGGGGAGCGGATACGAGTGCATTGGCGTGGATGGCAAAGGTGCAAACCTGCCTGCCCCTCCGACACGGCCAATCCCGCCCGGTTGGCGGTGGCCAAGGATTGCGGATTGGAACCGCCCCGAAAACGGGCGAAGGGTGCCAGGCAGGAAAACCGAAGGCAAAGTTTGTTTGAGGCGGCGGTTTGCCGAGGGGGGCACCCCAAGCCCCCTCCTGGCGCCGCCGGTTGAGCCTGGTGGGGGCCACGGCACCCCCTAAGGGGTCGCACACCATTGCCAAAGGCTCCTCGTGCCCTTCAGCTTCCTGCCCATTCGCATGTCTAATCTCGGTGGTGAGCGGTTCGCCCAGCCTGGCTTGCCCGGCCACGACCTCCAGTCCGGCGGGCGCCTATGAGATAGTGCCCAGCCAGGGAACGCTGAATGCGAGCAACTATACGTTTGATCATTTCGTCAACGGCACCCTGACGGTATGGCCGGCTGGGGCTTTGAAACTGAGCGCATTTTATAGCCAAGGCCAAGTCCATTGCACCGTCACTGGCCCGGCTGATGCCAGGTTTTACCTTCAAGCCTCCTCCGATTTGGAGGTCTGGGCGCCCATGGCGACGAACACAATCCCGGCTGGCGGCTCGGTTACCATCTGCGATCCAGATTCGTCAAGTAATCAGGATCGCCGTTTTTATCGGGCCATCTTGGCGGCGGAATCCCCCTTGATGCCGCCAGTGGTTATTCGGCAGCCGGATTCGCAAACGGCGGTGGCTGGATCCACCGTCGTTTTCGATTTGGAAGTGAAAGGGTCGCCGTTGGCCTACCAATGGCAATTTAATGGGGTGAATATTCCTGGAGCCACAAGTCCGACCCTCCAGTTTGCCAGTGTTCAGTTGGCCGATGCTGGCCATTATACGGTAGTAATCAGCAATGCGGCTGGCAGCGTCACCAGTCTGGCGGCAGCGCTCAAAGTGGTCCCGGCAACAACCGCGGTCCTAATCGCCTCCGCCCTGAATAATCCGTCATTTTTGGCAATCGATGGCGGGAACCTCTTTTTCGCAGACAATACGGCCAGCGACGGAATCATCAAAACCGTCAGCCAGAATGGCGGCAGCGTGGCAACGCTCTATAATGGTGTGGTGCTTCCCGAAAACGGCGGATACCGCTGTCTTGGGTATTTGCTTGCTGAAGGCAGCAAGGTTTATGGCCATTACGGAAGCTATGATAACATGAACATTTTCAGCGGACCTGAATCCGGTGGGACCTTGACAACCTTGGTTTCACTTCGGGGCGGCAGCTTGATCGGCGTCATCGGGAACGATCTATACTACAGCATGGGATTCAGTACCTTGAACAAAATGTCGAAATCAGGCGGCGCCTCGAGCCAGGTGGCCAGCGGTTATTTCATCCGCGGAACCGCTTGCGATCCCGAAGCAATATACTTCGTGGATTACTCCACCAGGAATGTTTATAAATGCAGCCTGGCTTCCGGCGCGGTGACGCCCATGATTACCGGGAACACGGCTGAGAGCAGCCTGTTCCTTGACGCGCAATACCTTTACCAGAACCTTGGTGGCAGCATCCGGAGAGTGGCCAAAAGTGGTGGCCAGACCGAAACCCTGTTTACGGGCACCACCGGCTATGGAGGATATGCATCGGATGGCACATATGTTTACTTTGAGACAAAAGATGCCATCAATTATATCCCGGCCGGGGGTGGCCTCCCCACCCAATTGATTTCCATTCCACCGGGCAGCCTCACCAGTTTGATTGTCGATAAAACCTCGGTTTATTGGACGGATATCAGTGCTGGTGCGGGTTCAGGAAACATCTGGCGCATGCCCAAGCCCTGACCGGCAATAACCTGGAGCCGGAGTGAGGAGGCTGGACGTCCGCAGAGTCTGCGCCTGTTCCATCCCTGTCGATCCATTCCTATCCCCCCCCAATGGCGCGCGGTTCGCTTCGTGGTTTGCACAGAACCGGCAGCGCCAGCACTTCGCTGCCAACTGCCAAGGGCCGGGACCAGGCCGGGATCAGGACTTGATGTCGCGGCTGTGGAACACGGTCACGCCCACCAGGAGGAAGGTGAAATTAAAGCCGGCCAGGAGGCTCATGGAGGAGGCGATTTTCCAGTAGGGCACCGGCTGCAGGAACAGCCATTGCCAGGCGTTCAGGTGGTAGGTGACGAACCAGACCTGGAGGTCCTTGAAATACGGGATGTTCATCATGATAAAGCTCACGAAGATGATCGACAGGGCCAGGATGGTGGCGGCCGCGGGCTTGACGTTGAAGCAGGAAAGCATGAAGGCCAGGCCCATGACGGTGACGGCCTTGATGACCATCAAGCCATGGGCCGCCACGTAGAATCTCAGGCCGGACCAGGGATCGTAAACGCTGAATATTTCCCCGGGCACAAAGACGAACAGCCCGCCCCAGCCAAACCAGGCGCTGGCAAACAGGAAGCCGGACACCCCCAGGAACAGGACCAGCAGCAGGGCGAAAATGGCGCCCGCCAGCCACTTGATCACCAGCAGTTGCACCCGGGAGATGGGGCGGCAAAGGATCATGCGCAAGGTGCCGTCCTCCGCCTCCTTGGCCACCAGGTCACCCCCCACCAGGGAGGTGTAGAGGGGCAGGAGCAGGTAAACCATGGGGAAGATCAGGATGGTGGCGATGGTCAGCCCGGACATGAAGGCCGCCGCCGGATAGCCGTTGCCTTCCAGCACCTGGATGGCGTTGCGGGAGGCGTGGGAGAAACGGAAGGTGAGGATGAAAATGTTTTGGGCCAGCACGATCATGAGGAAGCCGAGGTAGGTGCGCTTTTTGCCGAAGAGCTTCCAGAGTTCGTTGCGTAATTGGATCAGCCACATGGGTTTTTCAGGGCGATGGGTTCACATTCCCGCTGGCGCTCCCGTTCATCAGGGCCAGGTAAAAGCCCTCCAGGGTTTGTTCCACCGGGGCGATTTCAAACACCGGCATGCCGGCCGCCACCAGCCGCCGGACTATTTCATCCGTGCCGATCCCCGGGCCGGGGCGGATTACGCCGCCGTCCAAGGTTCCGGTGATCAGCCCGGCCCGGGTGAGCAGATCGGCCGCCGCGGCGAAATCGGCCGTCCGCAGGCGCACGCCGTCCTGGGCGAGCCGGGCCTGGGCCAGGGAACCTTCAAAGACTTTGCGTCCCTGCTTCATGACGGCGATGCGGGTGCAGAGCTGTTCCACCTCGCTCAGCAAATGGGAGGAAAGCAGGATGGTGAGCCCCAGCTCCCGGTGCAGCCGGCGGATGGTCTGGCGCATCTCGTGGATGCCTTCGGGGTCCAGGCCGTCGCTCGGCTCGTCCAGGATCAGCAGCTCGGGCTTGGGCAGCAGCGCCTGGGCCAGCGCCAGCCGCGCGCGCATGCCATGGGAGTAGGTTTTCACCCGTCCATGCTCGCGCCCGGCCAGGCCCACCCAGTCGATCACCTCGCGCATCCGGGCGGGGGTGGTGCGGGCGCTGTAGTGGCTGAAGATCTCCAGGTTGCGCCACCCGCTGAGAAAGTCGTAAAAGGCCGGGGATTCAAAAATGGCGCCCACTTTTTCCAGCGCCCGGCGGCGGTGGAGGGTGACATCGTGGCCGCCCACGAGGATATCCCCGGCGGTGGGCCACACCTGGCCCAGCATCATGCCGATGGCGGTGCTTTTGCCGGCCCCATTGTGCCCGAGCAGGCCGAAGATTTCGCCCCGGGCAATCTCCAGGTCCAAGCCCCGGACGGCCCATTGCGGGGCGAACAATTTGGAAACCTGGCGCAGCTGGATCACTTGACTCCCTCCAGCACCAGCAGGTTTTTCAGGTGGCCATCGGCATAGAGGTAATTGACCCCCTTTTTTTCGCCGCGCGCCCGGTGGAAGGATTCCTTGTCGAAAAACACCGGGATCTGGTGCGGATCGAAGTGGATGCCCAGGACGTTGAGGTGGTCGGCGTCCTGGTTGTTCAAGAGGCTGTTCCAGGAGTAGCTCGAGCCGGTGGTGTCGAACAAGCCGGCCCGGTCCGAGGGGCATTTCAGAACCCGCAATGAGCCCAGCTGGGCCGCCAGGAGCGTGTCCACGCTGGGCCGGGGGCCTGCCCCGGCCGGCGGGGGATTGGTGTCGGGCGGCAGGTTGGTGGCCAGCGAGAGGCCGCGGTCGTACATCACCGGCAGGCGGTTGCGGTAATCCTGCACATACAGTTGCAAGGCCACCCCGATCTGCCGCAGATTGCTCAGGCAGACCGTGGAGCGGCCCGCCTCCCGGGCGCGGCTGGCGGCGGGCAGGACGAGGCCCGCCAGGATGGTGATCACCGCCATCACCACGAGCAGCTCCAGCAGCGTGAAGGCCGCGGCGCGGTCCGCCAGGGCTGGGCGCCAATTGGGGCAAGGTGTGGGGCAAGGTGGGCAGGGTTTCATTTTCCGGGCGGTGCAGATTATTAACGCGGGCCGCGGCCCTGGAAAAAAATCCGCCCATTTTCCATCACGTGCTGCATTTCCTCCATCAGGGGGGCCAGCTCGGCCTTGGTCTGGGCGGAGCTGCCGGAAAAATAGGCACGCAAACCGACCCGCACCGCTTTTTCGCGCACGGCGTCGCTGACGACCGGGGGCAGGTTATCGCTGGCGCCGGTGGCGGCTTGCTGCCGGGCCTCCTGGAGCTGTTTCACCGCGGCATCCACCGTGCGTTTCCGTTTGTCGGGCGGCAGTTCCTCGAAAGCGTTCAGCATCTGTTTGATGCCGGTGGGCAGGGTGGCTTCCACGAAAGCCGATTTTTCCTCGTCATCCAGGCCTTTGAATAAAGCCTGCCATTCCCGTCCCATGCGCACCCGGCGGCGATCCTCCAGGGAGAGCGCGTTTAATTTGGCGGCCAGCTCCATCAAAACCCGGGCCCGCTGTTCCTTGGAGAGCTTGGAAAAATCGAGGCCCGCCAGGAACGAGGACACTTTTTCGGCCGTCATCCGGCGGCTGTCGGCCCAGCGGTAGCCGCCCCAAGCCAGGAGCCAGGCCACCACCAGGGCGGCCAAAGCATATAGCCAGGGCATCCGGCGGGTGATCGGCCGGCTCATGTGATATTTGGTTCAGTGGTTTGGTTGGTCATAGGCGTAGCCAGTGGCTTTCAGCCAAAGGTTTCCCCGTTCCAACCCCAATTCGGGGCCGGCACATCCATGAAATTCAGGTAAACCCGATCCCCTTTAATATTCGCGGCCCGGGCCAAAAGGTTACAAATCCGTTCCGCCAGGCGGCCGTTCACTTCGGCCGTCAGCCCGCCGATGCTCCGCACCTCCACCCAGGCGGCCGGCCCAGCCTGGCCGGACATGAGCAGGCTGGCGGGCGCCAGAGAGGCCAGCACATAGCGTTCAGGTTTGCCAATGGTTTCCGCCACGGCTTGGGAGAGACTGGCCAGCAATTGCTGGCCAGCCTCCCCGGTCAGCACCGCGTTGGATTGCACAAGTATGGACGGCATATTTTCTACCTCCGGTCGATCTCTAAGGAACCACCACGCAGAGTATTATGAAACAAACCAGGATGGCAGGCAATCACTCCTTTCCAGCGGGGTGGAGAATGAGTTGCCGAAAACCGGCTCCGAGGTGCGCCTATGGAGTTGCCGGAAGAGGGTGGGAACGGAAGCCGCAAGCGAAGTGAGGCACACGCTTGGGTGCGCGATTTTCACACACCTAAGAACCCATGGGAAATTGTTACCGATAAAGCTGGAGCGCTGGGTTTATCGATAAAATAGCGTGGATCAACTCACCGCGAGGAGGGAAACCCGTTCGTTGCGTTCGTTGCGGGAAACGCCTTGCGCCCGGGGATCGAGCACGGGGCTGCCATCCACCAGGAATTGGTAGCGATGATGCCCGTGGTGCAGGGGAATGCGGGCGAGCCAGCCGCCATCCGGCTGGCGGACCATGGGATGGGCCTCGGAGTCCCAGTTGTTGAAATCCCCGATCACACTCACCTGCGTGGCATTGGGCGCGCTGTATAAGAAATTAATCAAGCGCGTGGACGCCTTTGCCGAATAACGGTTTTTGTTCGCCGCTGAAAATGTCTCTAAAAACATGGTCAATTCGCTATGTTTGCCGGCATTCATGAGTTTATAAGCTGGTTCACAAACCCGGATGTCTGATCGGCTGTAAAAGGGAGCAAAACTCATGCCGCCTAGCAAGCGTTTAATGTGCGCCGGCCGGTAAAAAATGTCCCTGGGCATTTGACCGTGCTCCTCCCTTGGGGAAGGAACTGGTTGCGCCGCAGATTTTTGCGCATAAAGATGGAGTTATCCTAGTGGCGTCCATGGCCTGGACCCCTGCCCAAGGGGCGTCCTGGGTCCGCGAGCAACAAGCAACTCACCGTCCAGGCCCGCTAATGATATTCCAGCCCTTTCAATAGCGTGAGCCCATCGGGCCCGTAGGGGCAAGCCCCGGCCGTTTTCCGTCGGCAAAGGTCCCCAGTTGGGCGCCCTGCGAAAACGGGCCGCGGCCTTGGTTTTCCCGGGCCGGCCGGCCACGCGAGGTGGTTCCGCGCCGCCTTTCAAGGCCTCGGCTATGCCTGGTTTTTGCGGGATTAAACAACACCCCCAGGCGGCGCTGAACGCCGGGCGGGCCCGGGCTGTTTTTTAAGGCGGAAGGCGCACCGGCGCTTGGGATCAGGTCCCATTTTTTGCCCTCCCGCCGGTGCTTTGTTTCAAGCTTGACATTTCTTGTGGAATATTTACTATTTCCTTGTGAATGATGCCACGCGTACCTTGAACCGCGTGCAACCAGGTGAATCCAAGGACGCCGGGGATTTGCTGCCCCTGGTCTATGAGGAACTCCGCAAACTGGCGGCGGCCCGGCTGGCCCAGGAACCAGCCGGCCAGACCCTCCAGCCCACCGCTTTGGTGCATGAGGCCTGGCTGCGGATTGTGGCTTCGCCGGGGGCGCAGTGGAACAGCCGGGGCCATTTCTTCGCGGCGGCGGCCGAGGCGATGCGACGCATCCTGGTGGACAATGCCCGCCGCAAGCATCGGGACCGTCACGGTGGCGGATTGCGGCGGGTCGAACTGGCCACCCTGGACCTGGCGCAGACGACCAACGACGAAAACCTGTTGGCGGTGGACGAAGCTTTGGCAAAATTGGCGGTGATCGATCCGGTCGGGGCGAATTTGATCAAGCTCCGGTTTTTTATAGGTCTGCCCAATGTTGAAGCCGCCCGGCTACTGGACCTTCCGGAGCGCACGGCGAAGCGAACTTGGGCCTATGCCCGCGCCTGGCTGCGCGAAGAATTGAGGAAAACGCTGTAGCCGATGATTAACCGGCCTGGATAAGCACCCTGAAATCCGAACCATTTGGCGGCTGCGGAGCCGGTTCGGAAGATTTCTGGCCCCAAAAAAAGTCCGGGATGTCGTCCTGAAAGGTAGATAAAACGCTTGCGATGATGGATCCGGCTGCTCCACCAAATCGGGAAAAGGAAGTTTTCGCCGACGCGCTCGATCTGCCGGCAGGTCCCGGGCGATTGGCTTTTGTTGCAGGTGCGTGTGGGGACGACCCCGTCCTTTGCGCGCGGGTCCTGGCGCTGCTCCAAGTCCAGGCAACGGACGCTGGCTTTCTGCCGGAGGAACCGGCGGGTGAAGCGACCATCCCCGCGGTTACCGGGCAGGTGGGCGATCAGATCGGCCGTTACAAACTGCGCGAGAAGATCGGCGAGGGCGGATATGGGTTGGTCTATGTGGCCGACCAGGAGGAACCCGTGCGGCGGCGGGTGGCGCTGAAAGTGATCAAGCAGGGCATGGATACACGCCAGGTGGTGGCCCGGTTCGAGGCTGAGCGGCAGGCCCTGGCGCTGATGGACCATCCCAACATCGCCAAGGTCCTGGATGCCGGCGCCACCGAAACCGGGAGACCGTACTTCGTCATGGAACTGGTCCGGGGCATTCGTATCACCCGCTACTGCGATCAGAACCAGCTAACCACCCCGGAACGGCTCCGGTTGTTCATCCAGGTCTGCCATGCCATCCAGCACGCCCACCAGAAGGGGATCATCCA
>CAIMWS010000448.1 GCA_903845125.1 uncultured Verrucomicrobiota bacterium
CCCAGGCGCTGCTCCAGCAATTGATCGAGGAGGAAATCCCCACCCGCCACCAGGAGGGATTTTCGGACTCGGCGGCCCGGCACTGAACTGGCGCAAAGGATCTTCAGGAGTCGTCAATCCGCCACCCCGCCGGGCTGCCCGAACCGGCGGACCACCCCTCTGGCAGCCCCCGTGGTTCCTGATCGGGAAGGCGGCGCGGAATTACCACATGTTCCAATAGGTTCCGGCTTGAGCGGCCCAGTAATTGGTCATCTGGCTGAGTTTCTTCCAATGCACCGAGCCATCGAGCAGGAGCGAATTGCCACCCTGGGCGCCCACCTCGCGGGAGGTGGTTGTCTTTTTGACCCACAGGAAGGGGATGCCCACCTGCCGGGCGGCCCCGCCCCGGCAATGCGGGGCGATCACCCAGCCGTCGCCACCCACCGCCTCGGCCCAGGCGTTGAGGTCGCAGGCCAGGGTCAGCTGCGGTTTGTCGGTGGTCTTCTGCGGGGAGACCCATTGGGGAGAAGGCTCGCCCGCCCAGGGTTTTTTGTGGCCGCCATTGTAGCTGTAGCCAATGACATAGCCGTAGGGGTAACGGTAATACTGGAAGGTGCCGGCCAGGCTGGGGCAGGTGCTCATGTTCGTGCCGCTGTATTTCTTGATGCCATTGAAGGTGTTGGTGCTGATCCAGATCGTGTGGGTGAAGCCATCGTCCCGGTAGCCTTGCGGCAGGCGTTCGTTGTTGTCGATGCCATACATCTGCAAGGCCAGGCCCAGCTGGCGCAGGCCGCCCTGGCAGGCGGACCGCTTGGCGCGCTCCTTGGCGACGGTGAGAGCCGGAAGCAGCAGTGAGGCCAGGATGGCGATGATGGCGATCACCACCAGCAGTTCAATGAGCGTAAAGGCCAGGCGGCGGCGGCCGCCGGATCCACGGATATCATCCTTCATAATAAACAATCTTTCTTGGCCGCAGCAGCGGCCATGGATCAATCCCCAGTCTCTCTTCACAAACTCCAGCCGGGCCGGTATTCGCGATGCAGCAGCCGGTTGGCGCCCGCATGGTTGGTGACGCGGCAGGCGGGGCCGTCCCAGGCCAGTTTTTGCCCGGCGCGGACCGCCACGTTGCCCAGCAGGCAGGTCTCGGTGAGCAGGCCTGCGTGGTCCACAAAGTTGGCCCCGGCGGGCGGGCCGCCGCGGCAGGCTGCCACCCATTCGTGGTAATGACCCGGCGATCGGGGCAGCGTTTTTGGCGGACGGCGGTAGTTTTCCATCCGCGCTTCGGGGATGAGCCGCTCCCCCATGAGTTTGCCCCGGTCACCGATGTAGATGATATCCCGCATCGGATCTTCCGGCTCCAGCTCCGGTGGGCGGGGCGGTTTCAGCCCGCCATCATACCAGGCGAGCACCAAAGGGGGCAGGTTGCCGCGCCGGGGAAACTCGAACCGGGCCATGACGCCCAAGGGGTAGGTTTCGGGATTCAGCTTGGTGGAACAGGCTTCGACGCTGGAGGGGTGGCCGAGTTTGAGGGCCTTGAATACCGCTGATAGCTTATGGCAGCCCAGATCCCCCAGCAAACCGGTGCCGAAATCCCACCAGTTGCGCCAGGTCCAGGGATGGTAGGCGGAATGGTAGGGGCGCTCCGGGGCGGGGCCGAGCCAGAGATCCCAATTCAGCCCCTCGGGAACCGGCTGGGCCTCGGGTGGGCGGCCCTCCCAAGGTGGCCATTTCCAAAAGCGGGCCGGGGACCATACCTGGACCTCATGCACCGCGCCGATGGCGCCATCGGCAATAATTTCGCTGACCACCCGAGCCTCCTCGGAGGCCTGGCCCTGGTTGCCCAGCTGGGTCGCCACCCCGGCCTGGCGCGCTGCTTCCGCCACCTGCCGGGCCTCGAACACGGAATAGGCCAGGGGCTTTTCGCAATAGACATGCTTACGGCGTTTCAAAGCGGCCATGGTGATGACGGCGTGGGTATGGTCCGGCGTGGCCACCATGACCGCGTCCACCTCCTCTTGGGCGAGCAATTCCCGGTAATCGGCATAACTGTGGCAGCCGCGGAATTTTCCGGAGCGCTGCTGCTGGCCGTAGAAATCCTCCACCGCGCGCCGGGCGGGATCGCGGCCGCACAGCTTTTCCTCCCTGCCTTCGGACCAGTTCCACGACAGGTAGCGGCCGCTCTCGCGGTTCACATCACACACGGCCACCACCTGCACTTCGGGGAATTTCTGGAGGGCGGCCAGGTTCTGCATGCCTTGCCCACCCAGGCCGATGCCCGCCAGGTTGATGCGTTCGCTGGGAGCCACCTGGCCGGCGCCGCCCAGCACCCGGCGGGGCGCCAGGGTGAAAGCGGCCGCCGCGGCGGTCCATTGGAGGAACCGGCGGCGGGGCAGGGGAGCAGCGAAGGTTGGGTTGGTATTCATGGGCGGAGGTTGCGGGTTCATGGAGTGGTTGGTCAGGGGCAGGGGGCGGATCAGGGAGCGGAGCGCCACGGGTCGCCGATCGGCGTGTAGCCGGCGTGCCAGGTCACACGTTTGATATCCTGCAGCTTGAGATTGCCCGCCCGCCCATCCGCGTAGCTCAGGTTGATGCCCCCGGGCAGGCGCTGGCCCTGGCTGACCCTGGCTTTGCGCATGATGGGATGGCGCGCGAGGCAGATGCGGCCAAGGCTGGTGCCCACATCCCCTTTGAATAAATCCGTGGGCGGCATGTCCCCGGCGGAGGGCCAGGTGTCCGGCCACAGCGCATCCATGAAAAACGGCGTGGTGGATGGGGACCGGATGGCGGTGTCTTTCTGGAAGAACTTCGGCTTTTGGTCGGGCGAGATCCAGCGGCTGATGCCGTTGGGATTGCTGGTATCGTAGTAGTAAAGCCAGCCGTTGATGGAATAGCTGCCGGTGTAATTGGTGATGCTGGAGGTCCACAGCCACGGCGCCGCGGCGTTGCCGGCGTTGTCCGGCGGGGCCGGGATGCGGCTCGTGGCTCCCGGGCAGAGGCGGATGGCGTGGACACGCCCCTGGTATTCAATGAGGGTCTTCATCCAGAGCGTTTCCGTGATGGTGTAATCGATCGATTTGCCGGTGTCCGACTGGTACATGAAGGCGGCGGTGGTCAGCTGTTTGAGGTTGTTGATGCATTTGATCTGGTGGGCCTTGTTCTTCGCCTGCGACAAGGCGGGCAGCAGCAGCGAGGCCAGGATGGCGATGATCGCGATGACCACCAGCAGTTCAATCAAAGTAAAAGCACCGCGCCCGGTGCGGGCGCCTGGAGATTCTGGGGCCGCAAATTTCATGTGTGTTCTCTTTGCCTGAAACTTACCTTGGTTCCCGGCCCGGCACAAGCACAAGACGCACAAGACGCATGCTACGTGCGGGGGGCGGGGATGCGGCGCGCGCCGGGGCTCAACGGGCCGCAGGCTGGTCCCGGCCCGCCTGGTTGACGACGGCCATGGCGGGGCGGTCTGCCTCCGGTTTTACGTTGAAGAAATTATCGTGCTCAAAGCAGGTTTGGAGGCGGTCCTGGGCACGGTTGTTATACACCATGGGCGTGGCCACCTGGTAAACCACGTTACCCGTGATTTCGATGAATCCGCTGCCCTCATCCAGGTAAATCCCCCCCGGGCCGCCGGGGCCGTTGTCGTGCAGGTGGTTGTTGCGGATGACCGTGCCCGGCTGGTTGCCCAGGGTATAGATGGCGCCGCCGTCGTGGCGCCGGAGCATGACTTGGTGGATATGGTTGCACTCGATGCGATGGCCGCCGGCGGGAGTCGGTTTCTGATAGCGGAAGGGGAGCGAGTAAGCCCCGGCCCCGGCGTCCTGCTCGCCCCATCCCCATCCCAGCGAGACGCCCGAGTAGGGCAGGTGATCCAGCTCGTTGTGGGCCACCACCGTGCCCCGGGTGTAGCCGGCAAAAATACCCACACTATCCTCGTATTCCACCCCGATATGGTGGATGCGGTTGTTGGCCACGGTATTATTGCTGACCAGCCAGCGGGGATCGGCGGGATGGTGGCTCAGGGTGTCCACATTGCCGATCTGGATCGCGCTGCCGGAGATGTCGTAGAAGGAGCAATCGTGGACCAGGTTGTGGCAGGAGCCATGCTCCAGATCCAGCCCCGCGCCGCCCAGGCGGGTGAACGTGCAACGCTCAAACCGGCAATTTTCAGCCGCTTGAAGCACGACGTTGGCGGGGCTTTTCAGGTATTCGTTATGGAGGTTGACCAGCCAGCCATCCCGCTGGAAAACCTGCTGTTCCGTGAAGATGAAATTGGCCTGCACATCAGGGTGGCCGATACGGTTGGGGCGCAGCCAGGTGGCGTCGGCGAAAGTGATCCCCTGGAACTCCACGTTGCGCACCGGGTTGGGCGGAGTCCCGGCGAGAACCAGGAGCGTTTCCAGAAACGGGGCCACCACCTCGGCGGAGGCCATATCCTCTCCCGGGCGCGGCAGGTAATATATGGTCCGGGCAGCCCGGTCATGATACCACTCGCCCGGCTCATCCAGGAGTTCGTAGGCGTTTTCCATATAAGCCGGGTCTTTGGCCTGCACGCCCTCTTTGCGCGAGGCCAGGAAAAACCACGGCTGCTGCATTCGCACCCGCGCGCGTCCGGTCAAATCGCTCCGGATTTCCGCCACCCGGCAGATCATGTGGCTCCAGGAATTAAAATACCCCAGCTCGATATCGGCCGGATTTCGCCAGCCCGCCAGCCCGCCATCGGGGAAAAGGTGCCCGGCCTCGGCGTCGCAGAAATCCAGGCCGCCAAACCGCTCCACGCCGGGGGGACAATGGCCCCGGGCCCGCACGGCCCGGCGGCCATTGACATATAGCTGGCGGAATTCCCCTTCCGCCAGGGGGGCCATCCATTTCCCATCAGGTTGCCTGCGCCAGTTCGGGATGAGGCGGCCGCCGCTCAGCACCGGCTGTTCCCCAGCCCAAGCCCGGAACCGCACCCGGCGTTCCGATGAGCCGATATCCGCGGCGGACAAAACCAGGGGCTGCGCCAGGCGATAAATCCCGCCCTGGAGGTAAAAAGTCACATCGCCAGACGGGGGCTGCTGGCGCAGGATTTCACGGGCCCTGGCCAGAGATTGGAACGGTTTGTCCGGCGAGCCGTCGTTTTGATCCGAGCCCGAGGGTGAAAGGTGGAATACCCGCGCAGTGCCATCCCCGGCCGGCCTGGGCGCCACCAGGGGATATTGCGTGCGCAACTCCACGCGGGTGATCCGCACGGGGCTGGCGCCCCGGTTTGCCAGGCTCAGCACATTGTCCCCGGGGCGCAGGGCGGGCAGCGGCACGCCGGCGCCTTCGGCCAGGGCCGTCCCATTGACAGTGCAGGCGATCGCCGCCGCCGGCTCGATCAGCAACGAAGCCTGGCGCGGCTGGTTTTGGGGAGCCAGGGCCAGCCCGGGCACCCGCAGGACCAGGTTGCGGGATTCGCCCGGCGGCAAATCGAGGGGCAAGGGCGCGGGCAAATCGATGCCTGCCACCCGGTGCATGCCGTCCACCATGGGCAGGTGAAGCTCGCGGCCGCGCAGCCGGACGGGATCGTTTAATTGGGGAATCCAGGACCAATAGGGGTGCGGTTTGGTCTCCCGCCAGCAGGGGAAATTGAAGAGGTAGATGCCATCGGCACCGCTGGCATGCAAGCCGAGCGCCGCCGCGCGCAAGGTCTCCTCCCGGTGCGGTTGGCCGCCGTAGCCGAATTCGATGCCCGCATAGATAGGCACCGGGCGCCCGGCCAGGGCCAGGCGCAGCTCATCCAGCGGCATGGCAAAATCGGTCGTCAGGAACGGGGCCGCGGTGAGGAAATCGATCAAATCCTGGCCCGCCCAGTCGGCGATATCCACCCCCAGCGCCCGGCAGCCGGCCAGGCTGGTGGGCACCCGCACCGCCACCAGCAAAGGCCGGCCGAGCTTGCGCCCCAGCTCCCCGGCCTTGGCGCGCACCCGCTGGACGACTTCGGTCAGATGCTGCCGCTGGCCCCAGGCGGCTTCCCGCGTGCCGCCCAAATGCCGGGGAAACCGCATCCAATCCAGCTTGATCCCGTCCGGCTGGTATTTTTCCATCAGCTCCTCCAGCAGGCGCAGGGAGTATTCGCGGACCGGTGCGAGGGAGTAATCCAGGCATTGGGACATCCAATCATTGGGATTCTGGCCACGCGCCACCCGGTATTCGGGATGCTGGCGCCAGAATGCGCTCAAATCCGGTTCCTGCGGATCGTTGACATTATGGACCTCGTTCATGCGGAAGGTGATCATCGTCTCGAAACCGCGGGTTTTGAGCTCCGAGAGGAACAAACCGAAGGGATCGATCCCGGACTGGACCAACGCCGGGAGTTTGCCGCGGGTGGCCAGCTCTTCATGGGCGCTGGGATACATCATCTTTTGGATGCCATTCGGGCAGACGAGGTAAGTTGTCACTTCGTTGGGGCACTCGGCCGCGTGACGGCGGACCATCTCGGGCGTCAAATCGTCCCGCCAAAGAAGGTTGGTGCCATCATTGTTGAGCAAAAACCGCTTTTTGGCCGGCGGCCGGGTGGCGGTGGGATCAGGAGCAGTTTCGGCCGCGGATCCGGGAAGGGCGGCCACCAGCAACAGCCAGGCGGCGGCCAGGATGCCCCCTGGGAGCAGGCTTTGAATCCTGGCGTAAAGCGGGTGAAACCGGCTGCTGGTGTGGGCATCGGCTGGCCCGGATGGATGGTTGGTTTGCATTTTCATGGGGTGCTGGTGGCTTTATCCAGCCTGGTTTCAAGGCCGGAGGGTGAGGGTGTAGCGGTAGTTCGCGGCAGTCGCCCAGTCCGCGGGGTTGGGCTCCTGGCCAAAGGTGGTGATATGCAGGATCAAATCGTGCGTGAAACGGTCCTCCAGCACCGGGAAATTGGAGAACTGGATATCACCCTGGCCGAACTGCCGGTCGTCGATGGCGGTCACGGTGTGGCGTTTCAGGGCGGCCCGTTCTTCGTCGACTTCCGCGATGACCAGCGGGTGGCGGGGCGAATTGCCAGCCGGCGGGGTGGCGCTGATGTTGCCCAGCCAGTAGAGCTTGCCATTGGCTTCCAGGCGGAGCATCCGGTGGAACGAGGAGGGGGAGTAGAATTCCGAGCCGTCGCTGTAGCGCCATTCCGCGGGCGGGGAGAAGGCGCCGCCGCCATCCGTGGAGAGGCTGAAGAATTTGCGGCCGGGGATTTTGGCCGAGGTGCCATCCCAGCCTTGGGTGGAGCCACGCCAGACCACCAGCAAGCGGCCATCCTTCAGTTCCGCCGCCTCCGGCTCCATCAGCCCGCGTGCCGATCGCTCGGGCGCGATCTCCAGGCGCGCCCCGGCGTGCCATTGGTATTCCTGCTGCGCCGTGTTCCAACGGCCGTTGAAGCAGACCGAGCCCATGCGCCAGGGCCGCAGGTCGTTTTTCGGATCGCCGGGGGCATTGGCGTGGGCCAGGACCACCACCAAGGCGCCATTGGACCGGAGGAGCAGGTTGTTGCCGGGATAACCTTCGTTGTGGTTGAGAAATCCGGCCGCCAGCGGGTGGGCGGGATCGAAATCCCCGCCCTCCTCGTATTTTAATTGCCTGGGGCGGGACCAGGTGCGGCCCTGGTCTGGCGAGGTGCGCACGTAGGTGAAATTGTGATACACACCCTGGAGGTTGATCTGGCGCAGCCAAAGCTGCACCAGGCGCCCGGAGGCTGGATCATACACCCCCACGCTTTCACCTTCCCAAACCGGCGTGCCCTCGTAGCTGAGCTTGTTCGATTGCTGGACGGTCGTCCAATCCGTCCAGGTGCGGCCATTGTCGGCCGACCATCGAGCCTGGATGTTTTCGCCGACATCGGATTCCCGCTCGATCCCCCGGACCTCGCGCAACTCCTGGTGCGGCCCCACATATTGCAGGGATACCCAGGGCGCCACGCGGGGCGCGGGAGGCGGGAGATACCGCTCCTTTTTCACCCAGGCGATGGGCAGGTTGGCCAGCCACGGCGCGTTGGCGGTTGCGGCCGCCGGGACTCCCAGCACCCGGTGCAGGCCTTCCAGCAGGCGCGTTTCGGCGCCCGGGGCCACCCAGCACCAGTCGGCCAGGTTGCCGTCCTGCTCCGCCAATTGGCGGGCGGTGGGGATGTAGCCCGGGGCACCCTCGCCGAACCCGGCCACCAGCACAAAGCTGTCCGGGCGCATGCGCTGAGCCGCCAGTTGATACTCCACGTAAGATTCGCCGGGCAGGATCAGCCATTGGGCGATGCCAAAATCGAGACAAGGGATCTCAATGCGGTGGCCGGCGTCCGCGCGCTGGCGCCAGCTCAAACCCATGGCGGCGAGGCACTGCTGGAAGGGGGGGGTACCGGGTGCCAGCCTGGCCCGCAGCTCGGCGGGGCTGAATCCCCCGCCATCCTGCGGCTCCAGGCGCACCCGTTCCACGCGGAACTCCGCCCGGGACAGCGGCGCCCGGCGCGTGGCCTGCCCGGCCTGAACCATGGCCTCATACAGGCGCTGGGCCAGCGCGGCGCGGTTGGTGGTGGCGCCGTCATTGTACTTGCCCGCCGTGGTGTTGCCGGCGCAGCCGGTGAAATAAATCTGCATGACGCCGGGGGTCTCCTGCTGCCGGCGCCGGCGCGCCAGGCCGGGAAAATCCGCGGATACCTCCCCCTGCCCGTAATAGCTCATGGGATGAACGGCGTAGCCGCTTACCGCCGCCACCGGCGTTTCCCCGTCCCAGAAGCTCAAAGTCTTGAGCCAGGGATCGATCAGGTTTTCGGGCGCCTCCCGGGCCGCCGGGTTGCGGGTGCTGCTGGTGCGGTCGTAGCGCACCGTCCCATCCGCCAGCAGATACCGGCGGTTCGACGCGATCCGCTCCACCGGGGCCTCGCCCAGGCCGAGGCCGGTGATGGGCCGCGCCGCGGGCAGGGACTCCCGCAAGGCTTGCGCCACGCGCCGCACCGCCACCGCGTGGAAATCTGGATCGCACACCGTGCCGGCCGCCGACCGCTCGCGCAGGAGGCGTTCCGCCGCCAGGTCCGCCACGGGCGCATCGTGCTGGTGCACCGCGCATACCATCACCCGCTCCCGCTCGGTGCCCGCCGCTTCCGCCAAGGCCAGCTGCCAGTGTTCCAGCGCCTCGTTGCGGATCTCGCACCAGTCCACCGCCACAAACACCACCGGGCGGCCGGCTCCCAGGAACACCAGGCCGCGCGCCTCCAGGGGATCGGCCACCTTTTTCGACAGCCAGGATCCGCCCATCATGCCGTGGCCCATCGGCACCGTGACATCGGCGGAGAAAGTGGCCAGCCGGAAAGCGGCGGGAGCGGGAGCCCCGGGCGCCGGGCAGCTTGCCAAAGCCAGCGCCAGGCAGGCCAGCGCCCGGAACCGGCCAAGCCATGGTTTGGTGGAGGGATGATGCATGCCGGAATTTATTCCGGTTCGGCTTGGTCAGCAATATTTTTCAAACCGAGTTTCAAACCGAGTTCCCTGGGCAGTTGAGAGCCGGGGTGATCGTGATCCGGCTGCCTTGGCTGACTCCAACCAGGGGGTCAATTTTTATCCAGGAACCGCTGGTTGACCCGCCGATACCAGCCCACGTTGCTCCAATTCCGCCAGTAGGGATGGGCGTAATTCCAGGTGGTGACCCCCCAAAAACCATGCTGCTGGGCCAGGGCCAGGCATTGTTCGCACCATTCATACAGCCAATCCCAATCCAGGTCGGGCTGATCCATGTGCCACCAGGGGCCCCAGGCTTCGGTGGTGACCAGCGGGGTGGCGAGCTGTTCGGCCCATTCATGGGCGAATTTCATCCGGTTCTCCATGGACTTGAGCAGCATGGGACGGGAGGACTGCATGGTTTCGCGGATCCGCCGCATATAGCCGGCCAGATCCTTCTGCCCGCGGGTCTTGGGCAGTTCTCCGAAGCCGGTGCGGACATCAAACCGCGGCTCGTGGATCCACATATGCAGTTCCAGCACATCGAACGGGATCTCCAGCGAGCGTATCTCCGGCCAGAACGAAGTGAGCGAGAAGGTGAACCGCAGTTCCGGATACCGTTTTTGGAAATGGGCCAGCGTTTTGGTGAAGTATTCGCGCACATAGGCCATCTGGGCCGGATTCCAGGCGAATCGGGGCCGGCTGCCTGTGTCCTGGCCCGCTTTTTCCATGGCGGCCTGGGCGTCCCCAACCGGTTTGGCCGGCGTCTGGCCCAGTTGGTCGAGCTCCGCCGCGAACGGGCTGAAATAGGGGAACTCCTGGTCGAAATCCACATATAGCACCTGGCCGGTCAGGCCTTTCGACTTCAGGAAATCGAGCGTATCCGACCAGCATCCCCAAAAGGCCTGCCGGTTCCATTCCTTGACGAGCTCCCGTCCATCACCCCAGGTGGAGAGGATCACCCATACCCCTTGCTCCTGGCAGAGGCGCAGGAATTGCTCCAGTTCCCGGGGCAAGTCGTGTTCGGCATCCTGGTTGCTGAAGCCCCAGGCGGGCAGGGGATCGGCCTTCACCAGCCATTGGCCGGGCTGTTTCAAATAGCGGGACACCAGGATGGGGAAAGCCTCGATGCGGACCGTGTTGAATCCACGTTCCTTCAGCCCGGCGATCGCCTGGGCCCAATCCGCGAACGGCCCGCCGGGATAATGTCCCTTCAGCCAGGAGAAATCCCACATGGCGATGGTCAGCCGCTGCGGGACGAGGTCCTGGCGCAGGTCGTAAGGCGCGGAGGGCTTGGGCATGGGCACGAGGGCGTTGATCTGCGCGGCCAGCGCACCGGTTTTTTGCCGGACCTCCGCCAGCGGCAATCCTTTGGCCATGCCCGGCCGCAGGTGGCCCACGGTGGTCAGCCAATAATCCTTCTCCAGGCGCTGGCGATCCTGGACCAGCTTGAACAAATCCTTGCCGAAGGGCTGCCGGGCCAGCAAGGTAGGGGCATCCGCCAAATCCCGAACCTCGGCCGCCAGGCCCAGGCCCGAAAGGATCTCCCGCGCCATCAGCCAGTGGCCGGTTTCATCCGGATGCACCCCATCGCCGGCGAAAGTGTATTGGGGATTGCCCTCGCGCAACCGGGTGAGGTGGCGGTTCATGGGGCCGTGGATGTCGATCACCAGCCATCCGCGGCCGCGCTGTTCCAGGAGCCAATCGGCGTAGCGGTCCAGCACTTGGTTGTAGCCCTCGAACGGCTGCCGGTATTCCGCGCGGCCGGCCGGCAGCGTCCGCTGGCGGATCGGCAGCGGATCGAAGACCGGCGGGGTGACATGGATGATGGCCGCCCCGCTGGCCTGCACCTTCTCCCGCAGCCACAGGATGCCCGCCTGGTATTTCTGGAACCGCTCCTCGCTGAAGGGATGGTAAATCCCGTCGTTCATCCCGTAGCAGGCGAGCACCAGGTCCGGCTTGATTTTTTCCAGCGCGCGGCCGAGGCGCTCGTGCAGATCCGGCCGCGGAAAGGTGCCGTCTGCGTGGCCCGGTTCGGACAGGCCCGAGAGGGTTTCGCTGGGCAGGCCCAGGTTGATGATTTCATTGCGGAGGCCGGGGCGCAGGATTCGCAGGCCGGTCTCCACCATCACCACATATTGGCCGGCGTAGGTGATGCTATCGCCAAGGACCAAAACACGCCGGGCGCGGGCCACCAACTCCCAGGAGTGTGAATCCATTTCCGAGGCGCCGCCCAAGGTGCAGCAGGCCAGGAAGGAAAAAAGAACCGTCCAGCGTGCCGGGAATGCTGAGTGTGCTGATTTCATAATTCAATTAATTGGCGGCATGGTAAACGATCCCGGCCCCGCGCAAAATCAAATTTGGGTGAGGGTGCGTGGCTGGGGTTGGGGTGGGCCTGCATCACCCCCCCCCCCCGAAGATCATAAAAATTTATTGGCTGGCAGCGTGCTGGCGCTGTTGCCACGCCTGGAGGACTTCCTCGATGGTGGCGTCCACCTGGGGGTTGAGATTCTGGTGCTCAGGATGCCGCCTCAACCAGTCCACGGATTCGCGCACCCCTTCGGCGAAGGTTTTCCGGGCGCGGAATCCGGGTACGAACCGCTTGATCTTCGCGTTGTCGAAAACGCCCGGGTGGGCTTTGTCACCCTGGAGGGTGCCGATCATCCGGGGCGCCACCTGGCAGATGAAATCGGTGGGGACCGGCACGATGTGCGGCTGGCCGGCGCCCAGCGCCACGGAAATCTCCGTCACGATACGGTTCCAGGACAGGACCTCGTCGCTGGTGATATGGAACGCTTCGCCGATGGCCTGGGGATGGCCCGCCAACCCACCCAGAGCGGCGGCGAAATCCGAAGCGGCGGTGAGGGTCCAGGGAGTGTCGCCGGAGCCGGGCACATAGACGGGTTCGCCCCGCTCCAGGCGGGCCGCGAAAGAGTAGCTGGCGCTCGAGACCGGGTTGGGAATCCAGCGTTTGGAATAGGTATGGGAGGGCCTGACGATGGTGACGGGAAAACCGTTTTCGGCGTGGCGCGCGCGCAGCCAATCCTCGCACTGCTCTTTTTTTTGCGCGTAATCCCAATAAGCGTTGCCCAAGGGGGAATCCTCGGTGAAGGGCAGCCGGGCCGGGGGCCGGGCGTAAACCGTGGTGGAGCTGATGAAAATGAACTGCCGCACCGAATCACGGAAAAGCTCATAATCCAGCTGCACCTCCGCCAGTTCGAAGGCCACAAAATCGATGGCCACGTCGCAGGCGGCTCCGCGCAAGGCGGCCCGCAGCGCAACGGGATCCTTGCGATCTGCCACGACGGACCGGTAGGCGGGGGGGATCTCGCTCCGCCCCCGGCTCACCACCACAATTTCGTGCCCGCGTTCATGCAGCCAGGCGGCGCATTCCGCCGAGATATTCCCGGTGCCTCCGATGAACAAGATTCTCATAAGCGCGCCAGTTTTCCGATACCAGCCGCCCCTGCGCAACCCAGAAATGCATCCAGAAATGCGTCACGCGCCCGCGCACCCGCCCCTCATCGGGGCGGCCGGCTGCCCAAATCCTCCGCTGGCTCGGGGTGCACCGTCACATCCGCATCGGGGATGGCCTGCTGAATGTGCTGCTCCACCTGGTCGGTCAATTGATGGGCTTGTTTCAGCGTGAGGCTGCCGTCGAGGCTCACATGGATATCGATGAACAAACGGGGGCCGGAGGTGCGCACCCGCACCGCGTGGCAGTCCTGGACTTGGTCGACCGCTTCCACCAGGCCTTTCACTTTTTCGGCGATCCCGGGCGGCGCCGTGTCCAACAGGCCTTCAATGGTGCGGATGCCCAGCCGGATGCTCACGTAGATGACGATGATGGCCACGCCCAAGGCGGCCACAGCGTCCGCCTTGACCAGGAAGCCCAAGGCGGGGAACCCGTTGGCAATTTTCACACCCACCAGGCCGAACAACACCACCGCCGAGCTCCAGACGTCGGTGCTGAAATGCAGGGCGTCAGCCTCCAAAGCCTGGCTCTTATGCTGGTTCGCTGCGCGGTATAGCATCCGGGAACGCGACACATCCACCACAATGGAAATCACCATGACGGCGAACGCCCAAAAAGAAGCGGTGACTTCAACCTCCTTGACCACCAGGCGGTCGTAGGCTTCGTGGATGATCCAGACGCAGGTCACCAGCAAGAGCACCGTTTCAAAGAAGGCCGAGAGGTTCTCGACTTTGCCGTGCCCATACAAATGGTCGCGGTCGGCGGCTTTGCCGGAAACCCGCACTGCGAGATAGGTGACCATGGCCGCAATCAGATCCAGGCCGGAATGGGCGGCCTCAGCCAATATGCCAAGGCTGCCGCTGGCCAAGCCCACCACCAATTTAAGCCCCGTCAAAAAAACGGCGGCCAGCACCGAATTCAGGGCGGCCCCGCGTTTTTCCTGATCCGCTGTTTTCATAAACGCCATAGGTTGCCCGGGAGCGCCCTCCATTGATGGATGGAAAACAATCCAGGCGGCCTTCCGCCTGGCGCTCCGCGCGGGACGATGGTTTGCACAACCGCCGATTTTTACAACAGCAGAATCCAGGCGCTCAGCGCGGATCCGATGGCGATCAGCGCCCAATACAGGACATTCGCTATTTTTTTCCCGATTCGCATAAAGTTTGCTCCTTTCCCGAGTTGGCATTTCGTGGTGGTGGCGGGCTTGGCGGTTGATGGTTCAGTCGAATATTTCACCCAGCCACGACCTCCTTTTATGGGGGTTGCCGTGGTGGCCATGGTGATCGTGGTGGTCGCGGTGGATGGGTGGGCGGGCCACATAACCGCCATACGGATCAGGTCCAGGCGCCGCTGCCTGGGAAGGCAAAGGCGCCTGAACTTGCAGTTGGCCAATGGAACGTTCAATGATTTTATCCAACTCGCCGCGATCGAGCCAGACCCCGCGGCATTTGGGACAATAATCGATTTCAACACCTTGGCGGTCGGCCATGGCCAGGTCTGTTTCCACACAAATCGGACATTTCATAATCGTTTATTCAATTGAGGGCTATCGGAGTTGATCACGTTACTAACGTTACTAAACAAGGCCCACCCTCCTGGATGGACAATGAAGGATATTGGTTGTGCGGTAATCGCTTTAACCAGGTATATGGTTTTTCAATGGATTTTATTCTTTCTGATTTTCGTGCTGGCCGGATCCTGAAACGAATCCTCCGGCCAACACACGCCGCAAGCAAGGCCGGTTCTGGCAGCCCCGCCCCGGTGAGAGCGGAAAATGGGATGTTAAGAAAGCGTGGAGGGCGCCCGGGGCTGGCTGGCCAACCGGAGGAAGAATAGCCAATCCCCCAGCAACTCTGCGGGGACCGTAGCTGCTATGGCAAATGCCCGGGAAAGGGGGGGCTGTATGTCAGCCGATGGCAGCCGAACCAAACGGTGGTTGCGCAACTGAATTTTTTTTGGATTCGCTGGTTTGTTGGGAATCCCGAAGTCATGATTGAAGCAACCACAATGGTTTGTGGAGGCAGCAGCATTATCCACCACGCAGGTTGTTTCACAGCAATTGTGAAATTCTGCCAAAACAAAAGGACTCCCCCGGAAATGGCCAAACCCCAACAGCCCTGCGGCTGCCATCAGCATTGCCGTCCAAATCCGCATCCACCCCATGGGAGTTGGATGACTCAACGACGGTCAATATTCAATCATTATGTGGTCCTGGCAGCTGAAATCGGTCAGAGCGGCGGTGGTCATTGAGCCGATTTGAGCCCTGCCGGTGGAATTGGCTCATGAGTGCTGGCCGGATCCCTTTGCCCAAGACACTCATTGTTCGTCACTTCCCTCCCAAGGGTGTGGCCAAGGCGGAGGGCCAGAGGTCTTTCAAGACCATTCGGAGCGTTCTGATCAGTCTTCTGATTTAATGTGTTGAATAATCCTTTGGCTAAGACATCATTTGCGATGTGTGATTCCAGTTTGTTAATCTCAATATTAATTAATTCCAATCGTCTCTTTAAATCTATTTTCTCTTGCTTGTATTTCTTGAGGGACTCCAGTATATTTATTGCCGACTTGAAATAATTAAATGCCGCCTCATCCTGGCTGATGTCTGGTTTTACAGCAAAATGCGATTTGCTGCCAGTTTTATGCCTCGAACCACCTGCATTGATATTCAACTCAGAGATGGATGTGGTGTTTTCATTGAAATTCATATATCAAATAATGCGATAAAATATTATTGATCAATGTTGATGTGTTTTTTGTGTCGCTGGGGTATGGATTCAATTAATTCTTTAGTAGCGATATTTCATTTCTTAATCAAATCCCCCTCCAGTTCGTATTTGCCCTGATCTTTAAAAAGAATAAAACCATTAATCTTGTTAGACTTTGCGCATATCGAACCTTCTCCAGACACTTCCTCAGCGCCTCCCATGCCGTGACAAATAACAACTGCATTATTCGATAAATACGTATTCCATTTAATGGATAAAATAAATAAATCTGTTTTTAAATATCCAATGCCATCTTCGAATATGTTTAAAATTCCATCATGACCGGGTTCATGCGTTTCAGCGTTTATCTTGCGCACGCATACTTTCCATTTGCCGACAATATCTTCTCCTGTAATTGCGAACATTATTAACCTCCTAGTCAGCCACTGTTATTTTGTCGGCTGAAGCACGGGTGTTGTACGAGTCGAGACCTGATTCACGAAGCTGTTCAAAGAGTATGGAAAAAGTCAGTCTTATGATGCAAATATCTATCCAAAGCGTTTTGTTTTGAGCGTAGCGGATGTCCAATGCCATCATTTCCGAAAAGGTGGTTTTGTTTTTTCCACCAACCTGCCAAAGTCCGGTCAACCCAGGCAGGGTATCAAACCGGGGATGGCAGGTTGCAGGATAGCGTGCAAATTCATAAGGTGTGCAAGGCCGGGGACCTACCAGGCTCATATCACCCAGCAGCACGTTGATGATTTGTGGCAACTCATCCAAACCCATGGCTCTGATGACTGAAGCGAAGGGGATCAACCGGGGATCCCCTTGGGCATCCATTTGGGTCATGGGGGCGTTGGATTGGATCAGGTATTCACAGTGTTTCTGGTGCACCTGCACGTCCGCTCCAGCTTTCATGGTCCTGAACTTGTAGCACAAAAACGGCTTTCGACGAAATCCGATCCGTTCCTGCTTGAAAAAGATGGGGCCGGGAGAAGTCAATTTGATGATGACCGCAATCACCACCAACAATGGCAGCAGTCCTGGCAGAATCAGGAAAACACAGGCCAAATCCAACGCGCGTTTCCAAGCCGGTATCTTCACCCCGGCCGGTTCCGCAGCCATTTTGGTGGTTGGCGATTGCGGGAACCCGGCAGTGGCGATGGCGCTTAAATTGGTTCTTTCCAGGGACATTGCTTTAATTGTTCTTGAAAGTTACGCTCGCGTTAGGGCCTGTTGAGACGCCAATCAGCAAGCGTTGTGCCAGGCCGCGCAAACTTTTTTCTGTAAAATCTTTTTTCACGAGGGTTAAACCGAGGGCTGGGGATTGGGTTGCATATTGAGGTAAATTTTTCCGATTTCCCA
>CAIMWS010000449.1 GCA_903845125.1 uncultured Verrucomicrobiota bacterium
AGCCTTGGTCAGTTGCACGCTGGCGAGCTGCCCGTTGTTAATGGTTCCGGCGGTGCCGATCACGCGCCCTTCCCAGAACGCTTTCAATGGCAGGGCATCCTGCGGGTCCAGATTCTGCCAATGCGCCTCAAAGGATTGTGCCTGGTTGAGCTGGATCGACACCCCGTCCTGGCCGCTGGAACCGAGGTTGCTGACCGTCAAGGTGGAAACTGCTCCGGCCATCGGGCCAGTCAGCGTGGCCGATCCCAGCGAGCCATGCACCAGGCCGTTGAACTGCACAAAATGCTGTTCCTGGGTGAACACCAACTTCGGAATGGCAGTGGCCCGTATTTGCAGTTCCGACAGGGTTCCTTGCCGGGGCGCTCCCTCCGGCCACAACACCAGGCTGTCCCCCTCGTAACTCGTCCCATCGGTTAACCGCAAGGCCGTGGTCGTTCCTGAATCCCGGTGCCAGGTGATCTTGACGAAAAAGCCCCGCTCTGGATCCCAGCCAAGCTCCACGTCCCAGTTTGGCTTGGCCGCATTAACCACCGGGCCGTTGCCGCCTGCCCATTGCCCAACCAAAGTGCTGCCGCGGTAAACTTCCGCCGTGAACTGGGTCAGGTGCAGCGGGGTGAAATCCGCGCTGACGAGGTAATTACTGGTGCCAGCCTTGGTCAGTTGCACGCTGGCGAGTAGCCCGTTGTTAATGGTTCCGGCGGTGCCGATCACGCGCCCTTCCCAAAAAGCCTTCAGCGGCAGGGCATCCTGCGGATCCAGATCCTGCCAATGGGCCTCAAAGGACTGCGCCTGGTTGAGCTGGATCGCTACGCCGTCCTGGCCGCTGGCGCCGAGGTTGTCCACCGTCAACGTGGGCGCCGCACCGGCTACTGGACCCGTCAGCGTAGCCGATCCCAGCGAGCCGTGGACCAGGCCGTTGAACTGCACAAAATGCTGTTCCATGGTGAACACCAATTTCGGGATGCCGCTGGCCCGTATTTGCAACTCCGAAAGCGTTCCTTGCCGGGGCGCTCCCACCGGCCACAACACCAGGCTGTCCCCCTCGTAACTCGTGCCATCGGTTAACCGCAAGGTCGTGGTCGTTCCCGAATCCCGGTGCCAGGTGATCTTGACGAAAAAGCCCCGCTCTGGATCCCAGCCAAGCTCCACGTCCCAGTTCGGCCTGGCCGCGCTGGCCACCGGGCCGTTGCCGCCTGCCCATTGCCCGACCAAAGTGCTGCCGCGGTAAACTTCCGCCGTGAACTGGGTCAGGTGCAGCGGGGTGAAATCCGCGCTGACGAGGTAATTACTGGTGCCAGCCTTGGTCAGTTGCACGCTGGCGAGCAGTTCGTTGTTGATCGTTCCGGCGGTGCCGATCACGCGCCCTACCCAGAACGCTTTCAACGGCAGGGCATCCAGCGGGTCCAGATCCTGCCAATGCGCCTCAAAGGCTTGGGCCTGGTTGAGCTGGATCGACACCCCGTCCTGGCCGCTGTCCTGGATATTGCCGATCACCAATTGGCCCTCGGCCAGGTCCAATCGGGCCGTGCCCAAGGGACAATGCTGCAATCCAGCGTAAGGCGAACAATCGGCGGACTGGCCGGAACTGCTGTAAAGCAGCCCGAGGAGGAGCATTAACAGCGCAAGTGTTTTTTTCATAGCATCAACAAGGGACTACGGTTTGGCCAAGGTTCAAAACGAACTCCCGGACTGGGGTAAACCCCGAAGTCATATAATAAATAATACTGATTATATTAATTACTTAAAGTGATTCAAAATAATCCATGTTCATCACCTGTCAAGGGGATGGACCCGGAAAAAACCGCGCCCCGGGCCAGCCCGCCAAAAGGGATTGCATCAGCCGGGCAAATGGGAGACGCTGTAGGCATCAAATTCAGTCCAAAGCAAATGAAACAGAATAACCTGATCAGACGGCAGCGGCTGGCCACCCTGGCGGCGATGGGAACGGTATGCGCCCTCCTCGCCGGGATATCCACTTCCGCGGACAACCTGGCGCTGTGGTATCAAAAGCCAGCCCAGCGGGGCATGAACGAAGCACTGCCCATTGGCAACGGCAGCCTGGGCGGGCTGATCTACGGGGATCCGCGCCAGGAGCGTGTGGTGCTCAACGAGATCAGCCTGTGGACGGGCAAGGAGGTCTCCTCGGACGATTACTCCCAAATGGGCGCCTACCAAATGCTCGGCGAATTGCTGGTCGATGCCGCCACGGCGGATCCCGGAGCCGGGGCGCCGGGTTACCGCCGTTCGCTGGACCTGGCGACCGCCCTCCATCAGGTGGTTTACCAATCCGGCGAAACCACCTACCAGCGGGAGGCTTTCGCTTCCCATGCTGATGGCGTGATGGTCCTGCGGTTTTCGGCCAACCGCCCGGGCTCCTGCACCGGGGCGGTCCGCCTGCAAGGCGCCCACCGGGAGACCACGGTGGCGGAAGGCCACACGCTCCGTTTTTCCGGCGCGCTGGCGAATGGGTTGAAATACGCCACGAAGGTGCTGGCCCTCAACCAGGGCGGCACCCTGCAGGCCGCGGATGGCCGGCTGGAATTCAAGAACTGCGACCAGCTCACCTTGCTGGTGGCGGCCGGCACGGATTATGTGGCGGATTACAGCCGGGGTTACCGGGGCGGCGATCCGTCCGCCACGGTTGAAAAACGCCTGGCCAGCGCGGCGGGGAAAACCTTCGACGCCCTGCGCGCGGCTCACCTGGCGGATTACCAAACGTTGTTCAACCGGGTGAAATTGGACGCCGGCGCCACGCCCGCCGGCCGGCTTGCCTTGCCCACCGACCAGCGCAAAGTGCTGGAAGCCGATCAGGGGGGCGATCCAGACCTTGAGGAATTGCTCTTTCAACACGGGCGCTACCTGCTGATCTCCTGCTCGCGTCCCGGGGGGCTGCCGGCCAATCTCCAGGGCTTGTGGAACGACAGCAACGATCCGCCGTGGCACAGCGATTACCACGCCAATATCAACATCCAGATGAATTACTGGCTCGCCGAGCCGGCCAACCTCCCCGAGTGCCACACCCCCTTGTTCGATCTCCTTACCAGCCAGCTGGAGCCATGGCGCAAGGCCACTGCCACCGAGCCGCGGTTCCAAACCACCTCCGGCTCCGCGCGCGGCTGGGCGGTGCGCACCTCCCACGGCATCCACGGGGACATGGGCTGGCAATGGGACGTGCCCGCCAATGCCTGGTATTGCCAGCACTTCTGGCTGCACTATGCCTTTGGCGGGGACAAGGAATGGCTCCGCCGCGTGGCCTACCCGGTCATCAAGGAGACCTGTGGGTTTTGGGAGGACCGGCTGAAGGCCCTGCCCGATGGCCGGCTGGTGGTGCCGAATGGTTGGTCGCCCGAGCAAGGCCCGCATGAGGATGGCGTGAGCTACTGCCAGCAGATCGTCTGGGATCTGTTCAACAACTACGTCGCCGCCAGCGAGGCCCTGGGCATCGACGCGGATTACCGCGCCAAAATCGCCGGGATGCGCGACTTGCTGGTGGGGCCGCAAGTGGGTCGCTGGGGCCAACTGCAGGAATGGATGGTGGACCGCGATGACCCCAATAACCACCACCGCCACACCTCGCACCTGTTCGCGGTTTTTCCCGGGCAGCAAATCAGCATCGCCCGGACCCCTGAATTCGCCGCCGCGGCGAAAAAATCGCTGGTGGCGCGGGGCGAGGAGGCCAGCTCCGACGTGCGCGAATGGTCCTTCGCCTGGCGCACGGCGCTCTATGCCCGGCTGCACGATGGCGAAACGGCCCACCGCCTGCTGCGGCAGCTGTTTTCCAACCGGAACACCTGCCTCAACCTGTTCGGACTCCATCCGCCCATGCAGATCGACGGGAATTTCGGGATCACCGCCGGCGTTTGCGAAATGCTGATGCAATCGCACGAAGGCGGGATCAACCTGCTGCCCGCGCTGCCGGCCGCCTGGCCCGCGGGATCCGTCACCGGCCTGCGCGCCCGGGGCGGTTTCGAGGTGGACATTGCCTGGCAGGATGGCCGGCCCACCCGGGCGGTCGTGAAATCCAGCCTCGGTGGCGGTTGCCGGGTGCGGTTCCGGGACCGGGTGTTCGAGCTGAAAACCGAAGCCGGGCAAAGCTGCCCGATCAATTTCTGATCCCACCCGCCGTCCCGGCGGCCAAGCTGCTGCGCCCGCCCGGCCGCCGGCCGGGGGCGGGCGCAGAAGACGCTTTACCTTAAATGGGGGTGCTATAAAGTTGGTGCCAACGACTATCACATTATGAAAAAGCAACAAACTTCGATGATCAACCGGCGGCGGTTCCTCTGCGGCGCCAGCGCCAGCGTGGCCCTCATCCAATTGGCCCCCAGCCAGGTGCTGGGCGCAGCCCGCCTCTCCCCCAACGAAAAGGTCAACGTGGCCGGCATCGGCGTGGGCAGCCAGGGCGGAGCCGACATCGACGGCATGGCGGGCGAAGGCCACAACATCGTCGCTCTGTGCGATGTGGACGACAAGTATGCGGGCAAGAAGTTCGCGCAGTACCCCAAGGCGAATCAGTTCAAGGATTTCCGGGTCATGCTCGACAAGATGGACAAGGAGATCGACGCGGTGGTGATCGGCACCCCGGACCACACGCACGCGGTGATCGCCATGGAGGCGATGCGGCGCGGCAAGCATGTCTATTGCGAAAAACCGCTGGCACACACGGTCGATGAAGTGCGTTCGCTGATATCCGCCGCCAAAACCTACAAAGTGGTCACGCAGCTCGGCAACCAGGGGCATTCGAGCCGGGACATCCGCCGCATCTGCGAGTGGGTTGAAGCCGGGGCCATTGGCCCGGTGCATACGGTGCACGCCGGCTGCGACGCTTTCCGGAATGTCTATTGCCAGCTGGGGAACCTGGACAAGCTGGATAAAACCTACGACGTGCCCACGAGCCTCGATTACAACCTGTGGATCGGGCCGGTGCCATTCCGCCCTTACACCCCGTTCTGGGTCCACTGGAACTGGCGCGGCTGGATGCCGTTTGGCACCGGGAGCATCGGCGACTGGTTCTGCCATGTCATCGACCCGACTTTCTGGGCACTCGACCTGGACGCGCCCACAAGTGTGCAGGCGGAAGTGACCGATTATGATCCCGTCAAGCAATGGATGACTTATCCGCCCGCCTCCAAGATCACCTTCGAGTTTCCCGCCCGCGGCAAGCGCGGCCCGGTCAAGCTCGTCTGGTACGATGGCGCCAACCAGATTCCGAAGCCGGCGGGATTCTCGGCGGACGAAAAAGTGCCCGGCATCGGCGCCATCATGCATGGCGAAAAAGGGATGATCGTCCACGGCTCCCACGGTGGCGGCGGCTGCCGGATCTCACCCGACTCGGTGATGGATCAGAACTCCGGCAAAAACGCGCCCCCGGAACGGATCACGCGCGTGAAGAACCACGCCTGGGACTGGCTGGAAGCCATCCGCACCGGCCGGCAGGCGGGATCGCACTTCGGCTATGGCGGCCCGCTCACGCAGGCGGCCCTGCTGGGTGCCATTGCCATCCGGTTCGCGGGCCAGAAGCTCGAGTGGGACGACCAAGCCGCGCGTTTCACCAACCACGAAGGCGCCACCGCCCTGGTGAATCCGCCCTATCGTTACGGCTGGCGCCTGTAGGCCGCCGGCGGTGGATAAATTAGGATCCTGCGGGGACCGGTCAACGGGGCCGGCCCCCGCTTTGCAAACTGGCACAACCAAGATAATCAACAAACTGGAGGAAGTGTATGAAAAACACCCTGATCAACACCCAGCTGGCCGGCTGGCTGGCCACCCTGATCCTGGCCGCGGGCGGCCTCGCATGCGCCCACGGGGCGGAGGCGGTGGATCTCAGCCAGGTGCCGCAGTTGCACGAAACCCCCGCCCAGCGCGACGCCCGCATGGGGTGGTGGCGGGACGCCAAGTTCGGGATGTTCCTGCACTGGGGGCCGGTAGCGCTCTCCGGGGTGGAATTGAGCTGGGGCCGGAAGGCCAACCGCCCCTGGGACATCAACGGCGTCCAGGCCCCGCGCACGGAGGATCCAGTTTACGACAACTTGTATAAGAAGTTCAACCCGGTCAAATTCAACGCGCGGGAGTGGATCCAGATCGCCCGGGACGCGGGGATGAAATACATGGTGATCA
>CAIMWS010000450.1 GCA_903845125.1 uncultured Verrucomicrobiota bacterium
AGAACATGAGAACTGGAGTTCATCGACCCTGCTTACTCAGAGTTCTCCGGTGTCTTTTTCCCGTGAGTCAACGGGGCCTAAACCATTATTCGGAGGCGGATGAGGCGGCTTTTACCTCCGCCATTGTGGTCGATATCGGGGGCCCCCGGCTGTATGCCCAACTCCTGCAGAAGGGCTTGGTGGGCCTGGAGGCGCCGACCGGCAAGCTCCGGTGGCGCTACGCCAGGCCGGTGAGCCGTTACCATGCCAGCATACCGTCACTGACCGCCGAGAGGGGCTGCGTGTATGTGGGATCGGCCGGCACCGGCGGCGGGGCCGTGAAGTTGGTGGCCCGGGACGGCGGCATCGTGCCGCAGGAATTGTACTTCAGCGCCAAGCTTCCCACGGCCATCGGAGGCGTGGTCAAAGTGGGGGATTTCCTCTATGGCGCCACCGCCCAGTCCCTGCAGTGCATCGAGTTCTCCATGGGCCTGGTGGAGCCGGCGCCGGAGGGTTACCATGAGCACGGGCGTTTCACCCCGCCCGGGCAGCCCGGGCATGCCAACCCGATGCAAAAAGCGTGGGGCTGCGCGGTGGTGGCCGGCGGCCGTCTTTACTTCCGGGACCACGGCACCCTGTGGTGCTATGAAGTGGCGGCCCGGCCGGAGGCGAAATATTCCAAACCGCCGCCCGCCAGAACCTCCCCGGCCCCTGGCCGCACTGGCGGATCATTCCGCTGCCGGCCCCGGTTGGACGGTGGCGGCGGCCGGGTTTGCGGCCAGCAAGGTTTGGAGGCGTTGCTTCAGGTTGGCCGCGGTGGCCAGGCCCGTGTGGGTGCCGGCCACCTGCCCGTTTTTGAAAAACAGCAGGGTGGGAAGGCTGCGGATTTCGTAGCGTCCGGCGAGGTTCGAGGCTTCGTCGGCATTGACTTTCACGAATTTGACCTGGCCGGCATATTCGGCCGCCAGGGCGTCCAAAATCGGCGCCTGCGCCTGGCACGGCCCGCACCACGTGGCGAAAAAGTCCACCACCACCAGTTGGGGCGCCTGCCTTACCTGGGCCTCGAAATCCGCTTCCCCAATTTTGGCCACATTCTTGGATGACTGGTTCATGGCCGCCGGGTTGGCGCCGCCGGACAGCAGGAACATCATCAGCCCCAGGAAGGCCCCATAAAGGCCGCCGCGCCACCAGGTGCTGGTGAGCGGGCACGTTCCGGTGGAGCATTGGCCAAAATAGCCCATCGCCATGCCTATGCCGCCACCCACCACCACATTCGCCAACCAGGATGTCATATTCATCATCTTCTCCATGGGGATGGAGCCGTGAAGGTGGGAAAAGTTACAGCAGGCGGCGGCCGTTGGTGGAAAACCAACGGCCATCCTGGGCATGCGATTGGCGCCGCATCCCAGGCGCTGTACATCCGCCGGCCCCCGCGCCGAAGCTATTTCGCGCTGTTCCCCAAACCGGACCCGGATACGGCCTTTTGCCAGGCCTCCTTCTGCCGGAAGGGATGCATCATGTTGTCGTGGTGGATGGGGGACTCCATCTTTTCCAGGTGGCAGACCTCGCAGCTGGATTCGGAGCCCACAGGAAAAGGCTGCCCGGAATACATCAGCGGCTGCAGGTTGTCCCGCAGCGGGTGGTAGGGATTCAGGGCCGGGTATTCCGCGTGGGTGGAGCCGTGGCAGGCGATGCAGTGCAGGCCCGCATCGTCCACTTTATTGCGGTACAGGCCCGCCGGGTCTTTGGTCCAGCGGTTGAAGGCGGTGGCGCCTTTTTTAGGCGGCTCGAATTTTTCGTGGCAGGCGAGGCAATCCGGCTCGTTGACCCAGGGGGTGCGGGGCTTGACCTCGGCGGGGGCGGAGACAGCCACCGGCACGAGATGCTTTTGCAGCGCCCGGGCCGCGGGCAGGTCCGCCTGGCCCTTGAGCAGGCTGAGGGCGTGGTCCGCCAGGGCTCCGTGGCAGGAGGTGCAGTCCAGCCCGGCGAGGCGGTGGAGGCCGCGGTAGCAGCGCGTCCGGCTGTCTTCGGCCGAGGGATGGCAGAGGGCGCACGAGCTGGCTCCGGCCGCGGACAGGTAATTGGCATGCCAGCCGTGCATGGCGGCGGAGAGGTTGAGGATGCCGGGCTGGCCGGGGGCATTCTGGCCCGGGCTGGCGTGGCAATCCGTGCAGCGCCGCGGTTGGCCGGCGAGCGCCTCCTGGTAAAGTTTGGTGTGGTTGATCCGGTCATGGGCGGCGAGGATGTTGGTGGCCGTCTCGGTCCCCAACCCGGCCGCGCCGGCCACCCGCCAGCCGCCGCCATGGCAGTTGCGGCAGCCCAGCTCCGTGGATACCGGGGCCACCGTCTTCACCGACGCCAGCAGAGTTCCGGTATTGGTGTCGCGGGCCTCCACGGTGAACAGCGGGTAGGGCTGGTAGCCGCCGCCCTGCGGGTAAGGGGTGACCGGGATCATTTTGGCCACAAAGCTCTTGCGGGCGGTGTCGAAGGTGAATTTGCCGGCCAGCGGGCTGCCGGACAGCCCCGTGTTCTTTTCCAGCTTTTGTTTGACAGTAGCCCCGGCGTGATCCCAGAAGGGCACTTGGGCGGTGGGGTTTTCAAAGCCCGGCTCCACGCGGTAGGTCAGCTCATAACCCTGGCCGAGGATTTCAGGGGTGAGCCCGCACTTGATTAACTGCGCCTCCAGCGTGTTGCCGGGCGGCGAAAGCACAAACCACGGATCGCTGTCGGAGATCCAGTGGAAGCCGAGGTCGTTCCAAGCCAGCAGCAGGTGTTTTTCCTTGGTTTCCACGCGTGCGGGCACGGTGGTGGGCGCC
>CAIMWS010000451.1 GCA_903845125.1 uncultured Verrucomicrobiota bacterium
AAGCTTTGCTCGGCCGAACAGGGCGCTAATTTCGATGGGGGTCGTTTTGTGCGAGTCTGAAGCGGGTTTGTTTTGCATTAAACCTTATAGCCTCAGGAGGTTGCGCATTACGACCTCATTTTCTATCTCGGAGTTCGGGTTTAAGCTTTGAGATTTCGATAGCCAGTTTCCCTTGGGCGAGAATCGAGTTTGCCTCTGAAGTTTGTTAGCCTTGGGGCGTGGAAAACCCGTTCTACTGGGTATTGGATGTCAGCTTTGGCGAGGACCCCCTCTCCCCGTTTTGCCCTTTGGCAATTCAAATGGATGGCCCTGGTATGGCGAGGGCTCAAACCAGGTAGGCAGGATCAAGGATTGGCGTCCGGCTTTTCATCCACCGCGAAACCGAGTTGGCGGAGGCGGTTGATTTTGTAGTTGAGGGCCCGGCGGCTGATGCCCAGCGCGAGCGCGGTGTGGGTGCGGTTGAAGGCGTTTTCCCGGAGCGCCTGGATGATGGCCTCACGCTCGATGTCTTCGAGTCGGCTGGCTTGGGATTCCTCAATGGATTCGACGCCCGTCACGGCCTTGCGGATGCGGTTGGGCAGATGATCCGGCAGGATCAGTTCACCCCGCGAAACCAAAACGGCCCGCTCGATGGCGTTGCGCAACTCCCGCACATTGCCGGGCCATTCATATTGCTCCAGGCAACGGGTTACCGCGGCGGACAGCTTGGCCCGGCCCCCGGAAAATTCATTGGTAAAAAGCTGGGCCAGCGGAATGATATCCTCCCGGCGTTCCCGGAGCGGAGGCACATTCAATTCCACCACATTCAGCCGGAAGAACAGATCCTCGCGAAAGGTGCCCTTTTCGACCTCCTTGTCCAGATCGCGGTTGGTTGCGGCCAGCAGCCGCGCGTTGGTTTGGTGCTCGACGTTGGAGCCCACGCGGTGAAACCGCCCGTTTTGGGTGACGCGCAGCAGTTTGGCTTGGATGGAAGGGGATAATTCGGCGATTTCATCGAGCAGGATCGTGCCCTGGTTGGCCTCCTCAAACCGGCCGATGCGCTGCGTAAAAGCGCCCGTGAATGCGCCTTTTTCGTGGCCAAATAACTCGCTTTCCAGAAGCGTTTCCGGGATGGCCGCGCAATTGACTTTAATGATTGGACCAGAGGCGCGCAGGCTCCAGGCATGGATCAGGTCAGCCAGCACTTCCTTGCCTACGCCGCTTTCGCCAGTGATCAGAATCCGGCTCTCCGAAGGCGCCACCAAAGAGGCATCTTTGAAGACGTCCAGCATCAACGGGCTGCGGGCCACGACCGACTCCGGAAGGGTGCGGCCTTCGGCAAATGCCAGGGCGAAGGTGGGCGCAATGCCGGTTGCCCGCTGAACCGAGGCGAGCAGTTCATTGAGATCGATCGGTTTTTGAAGGTAATTAACCGCGCCATCCTGCATGACTTTTACCGCATCCCGAATATCCGCATAGGCGGTCACCAGCAGTACCGGCAAAACGGAGTGACGCTGGCGGGCCCGTTTGAAGGTTTCCAGTCCCGAAATGCCGGGCATGCGCACATCGGAAATCATCATTTTTACCGTTTGCGAATCGAGTATCGACAAAGCCTCTTCACCCGAACTAGCGGTGACGGTGACAAAGCCCTGGTTTTTGAGGAACGAATTAAGCAGGCTCCGCTGGCCCGCATCGTCATCGACAATCAATATGCAAGGGGGGGCGCTGGGATTTTGACTGGGCATGGGATACAAAGGGATCAGGTGCGGGGAACCGGTTTCATCTGGCTTACCCGGAAGATAGCGCCTTTCGGTTCGTTGGGCAGGAATTGGACATCCCATCCGTGGGCGAGGACAATCTGGCGCACCACCGCCAGGCCGAGCCCGGTGCCGTTTTGGTGAGTAGTAAAGTAGGGTTTAAAGATATCGTCCCGATGCTCCGGCTTAACTCCGGGGCCATTGTCGCGGAATTCGATGAATGCGCCGGTGGCGGTGGATTTGCCGGTTATGATATGGATTTCCCCTCCATTCCCCAAGGCTTGAATGGCGTTGAGGAGAAGGTTAAACAGGACTTGGCGAAACATGGCTTCATCGGCTTCCACCACCAGTTTTTCATCGGTGATTTGGAGATGGATGGATTTATCTTCCAGATCGCTTTGGAGTGCCCGGGCAACATCGTTGAGGACATCTCCCACGCTGGTGGAGGAGGACCGCACTTCCCGTGGCCGGGAATAGTTGATGAACTCGTTGAGTTGGGCGGCTACGCGATCAACCTCAGTGATGATTTCACCGGACTTGCGGCGAATCTCGGTGGAAGAGTCCTTCTGATTGGAAATTAGCTGGGCCAGACCACGGATGATATTCAAGGGGTTGCGGGTTTCGTGGGCGAGGCCGGCGGCGGCCACATTCATTTCCCTGAGCTGGGTGTTCATTTCGCCGGCCCGGATCAGCCGCATCTGCAGTTCAGAGGAGGACGCCAGGCTGCGCCAGGCCATGCCCATGCCGATCACTGCCAGTCCGGCCAGGCTGATGGTTCCCACGCGGTACCACCAGTCTTTTTTGCAGGCGGCCAGGTAGGTCTGGGAGGACATCACCGTGACAAACCCATGCATGCCCTGCTTTTGGATCAAGGATTGATATTCACTTTCGTCCATGCCAAAGGGGCGGCCAAAACGGGGGCGCCCGCGATCACGCTGCCGATTATCCATTTCCCGCTGGCCGGGAGGCTGGTTGGTGGATTCGGCAGAGACCTTGCTGGAAACCTCATTGGTGCGTCGCGGAGCGGGGAAGGGTGGGGGAGGCGGACGATCCTCCCGAGGCCCGGCACCGGGCTCCCGCTTGGGCATGACAATGGTCAAATTGGCCGGCTCATGCTCACGCGACGTCAGATTGGAACCTAAATCCACGAGATTGGTCCAAGTGACGGTTTGCCGGCCCCAGCGGATGCCATTCTGCAGCACGCCGGTGAAGTCCTCGTCGGTGGAGGCGCGCGCCGAAGCCACCACCACGCCGGCTCCATTGAGCAGGGCGACCGATTTCAGTTCGCCGGAATTTAAAAGTTCATTGAGAGCGGACTCCATGCGTTCTTGAGAAACGAAGGCACCGAACCGTCGTTGGGAGCGGATGACGAGGCCTACCGTGCGGGTGATATCACGCCCGCGGTTCAGCAGGGCGGTTCGTTCAGTTTGTTTGACCTGCTCGTGCTGGATCAATTCCCAAACGATCATCAAGACCCAGGCCAGCAGCAGCAAGCCGAAGACCATGGCGCTTTGTCGCTTTGTGGCGGACCACATAATGCATGCCGATCAGCGTGTTTTTCTTTGGTCAACTGCTACTGCGGGAGAATCCAGCCAGCCAGCCAGACGGGAAGGCAAAGGTGGTGAACTCACGATTTCCGCAGGCAGATGCAAATGACCACCCAGGTGCAGTTGCCTCCGGGTGGCCATTCATATCTACTCTAACCTTTACCGTTTAATGGGACCGCGGTAAACACAATTATTTTTTGGTTTTTTTCGCTTTGGGCGCCGGCTTTTTAGGCGCCGGTGGCGGACTGTTGAATACCCGGTCTTCCTTTACGGGCAGGGTATCGAAAAACTTGTCGAAATCAGCCTCGGAAAAAGCCTTGGGAGCCATTTCGGCCTTGCCGGTTTCCTCTTTAGTCAAAGCAGCCATGGCTTTGGGTTCTTTGACGATTTTCGGTGTCAGGAAAATCATAAGCTCCTTTTTGGTATTTTCCGTGATCTTGTGCTTGAAAGCCGCCCCCAGCAATGGGATATCACCGAAAAACGGCACCTTGTTGACGGACGCGGTTTTGCTGTTTTCCATCAAGCCGCCGATGATTACCGTTTTGCCATCTGGGGTGACAACCACTGTCTCCGCCGAGCGTTTGGCGATGACGGGCGCACTGACCGTATCGGAAATGGGCACGGTATCGGCTGTGCGCGAGGTGATTTCAGGAGCCACGATCATTTCCACCGAACCATCGGAAGTGATGAACGGAGTAACCCGCAAAATGATGCCGATGTCCTGGTATTCAACCGTATTGATGGTTTGGCCTGTATCCGTGATGCGCGTATTGGTGATGAAGGGCAGGGTTTCGCCCACCGTGATGGTAGCCTGCTGATTGTTACGGGCCAGGATCGAAGGGCGGGAGAGCACCTCCAATTTGGTGTCTTGCCCCATGGCGCGCATGGTGACGGTGAAATCGTCACTCATGATTTTATAAATGCCGCCGCTGGATTGTGAAGCCAGCCCGAAACTGGAACTCAAAGCTCCAGTAGTGTTGTTGCTGATTTTATGCTTATAGGTGCCTTCGACTCCCAGGTCCAACCCGTTGCGGTAGGTCACTTCCAGGAAGACGACTTTGATCAGCACCTGGGGTTTGGGCCGGTCCAGGTTGGTGATGACCTGGCTGATATGCTGGATGGTGTCATCATCGGCGATCACGATGATTTTGCGGGTTTCGGGATCGCTGGAAATCATGGCATCGCCAATCGTGCCGCTATTGGGATATTGGCGTGTCATAGACGAACCACTGCGGGAGCGTGACATTCCCCCGCCTCCCCCCATACCCATGCCGCCGCCGCCGAACTGGGCAGCGATCTGCCCGGTTCCCGCCAGCCAAAGGCCGGTGATCAAACAGCCGGCCAAAACCGGTGATTTATACTTGTTAATCCTCATAATAAAATATGCTGATAGTTCAAATTGGTATACCCGGCTGCATCAAGGCATTGACGAACTGCCGCGGGAGGACCGGTTATTGCCAAAGCTGGAACTGGAGCCGCTGCCAGTGCCCGAATTGTTCCGCATGCGGTTGCTCAGCGGATTAGAGTTCTGGCTGCTGGTTGTGTTCCGGTTATTACGGCTGGTGATATTATTCTCGAACATATTGCGCAGGATCTCCTCCACGCTTTGCACATCGGCGTTTTCCAGCGAATAAACGAATACCTTTTGTTTTTTGGCGGGATTGGAATCCAGTTGGTTGATCACCGCCGCGATCTGCTCCATCATGTCAGCGGAGGCGCGGATCAGGACCGAGGAGGTGCGGGGATCAGGCAGCGCCACTACCTGGGCCTGCTTTTTGGCCCGCGAACTGGTGCTGGAGGAGGTCGAGCCGCCGCGATTGCCACCGAAGTTGAAGCCCCCAAACCCGCCCCTTTGGCTGCTCCTTTGATCTTCCGCAAATAATTGGGTCAGCGTGTCCGCCGTTTCGGTGGGATCGGCATAGTTAAGGCGGAAAACGCGCAATTCAGTGATTTCATCGGCCATGGTATCGATTTGCTTCACCAAGTCCTCGATGAGCGGAATCATTTCTTCTGGAGCGCTGACAACCAGGGAGTTGGTTCGCTCATCAGCCACTGCCGACACCCGCGGCGCCGAGCGCCGGGAGGTATCGCCGCCGCCGCCGCCCGTGCTGCCCGGCATCCCACCAGGCATCCCACCAGGCATCCCGCCGAATCCCCCTCCGCCAGCCCCACCGCCTCCGCGGCCGCCGCCGCCCCCTTGCATGAATCGCTGGAACATCTGTGCGCGCGGATCCGAAGCGGCTCCCCCGCCACTACCACCACCGCGGTTGGAACTGGCTTGAGAATCGAACAGGTCTTTAACGACGGTGGCCAACTCCTTGGCGTCCGCAAAGCGGAGCGGAAATACTTTGATATGGGATACATTGGCCACCGCCGTATCCAGAGCCCGGACGATTTTGACCAGGCGCTTGATATTTGCTTGCGAGTCCGTGATCACCAAGGCGCTGCTGCTGTCGTTGGCGGTCATGGTGGCGTTGCTGGGCAGCAACGGCTGCAAATCGCGTGACAGGGCGGCCGTGCTGGCATACCGGATGGGCACAATCTGCGTGACCAGCTCCTCGTCGTTGGGGATCTCGTCCGGATTGTTGCTGCTTTTGACCGGGATATTCCGCTTGCGGCCTTCCTCCTTGGTCACGATGGTCAAGGTTTTGCCATTGCGGATGGCGGTATATCCGTTCTTGCTGAGGACGTTGTCGAGCAATTTCAAGGCCTCTTCTGTGGTCAGAGGCTGATAGCTCCAGGCGTCCACTTTGCCCCTGATCTCCGTTTCGGGCACAATGACGAATCCGGCGGCTTCACTTAAATAACTCAAAACCGCCTCCAACGGCGCATTTCGGAAATTAAATCGCAGCCCTTTTTCGCCGGTGGCGGTGGTTTGGATAATCGGTGCATTGGTGGTGGCTGGGGCGGGCGCCGGAGGAGGCGCCGCAGGCGCCACGGATGGGGCTGTTGGCGTGGCGGGAGTGGTGGGCGCCGCCGGAGTGGGCTGGCGGCCAGGAGCTTTCTCCTCAACAGCCGCCGGCGGGGGGGCAGTTTCCGCCCGCGCCTCCGTGGCGGTGGGTTTGGCCGGCGCTTGCTCCAAGGCGGCCGCTTTCTGGGGTGGGCTAGTTTCCTGTGCCGGACTGGGCAGCGTGACAGCCACACCCGCCACGAGGCTTAATAGCAGCCTTTTTGTGTTGTGCGTTTTCATTTTAATTCTTCCTCTCGTTTCTTTAACAGCCGTTTTAGAATATCATCATTGGAACCTCCATTGCCAGAACTGGAATCGGACGCGGATCCGGCGCTGGCCAGATTGGTATTGGAGGCGGAAAGCGTCGGTGCGGCATTTCCGGAAACCATTTGCCAGGCATCCTCGCCCTGCCGCCGCATTTGCATCCCTACGGATAGTTGGAACTGGTTGGTTTTGTCGGCCAGCATCACCGATTTGGGGGAAATCTGAACCAGCTTGAAACCTTCGATCGAAGAGTCCTTCTCAAAGGCCTTGCGGAAATCCGATTTGCTGCCGTCGAAAAAGGCCACCGTTTTCCCCTCGTATTGCATGGCGCCCACCAGGGAAAAATATTGGACCGGATCTTCCCGCCGTTCCGACCGGAAATCGGAGCGCTGGCGGCGGTTGGGATTGAAGATGTTCCGTTCCGGTATGATTTTAAAATTTTCGAAACCCGCTCCGGAAGGGGCGGGGGCATTGGTGGAACTGCGCGAAGCCCGTGGTGGACGGACGTTTTCGGCCGCATTCCCGGTCAAGGCAGGGAGGCCGGCGAGCAGGCCGGCCAGGGCCACCAGGGTTCCAAAGTTAGCGAAAGAATTTTTCATTTTCATCACTCCGGATTCAACTGCAACGCGCTGACTCGGAGGGCTATCGACAATTGGCGGCCTTCCTCATCCCGGGAGGTAATTTCCAAGTCCTCAACTTTCAGAGCCATGGGATCTTTCTCCACTTCATACAAGAAACGGGCCAGGGCTTGCAAGTCCCCAGCGCCATCCGCCCGGCATTCCAAAGTCCGGTAATCGTCCGCATTTTGCTTCCACTGAGGCTTGAGGGAGGTCATCGATATCCGGCTTTGCTGGGTCCAGCGATCCACGGCTTTGATCACCTCGTTTTCGGAACGGGAAACATCCCCAGCCAGCATTTGCGATTTCATCGTATCCCAGCGGTCGAGGATCTCCTTTTTTCGGGCGATCAATACGGTTGCCTGATTGATTTTTTTTGTCAGATCCACGATTTTTTGGGATCGCTCCTTCCAGAGTTTAATGAGCGGTTCCACGACGAACTGGTCAGTCGCCAGAATGACTACCGCGGCGATCGCCAGTAAGGCCAGCATTTTTTCCCGGTTTTGGATTTTCATTGGGCGACTCCTCCCTCCCAGCGGAATTGGAATGAATATTGCAATGGGGATTTTCCCCGAACCATGACCACTTTCAAATCCGTGATGTGCTTTTGGGCGCGTAACTGGTCGAGGGTTTTAATCAGGGAGGTATTGTCCCGCGCCACCCCGGAACAGGTCACCACGGACAAGCCTTTGATTTCCATACTTTTGACCGAGACGGAACCTTCCTGGGGAAAAGCTTCCGTCAGTTGCTTCATGATCGTCAAGCCTTGGAAATTAGTATCGAACCAAGGCCGGAACTTGCGGATTTTTTGCTGGGTGGATTCCACCACCTGGTTGTCCGGCTCGATGGAGCGCCATTTCGATTGAAGCATGCCCAGGCGTACGTATTGCCATACGAACAGACTGCCAAACAAACCCAGAACCGCGAGGGCTGAAGCGCCCACCGACACCAGCTTGCGCGATGAAAACCGGTTTACGAGTTTGAGCCAGGGACTCAATTGGGGGGGCAGGAATTCCAACGCCGGATCGATTTTGCCAAGGTGGTTGATGGCCAGGCGGAGCGCTTCAACGGCCGGGCTTTTGCCGGCATAGTTGCCGGCTACGCTGGGCGGTAGCCCAACCACGGCGGTATCGGAAATCAAGCCCAGGGCGTTGAGGATGGGGGAAAGTTCCTCCAGCATGGGCTTGGTGTGTTCGTCTCCGCCAAAAATCCGCGCATGCTTTACAATGCCGCGCAAGGGGCCGGGTAGTTGTCCCAGAGTGATGCGGATTTCCCGGGCCACCACATCCGGGTTAACCATCCGGCTCGCATTTTCGTGCGAGGCAATCACCCCCTCCAATGAGCGGAGAATCATGATCTGCTTCCCGAGCAAAACCAGCAGATCCACCGAATGGTCATGCGCCATCAGCACCAAAGTCCCTGTGGCTGGCTCAGGTGTCAGATCGGCCAGCGCAGCGGCGCCCAGCGTGAAGCTGACAGGTTTGAGTTGGGCCGCCTTCAAGCCGCTTTCCACGCGGGTGATCAAGTTCCTGGGGATGGCAATCAAGGTGGCGTAGCGCTTGCCAGCCACCTCGTAACGGGAATAGGTCATGGCCAGGTCTTCCGCCGGGTAGGGAAAGCGCTTTTCGGCCTGTAGCTTTAGAAAATCCGGCTCATGTTCCGCCGGCATGTCCGGCAGTTCAGTCTGGAGTGTCAGCGCCCATTGGAGGGGCAGGGTGACCAGGCAATGTTTTTCGCGGATCCCGGCCTCATTCAAGCGATTGCGGATTTCCTGTCCCACCAGTTCCACATCCTGGTTCAAGGGGTCCACGGTGAGGTCGAAGTGAATGGGGTGGTCTAAGACAACGCTCCCATTTTGGCGATGCACCACCGCACCCCGGATCTGCTGGCCTTCCATGTTGAAGGCCAGCAACGACAATGGCCGCTTGGATTTGAAGCGGTTTATTACCTGGATCGTTGAGTTAAGGTCCATGAATTTTGGTTTATATTGCCTAAAGCCCATCCAAATCGAGTCAGGTCGCGTCGAAAAATGATTTGGGGTTCGCTTTGGCTGTTATCGAAAACAAAGGCCACCCGCCGGTACCCGCGGTGGTTCCGGCCCAGGGCGACGATATCGGCGGTGAATTGGTAACTGCGGGCGGTCAGATAAGGGCCGGCTTGAACGGCGCTGGCCTGGTCCAGCACTTCGCTCACCCAGGCGAGCGTTTGCGAATCGTCTTTGTGTGCTTTGCGGTAGGCAACCAGGGTGGCTGCCTTTTCGACGCCGATGCCGGGAATGCACGCGAGCACCTCTTCCCGGGCGGTATTCACATTCACCAACCCTTCCTGGTAGGTGGCGCTGGAAGTGGTGAGATCGTCGGCTACCAAGGCAAATTCAGAGGCCGTCATTTTGCTTTTGATGTAAAACTCCAGGAGACTGCGGCAGCCGCTGGCGGCGGGTGCGATTTGCTGGGCTCGCTGCTGGCCCAGTTTTTCGGTTAGTACGGTCACCAATTGCCGCTGGTTGGAAGTAATATTGACCCGATTGGTGCCATCCGATTTGGTGTTGGGTTCGCGGCTATAAATGGTCAAGTATTCCACCAAGCCGGGATCCAGCCGGCCGTCGGAATTATCCAATGGGGCGGTTGCAGAGCCGTCATTCTCGTTTTCATCCAGGATCCCATTGCGGTTCCAATCTTCGCCGAACAGCAACTCCGGGGTGCAGCCGCGGACCATGCGCAACTCTTCGACCGTTTCAAAAGGCGCGTTCTTGCACAGGTAGGCAGGATTCATCCTCATGTAATAGTCGGATTCGGCACCGTCGGTGGTTGCTTCGTCGTCAGTGTCGCGCCAGTCAATGATGGCCGCCGCCAATTCCGAGGTCATGTTGGGGAGCGCCTCGAGCATTTCGCGGGTAGCGGTGTTTAAATTCAGCTTGGAACTCTCATCCACCAGCGCGAAGGCGGGGTATTCAGAGCGTTCAGACTGATCATCGCGGCCGATCAGCCAGTAATCCGATTCCCCAACAGGGGCCATTTCCGCCGCATAATTATCCGGATTTGGCACGAAGCCATTAGTTGCATAATTGCGCAGGATGTAGGTCACGTAGCGGGAGGCACCTTCGATGGCCTGGTCTGCTTCGATTCCCGCCATGCGGTTGTCGGCATTGCGGTATTGCATCATCGCGGTTTGCCCAAAATAGATCGTCAAGCTGACCAAGCCCAAGGCAACCCAGAGCACGATAATCAATACCGAGCCATGCTGGCGGGGCGAAGAATGGAGAATTGGACGCTTCATCGGCTGCCTCCGGTTGGACGGGTGCTGGATCCTCCGGTACCACTTGTCCCGCCTGTCCCACCCGTGCCGCCAGTCCCTCCCGTCCCTCCAGTCCCCCCCGTTCCAGAAGACGTGCTGGTGGTATTGGTGCTGGAAGCACGGGCTTGGATGGACAGCAAAACGGTGAACTGGATTGGCTGTAAGTCGTATTTGACGTTGCTGTTGGCATCCCGGGCATGGGTCAGCAGAACCTCCACCGCCCGCGGGGCGTTGGTTTGCACGGTTGGATCCCAAGTCTGGACCCAATTGGTGCCATCGCAGTATTGGATTTCCAAGCTTTCAATCCCGCTTAATAAAACATGTTCCTCGGGTGTTTCCTCGACTTGGGATAACAAATTGCGCGAAATGGCCCGGATCAAATCCTTGCCATAAGCGCTGCGCGTCGAGATGGTTTTTCCGAGGTAGTAGGTGATGCGGCGGAGGTCGCCAAACGATGGGTCTACATCGGTGATGCCGTTGGAGGCGTAAAAATCAAGATTCGCGCTTTGGCCGGAACTGGAAGCTTCGGTGGTGCCGGTGATGGATCCCGCCAGGACACCTCCGGGGGCGGCCATGGCGCGCAGGTCGTTTTTCATGATCGCCACCGCCTGGTTTTCGATGTCAAACTGGTCCAGGGATTCTTTGGCGCGGGACTGCAATTTGACGGCCCCGTAGAAAGCCGTATTAATGGCGGCCAGGATTACCGCGAAGATGGCGGTGGCCAGCAATATCTCCAGCAGCGTGAAAGCGCGGCGGGAGTTAATGGTGAAGGCTGGCCGGGTGGTTTTCATTGGGAGTCATCGACCAAGGTGCTCAAATGGACCTCGTAGGTTTCACCCTGTGCCACGAAGGTGACCGTCAGCAGGAGCAGGCGCATGGCGTCCTGATCCCAAGCCTGGTTTTCGAGTCGCCAGGAATATTGCCGGTAGGGCTCTTCAAAATTACCGAAGGCGGTGGAGTTTCGCCATTCATCCATGGCGATCAACTGGTTTAATTGGTTTTCCGCCAGTTGCATGGCGGTCAGTTTACGCTGGCTGACGACGGAAGCGCGATTGGCAACCCGCAGTCCCTGCATGGTCACGGGAATGACGACCGACATGAACATCAACGCCGCCAAAGCCTCAGCCAGCGTGAATCCCGCCCGGTTGGCGCGTCTAGCGTATGACTTCGTTGTCCAGCTCATACCAGCTATTGGTTAGTTGACGAATCTCATAATACAGGCGGTTTCGGGATTGGCTGATCCAACGCGAATCGCCTTCCTTGCTCATTAGTGCCAATTCCCGGACGCTGGTTTCATCGATTCCGGTGTCAGGCCAGAAGCGAATGGAGGCCCAGGAATTGAGCGTGAAATTAGTCTTGGAGAGTTCAAACCGCACCTCGTCACCGAGACGGAAGGTTACCTCCTGCGGATTCACGAAAGCGTTGGATTTGACAATGGGGATGTTCAACTTCTGAACCTGCATGATTTTTCGCATCCCATACGTACCATCATCCGGCTGAATCCATACTTCCATCGGTTCGCCGGTCGAGGTGGCCTGGTTTTGGCAATAGCGCGTCAAGGCCACAAACCGCTCCGCTTCCCATTCGAGGGAGCGGCCCCGGAAAAAGCGCGAAAGGAGCGGGGCGGACATGGCAACGACAATCGCCAGCAAGCCCATGACCAGAACCAATTCGATCAAGGTCACAGCCTGCCGTGGGTGGCATTGGGATTTAACGCCGGCGAGTCGCATCGTCGTAATTGGTGATGTCGTCACCACCGCCAATACGCCCGTCAGGCCCCATCGACATCAAGTCGTAACTGGTATCGTTGTGCTTGCCGGGCGCTTCATAAATGTAAGGGTTGTTCCAGGGATCCATGGGGATCTGCTTGATGTAAGGTCCGCGCCAGTTTTGGGCATCCTTGGGCTGGATCACCAAATCTTCCAGGCCGCCCTTGCCTTTGGGGTAGTAGCCATTATCCACTTCAAAGGCATCCAGCGCCACACCGAAATTGGAAACCTGGGTGACTGCCGCCGTGATGCGCGCCTGCTCGGTGCGCCCGGAGAATTTGGGGACCACGATGGCCGCCAGCACGCCCAGGATGACCAGCACCAGCAGCAATTCAATCAGCGTAAAACCGCTGGTGTTGGATTTGATGAATATCCTACGGATTTGTATTTTCATAACATTGTTTTAGTTGGAAAAATTACTTGATATAATCTTGCAAGGTGAAAATGGGGATGACCATGCCGATGAATATGGTCCCGATAAAGGCCGCAATCAGGAAGAGCATGGCGGGTTCCGCCATGGCGACCGCGATTTTCAGCCGGCGATCCAGCTCCGACTCCGTGGAGTTGGCCAGGCGCACCAGTTCCTGATCCAGGCGCCCGCTTTCTTCAGCCACGGAAATCATTTCCAAGGTGGTTCCCGAAAATAGTTCCGGGCATCCCGACAAGCCTTTGCCCAGCTGGCTGCCGCCCTGGATTTGTTCGATGGAGACGGAAACGGTGTCGAGCAATACCTGGTTGCCGATGGAGCGGCTGGCCGTGCGCAGGCCTTGGATCAGGGGAACTCCGGCTTGCAGGAGGGTGCCCAGCATGCGGCAGAAACGGGCCATGGCAAACTTGGCGGTCAAGGTGCCCAAAACCGGGGCTTTGAGCATGAAATTCTCCCAAAACCGTTTCCCGGTTTGGGAACGCATCCAATCCCGCAGTAAATAGACCACAACGCCTATGCCGATCACCACCAGCAACCCATAGCCGCGAACAATCTCGCTGGCGCCGACAATGATCCGGGTCAGCAACGGCAAATGCGCTCCGAAGCCGGAGAAAATAGCCTGAAACTTGGGGATGAAAAACACCAGGAGGAAGCAAAGCACGCCCATGGCCAGGCAAACCAGGATGGTTGGGTACATCAGGGCGGCCATGACTTTGGAACGCAATTCCTTGTCGCGGGCTTGAAAATCCGCGATGTGGCTCAACACGATATCCAGAAAACCACCCGTTTCACCAGCCCGGACCATGGCCACGTAAATTTCCGGGAATACATTTGGGAACCGTGACATCGCATCAGCCAGGCTTACGCCATCGACCACCAAATCATGAAGTTCCTTCCATTTTTCCTTGGCTGCGGGCGTCGCGGCATCCTGGTGCAGAATCACCAGCGCCCGGCTCAAGGGCACGCCGGCGGCCAGCAGGTTGGACAGCATTCGGGTGAAATTTTCCAAAGCGGTGCTGCCGATTTTCCCCGAAGCAAAAAGTCCCGGGCTGGCCGTTTTTTTGGCTTCCGCCGGAGCGCTTTTTTCAGCCAGGTTGACCGGCGTCAAGCCCCGGCTCTCGAGCTGTTGGAGAGCCTCCTGGCGGCTGCCGGCTTCGATGCGACCATCCGCCATGGCCCCGCTGGCCTGCAATGCTTTATATTCGAAAAAAGCCATTTATTGTTCAGGTTCGGGTTTGGGGATGCGGGTGGTGATCTGGTCTTTGGTGACGCGCAACACCTCTTCCGGGGTGGTGACGCCTTGGCGGACCAACCGCCAGCCATCCTCGCCCAGTGTGCGCATGCCCTGACGCAAGGCGGTTTCCTTGATTTGCCCGCTGGAGCAATCTTTCAAAATCATCTGGCGGATTTCGTCGGTCATTTCCATCAATTCAAAAATGCCGTGGCGGCCCCGGTAGCCAGTATCCCGGCATTCACGGCACCCGACCGCTTTGTAGACTTTCGTGCCCGCCGGAATGCCTCTTAACTCCAGCAAAGCTTTGGTCTGAGTGGAAGTATCCTCACCTTTGCAGAGCGGGCAAATGACGCGAACCAGGCGCTGGGCCAGGACCGCCTCGAGCGAGGATGCCACCAGGTAGGGCTCCACGCCCATATCGATCAAACGGGTCAGGGCGCCGGGCGCATCATTGGTGTGCAAGGTGGAGAATACCAAATGCCCGGTCAGCGAGGCCTGCACCGCAATTTGGGCGGTTTCCTGGTCGCGGATTTCACCGATCAGCAGTACGTCCGGATCGTGACGCAGGATGGCGCGCAAACCGCGGGCAAAACTCAGGCCGGATTTTTCCGATACCTGGATTTGGTTGATGCCCTTCAACTGATATTCGATTGGATCCTCAATGGTGATGATTTTACGGACCAGATCGTTGATTTCGTTCAGCGCGGCATAAAGTGTGGTGGTTTTGCCGCTGCCGGTCGGGCCGGTGACCAGCATGATGCCGTGCGGGAGTTCCAGCACGGAGTGGAAAAGCCGCATTTCCCGATCATCAACGCCCAGTTTGGATAAAGTCAACAACGTCGCATCCTGCCGCAACAAACGCAGCACCACGGCTTCTCCGTGCAGCATCGGGATCACGGACACGCGGATGTCCACTTCCTTGCCCTCGATGCGAATCTTGATACGCCCGTCTTGAGGCAGGCGTTTTTCCGCGATGTTCAAGTGGCTGAGGATTTTTACCCGGGAAACGATCGCTGGTTGATACTGCTTGATTTGAGGAGGCACCGGCACCTCCTGGAGTACGCCGTCGATCCGGTACCGGATGCGCAATTCGTCCTCGAAAGGCTCCAAATGAATATCGGAAGAACGCAGTTCAATGGCATCTTTGAGCACCTGGTTCACAAACCGAATGATCGAAGCGTCCTCCGCAGCCGCGTTATCGAGGTTGGCGTCCTCAGCGCGATCATCCTCGACCACCTGCAACGTGCCCTCTTCCTGCAGGGAATCGATGGTGTCGGCACCCACACCCAAATGTTTTTTGATTTCGCGCTGGATGGCTTCCCGGGGCGCCAGGACCGGTTTGAGGACCAGTTTGGTCATGGTCTTCAACGTGTCCAGGCCGTGCGGTGAGAACAGCCTGCCGGTGGCGATTTCCACCGACCCGTTATTGCGCCGGAGGGGCAGCAATTCCTCTTTCAGTAAAACCCGCGCTGGAAACAGGGACAACAACTGCCGATCCGGCTCGATTTTTTCCAGATCGTTGAAACTCAACTCGTATTCATCGGCCAGCCATTTCAGCACATCCGGCTCAGAGGGAGCGGAGCCACCGGTTTTCTGTTTGGCCCAGTGGCTTTCCAGTAAAATGGCGTCCGCACTGGACAGTTGTTTTTCTTCCACCATCCGGTCGAGTAATTCTTTTGTGCTCATAGTCCAGCCTGTTGATTGGAACCGTTCGGTTCAGAGCGATTCCTTAAAGGTGCGCGGCCAATTACGACCGCACACCCGCAGACCAACAACCTGTCCGGTGGATCGAGGCGGGACCCACCGGTTTTTGATCTGCAAAAGCCAAGTCATCTTTACCTCACTTGTGATCGCCGGCCTGGGGATTACTTCAGGAGTCCCAGCATGACCGCCGCTGCTTCCTGGCGCACAGAAAGAACCTGGCGCAGCTCATCCTGGGCCTTTTCGAGATCCGCTTCTTTTTGTTTCCGGGTCTCGCGCAGCTTGGTCAATTTGTCTTTAATATCCTGGGCCGAAGCCTTGGACTCAATGGCTTTTTGCAGGGCTTCCATTTCTGGATTGGGCGTGCCGCCAAATCCTCCTTGGCGGCGGCGGTTCTG
>CAIMWS010000452.1 GCA_903845125.1 uncultured Verrucomicrobiota bacterium
AATTGGCACCGCGAGGATGACACCGAGGCGGACTATTTTTCGTTTCAAGGATTGGGGGGGCATTAGTTTTCCTCAGCCATTTATCGTCAGTTCAATATCGTAGCAACACGGGCTGTGGCGAGTTGACCGCAGACGACGCACCCTAGCATTACGATGAAGCCGAAGCAGATGAATACTCCAACCCGTTTTCGTGGGGACCATGAGGCAGTGCACGAACTGACAAATACAACCCAAGAGACAAGCATGCTACCCAAAGTCGTGGTTGCTACGGGCAAGGTGAATGCCATCTGAACTTCCCCAAACGTGGCGGCAGTCGGAAACCCTCCCTGATAAAACAATCCTTGAACCCAAACGCCGAAGATACCACCCGCCGTCAGGAGGAGGCCGCCAGACAGGACGATCCACGAGAGTATCCTGCGGTCACGAGCGGTGATGGGCGGAGCAATCAGCTTGTTGTCAGTCATGATTGGAGCAGGTCATTACCGATGCAACATTATATCGAACTGTGGTCTAATGAACCACTGGAAGGCTCCCGTTCGTTGGACCGCCTGGTTGGGGATTACCTCGCAGCTTCTCGCCCCACCCAAATTCCTCAACCAGTTGCTGAGTCTTTCGACTCACGTTTTGGTCCGGGTCCTTCAGTCCGATCCGGATTACCGGGAAGGCGAGCGGGCCAGCCTGGTGGAGGATCGTCTTGGCGTTCGGTGTTGCCGGCGATTCATTTCCCTTCGTAACCCAAAGGAAAAGGTTAAAGACATCCACCACCGTTGCCTGCAGGTTCCGTCCGATGATGACAGCCGAATCATTGAGCCTCTGCACGTCGATATCGCGAGAGAACTTGGCCTGGCGGAGAAAATCCAGCGCGGTTTGGATTTCGGGGGAGAATTCCCGAGACTCGATCTTCCGAAGGGCAACAATGGTCGTGTAGTAGGTATGCCAGCACGGAGGATTGTCACGAATCCTCGCGAGATGTGGAACGGCTTTCGAACTCCGGATCTGCCCCAGCGCTTGGATCGCATGGCGAACGTGCCACTCGTCGTGTCCCCGGAGAAATTCGATGTAAATCTCCTCGGCATCCCGCGCGGGATTCCATGTAAGCGCATAGGCTGCGTGCTCGCGGACATCGTTTGCGCCATGGGAGAAAGCGGAAATCAATGCCGAACGAGCGGATTGGGTATTGATTTGGCCCAAACAGCGAACAGCGTAGTATCGAATTCTTTCGTTCTTGTTCCGCAATGCGCCGCGAAGAGCTGGCACTGCCGGGTCTCCCCTGCCCACAAGGATTCCGCAGGCGGTGTTGCAGGTATTGTTGCCCGGGTCTTGAACAGCCAAATCGCCGATGAGATGCGGGATGGTTTTTTCGGCATACACCGCCGAGGCGCATGCGAACAGAACAGCAACCACGCCCATAACGATCCATCTCATTTTATGATCGCCAACGGCAGAGGTGAGCGACGGCCGACTCGTAACCTGAACCTCGTCCGCGTAACTGACAGCATCAGCGGCGTTTGCCTCCGACGATTTGTCAGGCCACCTGGTCAATCTGTATGACATGATCGGCATGAAACTCAACTCTCATCCCGCTACGAATCTCGTCTGTGCAAAACGCATCATTGTCTAACACTCCGACGTAAAACTCCGGTCGAACCTGCTTGACTCGAACCCACATCCGCTCGACGTAAGCCTCGTCACCGAACTCTATCCGAAACATCAGCTTGGCCAGGTCGCCGGGCTTCAAAGTCTCGCGACGTTCTTGAGACGGAATAAAAAAGGAGTCTGGAAACTCTTTGTGAGTCGCGGCAGCGTCATCAAGAGAGTAAGTAACACTCATGGCGTGAATATGGCCTAACAGTATTATCAACAAAAACCCGTCCTGAATTAATCATGCTTGGTATCCAGCTAACGAAATTAGAATAAAATGATGCAGCTGCCTTGTCAACAGGAGGCTATATCATGAATACCCCATCCAACCCAAGTCGTCTTTGTCTTTTGACAATGATGCGACATCGCGGTTAACTGCCATGGTCCATCAGATGATGAAACCAATGACAACCACCACGTTGGCCTTTCTGGCGCTGCTGCAAACAGCCTCGGCCCAATACCCAGGCTGGCGGCATTCCGGCTCCCTCCATATCATCACTTCGGCCGAAGGTGCGAATTTGCCAGCCACGGCGTTGGAGCACGATTTCCCGTTACTGGTACGTTTGAACCAGGACTGGTTCGATTTCAGCCAGGCCAAGGCCAGCGGTGAGGATATTCGCTTTTCCTGCGGAGGCGAACCCCTGGCCTATCAAGTGGAGGAGTGGAATGCGGCGAAAGGCGTGGCCAGCATTTGGGTGCGCATCCCCCTCATCAAGGGTAACGCGCACGAGGAAATCAAACTGCATTGGGGCAAGGCTGATGCCGCCAGCGAATCCCGAGGGGAGGCGGTCTTCAATGCCGATAATGGCTATGCCAGTGTCCTGCACCTGGACGAGGCGCTGAAGGATGAGACCGGCAACATTACGCCCCGGAATGCCGGCTCGACAGCGGCGCCAGGGATGATCGGCTGGGGACGTCATATGGTGGCGGGTAAAGGAATCAATGGCGGCGATCACCTCACCAATTATCCCTATAGCGATATGGCGTTCACCTCGGAAGCCTGGTTTCGGGCAGAGACAGCCGGCGCCGCGGTATTGGGCTGGGGACGGTATGCCACGCGTTACAACGGCAAGACCGGGGATGGTAATGAAGTAGTCATCAATGTGGGCTCTCCGCCGAGCCTTGCCTGGTGGTCCGACGGCCCGGGCGGAGTGGCCGCCGCCACCACGCCGGTCATAGGCCGGTGGCATCACGTGGCCGCGACGTATGCCGATGGGACCAGCCGGATTTACGTGGATGGCCGGCTCCAGGGCAGCAACTACCGCAAGGCGGCCATGTCGCTGATGCATGACGTTGGCATGACGATCGGCGGTCTGCGGGGCACCTTCCAGTTCGCCGGGGACATCGACGAAGTGCGCGTCTCCCGGGTGGCACGGTCCGCCGATTGGATCCAGCTGGAATATGAGAACCAGAAAAGTCAGCAAACCCTGGCCGGCACTTTGGTGCAGCCGGGCAACGCCTTTTCGGTCTCGCCAGCGGAGATCAAGGTTGCAGAGGGCAAAAGCGTCACAGTCACGGCTCAAGCTGGGGGCGCGCAAAAGGTTTATTGGATTCTCAAACGGGATGGCGCGGATGCCATCGCCGCCGTGGATCGCTTTTCTTACACCTTTGAGGCTGGCCGGGTGGTGGCAGACACGGCGTTCGTCCTCCAGTTCAAGGCAGTTTATGCCAGTGAGGTCAAGACGCGGAACATTCCCGTCACCATCAGGGAAGAGATTCCCGAGCCGGTGTTCACCCTGCGAGCGCCTGCTGCTTGGAATGGCCGGGATCCCATTGAAGTCGTGCCTACCATCAAAAACCTCAAGGCGATGCAGGCCAAAGGGGCGGTTGATTTCAAATACCAGTGGACGGTTTCGGGCGGTGCGGTGGTCAAGGAAGTCGTTCCCGGCCGACTCCTCCTCAAACGCTCGCAATGCAGCGGCCGGATCACCGTCAAGCTGGCGCTAAATAACGGCGGCGCGGATTTTACGGCCACGGCATCCATCCAAGTAACTGAACCCCGCCAGGATCCGTGGGTGCGGCGCACGCCCGCCCCGGATGAGCAACCGGAGGACAACCAGTTTTATGCCCGTGAAGAGGAGAACCAAGGCACGTTGCATTACAATGGTACTTTGGACCGGCCGGCCGACGCCGTCTTCCTCAAGATCTACGCCGGGGATGCACTCATCCATACTGAAAGGCAAAAGCCCGCCGCGGACAAGTCCTTTGCCTTGGCGGCCAAACTGAAACCGGGCCTGATCAAATACAAGGTGGAGTTCGGCGCCCAGACCGGAGGCGCTGAGGCCGTCCTGCGCACGGCAACCAACCTGGTGTGCGGGGACGCATACCTCATCGATGGGCAATCCAATGCCGAAGCGACCGGACCGAATAACGGCCCGTCGGAAGATCCGGTCACGCCCATCAACGACTGGATCCGCAGCTACGGCAACCAGTTTGAGGGAACGACCCGCGGTGGGTGGGGCAACGCCGTCCGTACGCACATCTGGGGGAAGCCCAATTATGGCTGCCATCAAATCGGCGCCTGGGGCATGGTGCTGGCCTCCAACCTGGTGGCCAGGCATGGCATCCCGATCTGCATCATCAATGGCGCCTATGGGGGCACCCCCATATATCAACACCAGCCGAATCCCACCAACCGCTTGGACACCAGTGGGGATTTCTACGGCAATCCGTTCAAAATTTACGGGTGCCTGCTGACACGCGTGACGGCGGCCAGGCTGACGCATGGCATCCGCGGCGCCCTCTGGCACCAGGGTGAAAATGACAGCGGCTCGGGGGCGCCCACCGGCGATTGGAATTACAAATCCTATCAGCAGTATTTTGTCGAGATGTCGGCGGCCTGGAAACAGGATTATCCGAATATCCAGCATTATTATGTTTTCCAAGTCTGGCCGCTGCCGTGCAGCATGGGCCCTAAAGACGACCAAATACGCGAGGCCCAGCGGACCCTGCCGCGGCTCTATTCCAACCTGCGGACCATGTCCACCCTGGGTGCGGCCTCCGAACATGCCGGCCGCGGAGCGTGCCATTTCGATCTGGAAGGCTATGCGCAGTTTGCGCGATTCATGAGCCCGTTGGTGGAAGCGGACAACTATGGGCTGGTCCCACCCCGCGAAGTCACTGCACCCAATCTCCAGCGCGCATGGTTCACCAGCGACGCCCGGGATGAGATCGCTCTCGACTTTGGCCAGCCCATGGCTTGGGAGGACGAGGTGAAGCGTTCGTTCTGCCTGGATCATGAGCTGGCGGCGATCAGTTCCGGCTCGGCCTCGGGCAACCTCATCACGCTCCAGCTGGCCGCCCCATCGAAGGCGAAAACCATCTCTTATCTGACCGGAAGAAACTGGGATGGGAAGCCTGCCCAGCTGCTCTTCGGCGCCAATGGATTTGCCGCGCTCACGTTCTGCGAGGTCGGGATAGCGTCTTCGGGCAGCACCGAGCCGCCTGCGGTCAATTTTGCGCCGACCCTGGAGTCCCTCAAGCAGTATGAGACACCGGAATGGTTTGAAGATGCCAAGCTGGGGATCTATATGCACTGGGGTCCGCAAAGCATTCCCGGCTTGGCCACCACCTGGTATGCCCGGTGGATTTATGAGCAGGGCAGCGAGGGCTACAAATATCACGTAGCCACCTATGGGCACCCGTCCCAGTTCGGCTATAAAGATATCTGCCGGCTGTTCAAGGCGGAAAAATTCGACCAGGCCCAGGCGGACCGTTTGGCCGGGCTTTACAAAAGAGCGGGCGCCCGCTACGTGGTCCCGGTGGCGGTGCATCATGACAATTTCGACATGTGGGATTCCAAATACCAGCCCCGGTTCAACTCCGTCGCCACCTCCGGCAAGGATGTGGTCGGAATGTGGCGAAAGGCCGTTGATAAACACGGGCTGCATTTGGGTGTGGCCTCGCACGTTGCCCGAACCTACCGGTGGCTTCAGCCAGCGCATCGGGCCGACTCCTCGGGACCGCTGGCGGGGGTGCCATACGATGGCCAGAATCCGGAATTTGCGGATCTCTACGGCGTGAAATGGAAAGACCCCAGTTCTTTCCCCGATTTTTGGTACGAACAGATGAGCGACGTTGGGCCGCCGGAATTCGAGAAGAATTTCGAGGACCGGATGAAGGATCTGATGGACAAATACCACCCCGATCTCTACTACACGGATGGCGGCATTCCTTTCAAGCAGGCGGGCCTGAATGTCCTCGCCCATTTCTACAATGAGAATCAGAAATGGAATGATGGCAAATTGCAGGCGGTCGCCACGATCAAGCTGGACTGGACGCCCAATGTCGCCATCAATAATTACGAGTTCGGATACCCTGACACGGTTCAGCATTACCAGTGGCAATCGGACAAAACCATGGGCGCGGATTGGTACTGGATCCGCAACGCCACGGCCCGCTACATGACCGCCCAGCAAGCCATCCATCTGCTGATCGACACCGTCAGCAAGAACGGCAACCTGCTCCTGAATGTGCCGCTGACGCCCGGGGGCGAATTGGAGCCGGAGACCGTGGCTATGCTGACCGCGATGGGCCATTGCCTGGACCTCATCGGCGAAGCCGTCTTTGCCACCCGCGGTTGGGAAACTGCCTCCGAGAGGGACCGCCTCCGGTTCACCCGCAATAAGGAAAACACCGCCTTGTATGCCATCCATCTGGGTTGGGTCCAGGATGAGCTTCGGATCGGCACTCTAGGCTCGTCGCGAATCAGCCTGAAAAGCCTGGAAAGCGTGACGATGGTTGGCGCTCCGGGGCAATTGACCTACACCCAGGAGGCCGGGGAATTGCGGATCAAAGTCCCCGCCAGGGCGCCTTATGAATCCCCTGCTTACGCATTCAAACTGACCTTTTCCGGCCAGATTCCGGCCCTGGACTAAACGCAACCGCAGGGAACAACAATGATGAATCGCCAGTCCGGAGGCTGCGGAAGCAGCCCGGTACGAAAACCAAACCGAGATCAACGTATGAACCAACACCACTCACTCCATCACCAAAACTTCGCTCACAATCTCAGGCAGGCGCTGCTCGTTTTGGCCTTGAGCTTTGCGGTTTCCGGCGCCCGGGCCGAGGTGCCCCCCGTGCGCGGTCTTAAGGAAGTGGATCACAGCCAGGTCGAACTCCGTGGCGGATTCTGGGGCCCGCGCCTGAAAACGCAGCACGAGGTAACCGTCCCCCATGCACTGAACTCTTTGGAGAAGGACGGGCACGTGACCAACTTCGACAAGGCGGCCGGGAAATTCGATGGTCCGCTCAAAGGCCACCATGCCTTCGACTCGGATCTGCACAAAGCCCTGGAAGGCGCGGTCCATTCCCTGCAGCACTTCGACGACCCCCCGTTGCGCCAGCGCGTGGATGGCATTCTCGAGCGGATCCTGGCCGCCCAACAGCCCGACGGCTTTCTCATCTCATATTTCATCGTGCAGCAACAGAACCAGCGCTGGGATGACCTGCGCTTGGAGCACCAGATGTACAATGCAGGCCACTTCTTCGAACTGGCGGTCGCGCATGCGAAACTGACCGGCGATCCCAAGGTGCTCAATGCGGCGAGGCGGTTCGCCGACCACATCGATCGCATCTTCGGCCCCGGCAAGCGCTATGATGTGGATGGGCACCAGGAGGTTGAACTGGCCTTGGTCAAACTGTATCGCGCCACCGGCGAGCGCCGCTATCTGGATTTGGGGAGGTTCTTTCTGGAGGAGCGTGGCTATGCCCATGGCATGGAACGTAAACCCTTCGATCCCCGGACAGCCGTGCTGCCGGCCAAGCCCGAAGGCCCGCAGACCGCGGAGCAGCGCCGCGCCAATTTTCAGGCCCGGCTCCGGGTGCGGAATGGCCGGATGCAGGACCACCAACCGGTGGTGGCCCAGTTCGAGGCGGTTGGCCATGGTGTGCGGGCCGGGTATATGTATTCGGCAATGGCTGATGTGGTGCGTTTCATGGACGCACCCGGCTACGAGACGGCTTTGGACCATCTGTGGGACGATGTCGTCAGCCGGAAAATGTATCTTACCGGTGGCATCGGCACTGGGCAATACGACGACGAGGGCTTCGGCGATCCTTACTTGCTACCCAATGAATCCGCTTATTGCGAATCCTGCGCCGCCATCGCCCACGTCCTGTGGCAACACCGCATGTGCCTGCTCAAAGGCCAGGCCAGGTACGCCGACCTGATGGAACTGGCGCTCTACAACGGCGTGCTGGCCGGCATTTCCATCTCCGGCGACCGGTTCTTCTACGAGAATCCCCTGGCCAGCGGCGGCGGCCGCCGGAGTTCGTGGATCGGCCTCGCCTGCTGCCCGTCGAACCTGGCGCGCATCATTCCGCAAATTGGTGGTTTGGCTTATGCCTGCGGCCAGCAGTTGGCATATGTAAACCTTTACGCCGCCGGTGAAGCTTCCATCAAAATGGGCAATGGCGCACAGGCCAAGCTCACCCAGCAAACGGATTATCCATGGGACGGCCGGGTGCGGCTGACGGTCACGCCCGAGCAGGCGTCGGAATTCACGCTCTGCCTGAGGATTCCAGGCTGGGCCTTGGGCCACCCCGTTCCCAGCAACCTCTACCGCTTCGGCAGCCAAAAAGCCCCCCCCATCGCACTGAAGATCAACGGCCGGGAAGCCGGCGTCCCGGTGCAGGATGACGGCTACGTGCATCTGCAGCGCACGTGGCAGGCCGGGGATGTTGTGGAATTGGAATTGCCGATGCCGGTGCAGCCGGTTTACGCGCACGAGAAGGTGCTGGAGGATAAGGGCAAGGTGGCTTTAATGCGCGGCCCCATCGTCTATTGTCTGGAGGCGGCGGATCACCCGGGGGTGGATCTCTCCCGCCTGGCCCTGGCGCCGAAGCTGGGCTTCCGCGCGGAGCACCGGGCTGGGTTGCTGGGCGGTTTGACAGTCCTGCAGGGCAACGGATTTGCCGGAGGGGAAAGCCAGATCCCGGTCATCGCCATACCTTACTATGCCTGGGCGAACCGGGAAAAGGGGGCCATGAGGGTATGGATCAGCGAGGCTTCCGCAAACCCGTAGCCCGTCGGTGCCTGCGGAAAGGCCGCGATCGACTCCCCGAAATGAGCGGGAAATCCTGATTGTCGGGAGCCTCGCCGACGATTACATATTGTTGTATACGAAAGTTGATCCGTCGCCAGGGCGCTGAAGAAAGGCTCCCGCACCCTCGCCGCGCACACCTACCAGGCTGGGGACGGCCAGTAGATCGGCCTGGCGCTGCTGTTGGATCAGGGAAAATGGAAAACCGAATGATTGGAAGCATAGTTATGAAAACCAGAAAAACCAACCGCCGCGCTTTTATCCGCGGCGTCTCACAAGCCGCTTTTGGACTGGCCTCTGCGCCCCTGCTGTATAGCGGTCGCCTTTTTGGTGGCGAATCGGCGAACCAAAAACTGAACCTCGCCTGTATCGGGCTGGGCGGCCAGATGCAAGGCCTGATGCGGGAACTGGTCGAACTCGGCCAGAACATTACGGTTCTATGCGATTTGGATGTGAATCGGATCAGCCAAACGCGCAAATCTTTTGGCCAGGCCGTGGCCAACGCGAAAGCATACCAGGATTACCGGGAACTCCTGGAGCGGGAAAAGACGGTGGACGCGGTGGTGATC
>CAIMWS010000453.1 GCA_903845125.1 uncultured Verrucomicrobiota bacterium
GGCTCGCAGCTCGCCCCCTGCTCGATTTAGCTCGCTTCCGGACGCCAAATCTTTAGAACAAAAAAGAACATGAGAACTGGAGTTCATCGACCCTGCTTACTCAGAGTTCTCCGGTGTCTTTTTCCCGTGAGTCAACGGGCACCAACCTACACCCGCCGCCCCAGCCGTCAATCCTCTGCATGGCCGCTGGCGGGTGGTGGAATAAAAGCGGGGCGGCACTATAATCTCGCTGGACAGCCGCATTAATTCCGAACATTTTATGAGTTCGGCGGGGCAGTCCGGCGAAGCTGGGTCCGCCGCCATGAGGTTTTCCCATGGCTGATTATGAAACGATACGATGTTATTATTATCGGGGCGGGAATAGTGGGTTTAGCCACTGCTTATCATTTATCCCGCGCATACCCCAAGAAGACCCTTTTGGTGATGGAAAAAGAGGCCGGAGTTGGCAAACACCAGACCGGCCATAATTCCGGGGTCATCCATTCTGGAATTTATTACAAACCGGGCTCCCTCAAAGCGCTTAATTGCCGGGAGGGCAAAAAAAGCCTGGAGGAATTTTGCGAAAAGTTCGGAATCCGTTTCAAACGCTGCGGGAAAGTCATCGTGGCCACCGAAGCGGCGGAATTGGAACGGCTGCAAAACCTCTGGGAACGCGGCCAGGCCAATGGCGTGGATTGTGAGATCATCGGACCGGAAAAACTGCGCGAAATCGAACCGCACTGCGCCGGCCTCAAAGCCATCCACGTCCGGGAAACCGGCATCGTCGATTACCGCAAAGTCTGCGAGCAGTTGGTGGAATGCCTGAAGGATCAAGGCCAGGAAGTCATCACCAACGCGCCCGTCACGGGCATCCAGGAAAACGCCGCCTGGGTGTCGGTCAAAAGCCAGGCGCGTGAGTTCAATAGCCGTTACGTGGTGAACTGCGGCGGATTATACTCCGACCAGGTGGCCCGCTTGAGCGGACGCGATCCCCAGGTGTGCATCGTCCCCTTCCGCGGCGAATATTATGAGGTAAAACCCGAGAAAGCCCCCTTGTGCCGCAACCTGATTTATCCCGTGCCCGATCCCGGTTTTCCGTTTCTGGGGGTACATTTCACGCGGATGGTTTCCGGCCAGGTGGAATGCGGTCCCAATGCTGTGCTGGCTTTTGCCCGCGAAGGCTACCGGAAATACCATCTCGATGCGGGGGAATTTGTCCGAACTCTGGCCTATCCCGGCTTCCTGCGCATGGCTTTCAAATACTGGGCCATGGGCCTGGGCGAACTGTGGCGCTCCTTCAGCAAAGCCGCCTTCACGAAGGCTTTACAACGACTGATCCCGGAACTACGCAGCGCGGATATCACCCCGGCTCCCGCCGGAGTCCGCGCCCAGGCAATCAACCGGGACGGCCAACTGCTGGATGATTTTGCGTTTTTTGAAACCGCTCGCATTGTGAATGTTATAAACGCGCCATCGCCCGCAGCCACCGCCTCCCTGAGCATCGGCAAAATGGTGGTGGAGAAACTGGCCAAGCGCTTTTATTAACCGCTTTTAAACCATTCCACGCGAGCCAATAAGGCGGTGCGAAAAAAATCATCACTTGGGGAATTGACATGCGGCCGGATCCGTGGTCTAGTACCCCTCCTTTTTAGGAAATGTTATGTACGCGGTAATTGAAACAGGGTCAAAACAATATCGGGTCACCCCTGGTGACACTGTCGAAGTCGAACTCCTGGATTTGGAAGCCGGGCAACCGGTCACTTTCAACCGGGTCCTCCTGGTAAACCAGGACGGAAAAGTGTCGGTTGGCACGCCCACGGTTCCTCAAGCCAGCGTGGTGGGCGATGTGGTGGAGCATATCCGGGGTCCCAAGCTGATCGCCTGGAAAATGCGTCGCCGCGAGGGCTACCATCGCAAGGTGGGGCATCGCCAGGAACTTTCCGTAGTGAAAATCAAAGAAATTAAAGTCTAACCATATGGCACATAAAAAAGGACAAGGCAGCAGCCGAAACGGCCGGGACAGCAACAGCCAGCGCCGTGGTGTCAAACGCTTCGGGGGGGAATTCGTCTCCGCTGGAAGCATTTTGGTGCGCCAGGTTGGGACGGTCTTCACCGCCGGCAAAAACGTCGGTATCGGTCGCGATTGGACGCTGTTTGCCCTTACGGACGGCAAGGTGCTGTTCGACAAGGACAGCAAGCGGATCAATATCGTCCCGCAACCGGCGGCGGCCGCCAACTAGCAGTTTTTTGTCAATCCCAAGGGCGAGGCTTTGCCTCGCCCTTTGTTTTTTCATCCTTTTCATTTTCCATGTTCATCGACGAAATCAAAGTCCATGCGCGGGCGGGCCATGGCGGCAAAGGCTGTGTGGCTTTCCTTCGGGAAGCCTATCGCCCCAAAGGGGGCCCCAGCGGCGGCAACGGAGGCTTGGGCGGCGATGTCATTCTGGAAGCCGACCACGACCTGAACAACCTGATCGCCCAGTTTTTCAAACCGAAACTGCTGGCGGAAAATGGCGATGATGGCATGGGGAAAGGCATGGACGGGCATGCCGGGGCCGACCTGCTGGTGAAAGTGCCCTGCGGCACGCTGGTATGGCGGTTGGCGCCAAGCCCGGGGGCCATCGTCGAGCCAGCGCCGAACTCCGACCAAGACCTGGAGGCGCCGAAACCGCGCCTTCCTTCAGGCCGCATCCTCCAACGCGGCGACGTCAAGGCTTTGGAAATCGATCTGGAGGGGGAAGAAGGCTCGCCCGAATCCCTCCCTGAAGCCGCCAAAGGAGATTTGGTGGCGGATTTAACCGAGCATGGCCAGCGGTTTGTGTTGTGCCGCGGCGGCCGCGGCGGATTGGGCAACCGGAACTTTGCCACCGCCACCCGCCAGGCGCCCCGGTTTGCGCAACCCGGTGAGCCGGGCGATGAAGGGGATTTCATTTTTGAGCTGCGGCTGATGGCGGATGTGGGCCTGGTGGGGTATCCCAACGCTGGCAAATCCACACTGCTCACAGCCATTTCCAAGGCCCGCCCCAAAATAGCCCCCTACCCTTTCACCACCTTGCATCCTCAAATCGGCATCGTGGAATACCCGGATTGGAGCCGGCTGGTGGTTTGCGACGTACCCGGTTTAATCGAGGGAGCCCACCTGAATGTCGGGCTGGGGCACGCCTTTCTTCGCCATATCAAGCGCTGTAAGATCCTCGTCCTGCTGCTGGACATGGCCGGCACGGACGGCCGCACCCCATGGGATGACTACCGCCAATTACGGCAGGAATTGGAATATTACGACGCAACCATGCTGGAAAAAACCATCCTGGTCGCCGCCAATAAAATGGATGAGGAGGCCAGCGCGGGAAACTTGAAAAAATTCAAGCGGCGGGTGCCCAAAACACCCGTTTTGGAGATAGCCGCCGCCTTCGATGTGGGCTTGGACGCATTCTTGAACAAAATCCGCCTGGCGACTGAGGCGGCAGGCCGCTGAACTTATGGGCGAGCGGTGGCGTTCCCAACCTCCGCCAAAACCAAAGCCGTTCGCGTGGGAAATTCCCCGCCAACGGCTGGGCGCCTTGAGACTGGATGCCGGCCCGGCTAAACGGATCCCTTCAGCACGGAGATGAACTGCTTGATGGCCGGGGACAGAACCTTGTTTTTCTTCAGGATGGCGGCCAGGGGGCGGAAAAACTCGCCATCATCAATTTCGATCTGCGCCAGGGTCTGATTCGCCACTTCCTGCACAATGGTGGCCTGGGGCACGATGGATATCCCGGCATCGATTTCAACCGCCCTTTTGACGGTTTCAATATTATCAAACTCCATGACGTTTTGCACCTGCACCCCGTGATCCTTGAGGATCTTGTCGATGGCTTTGCGGGTCGGGATGTCCGGCTCGAAGCCGATGAATTTCTGGCCGGATAAACTGGGCAGCCGGATCGTCTTGCTCTTGGCGAAAGGATGCTGCGGATGGCAGATCATCACCAGGCGATCCTTGCGCAGCGGCACCACCTCCAGCTTGCTATCCCGGTTGGGGTAGGCCACCAAGCCCAAGTCCACCACGTTGCCCAGCACATCCTCGTAAACCTGGTTCGCGCGCCGGTATTCCACGTGCACGTTCACGGTCGGGAAACTGCGGAGATATTTCTTGAGGTAAGGCGGCAGATCGTGGAGACCGATGCTGTAAATAGTGGCCAGCCGGATGGTGCCCGAGATGACGTCCTTGATCTCCTGCAGCTTGCTCTGCAACGCCTCATAAGTCTGAATGATTTGCTTGCTATACTCGTAAAGAATCTGCCCTTCACGTGTCAGGCGGAATTTCTTCTTGCTCCGCTCAATAAGAATGGACTTGAAATGCCGCTCCAGGGCGCTGATTTGCTGGCTGACGGCTGATTGGGTCACTTCGTTGATCTGGGCGGCCTTGGTGAAACTCTCCGTTTCAGCCAGATCACAGAACATCTTAAGGCTTTCAATTTGCATAATTAAAATTTAACGAAGAAGACCAATTAATTCAGCTTATGTCAAATCTATTTGAGCGAGCGCCTCTTTAACTTTCTGGAGCAACTCCTGGCTGGTGAAAGGTTTCCTTAAGAAAACCCCGTCCTCCTCCTTGCTATTAGGCCGGACGTAGCCGCTGGAACAAAGCACCCGCACATTGGGATTGAGCCGCCGCAGGCGCTCCACCAGTTCCCGCCCGCTCATGTTGGGCATGACCAAGTCCGTGATTACCAGGTCGATGCTGGTGGCGGACCGCATGTAAATCTCCAGGCCTTTCTCGCCATTTTCGGCGGTGAGGACCTGGTAGCCGAAAGCCGTCAGGACCATTTGCCCCATGGTGAGCATCAGGGGTTCATCGTCCACATAGAGGATGGTTTCGCTGCCCATCAGTTCGTGGGCTTGGAAGGCATGATCCCGGACGAAGCGTTTTTCGGCAGGCAAATAAATGCGCACCGACGTGTGGTTGCCAGGCTGGCTGGTGACCACCACGCTGCCTCCGTGGTTGGTCACGATCCCATAAACCCAGGCCAGACCCAAGCCGCGATGATTGGCCTTGGTGGTGAAAAATGGCTCAAAGATGCGCGGCAGGATTTCCGGGGCAATTCCGCATCCGTTATCGGTGATCTCGATGCAGACATAATGGCCGGGCCCCAAAGTGGCCGTGGCATCCTGGAACGGCTCATGAAGCTCGAAATTCCGGGTTTTGATCTGGACGCACACACTATTACCTGCCGCCTGGATGGAATTATCGAGGATTTTCAGGAATGCCTGCTGCATCTTCGCCTCGTCGAAGTGCACGGTGTAAAGTTTGCCCTGTAAATCGAGGTTCCAAGTCAGTTCCACGGGCTGGGGAGCCTTGCATATTTCCACCGTGCGTCGCAACAGGTCATTTAAATTGCCTGCCGCCAGCGTCCTGGGGTCCTTTTCCTGCCGGCTGAACGAAGCCAGGTCACAGGCAATTTCCGAGGCTTTTTCCGCGGACTTTTCCACCTCCACCAACGATTTGAACCATACGTGCTTGGCATCGATCTGGCTGAGGATCAGCGAGGTGTGCCCCAGTATGCTCGTCAGGGCATTGTTGAAATCCAGCACCACCGAGCGGATCAGTTGCATGGCGCAATCCAGCTTTTGTTTCTGCGCCACGCCTGCATCCACAGTGGCCGGCGATGGTGCAGGTTCAATGGGCCGGCCGGCTTTGGATTGCGCAGCCATGGACTGCGCCAGGCTGATGGGGATATGAAACAGCTGGAATACGTAAAACTTCTGATCCTCCAAAGTGGTCGGGCAAATATAAGTTTGAAAGAGGACGACCGCGCCGCCTTTGATGTTGAACTTGGTTTTCATGACCTCCGCCATGGCCCTTTCCGGCCGCGCCAGGAACTGCTCCGGAGTCATTTCATTGCCGCCCCCCCAAATGCTGGAAAGCAGGGTGGAATCGCTCTCCAGGACCGGCCCGAAAATATCGATGGCAGCGCTGTTGGCGAACCGGACGCGGCTGGTAACATCCACGATGAACGCCGGCCAATTGGCGTTGTCCAAAATGAAATCCAGCTTGCCCTTGACCGCCATAAGCCCCCTATCAACTTCCGCCCACCACGCCACCGGACGCCATCACCGGCGCGGCAAACGCACTCCAATTGGGCTGGGGCAACAGCAGGCTCACGATTTCAGTTTCCGCTCCAGGACGGCGCCCGCCAGGGCGGGGTTGGCTTTGCCCTTGCTCAACTTCATGACCTGGCCTTTGAGGAAGTTCAACGCGGCGGCTTTTCCAGCCCGGAAATCCTCCACTGACCGGGGATTGGCGGCCATGGCTTCATCACAAAACTGCTCGATGACCTTTTCATCACTTACCTGGATCAGCCCCCGGCTGGCGACGATTTTTTCCGGGGCCAAACCGGTGGCAAACATCTCCGCGAAGACGTCCTGGGCCATCTTGCTGCTGATCTTGCCGCTTTCCACGAGGGAGATCAATTCGGGGATGGCCTGGGGCGCAAATTTAAGGTCCGCCAAGGTGCTTTTGGTTTCAGCCAGCTGGGCCCGCAGGTTGTTGATGACCCAATTGGCAACCGCCTTGGGATGGGGGCTTTGACCGGCCAGGGTTTCAAAATAAATGGCCAGGGGCACATCCTGCACCAGGGTGTCCGCATCCGTGGCCGGCAGCTGGTATTGCGAGATCAGGCGCTGTTTCCTGGCCAGGGGCAATTCCACCAACCGGCTGCGCACCGCGGCTATCCAATCCTCCGCCGGCGCGAAAGGGAGCAGATCAGGCTCGGGGAAATAGCGATAATCATGAGCTTGCTCCTTGGTCCGCATGGTCTCGGTGATTCCAGCCTCGTCATCCCAGCGGCGGGTTTCCTGGTTCAGGCGGCCACCCTTTTCCAATACGCCCACCTGGCGGGGGATCTCATAATCCAAGGCCCGGCGCACCCCGCTGAAACTGTTCATGTTTTTGATCTCAATCTTCTGCCCCAGTTCCCGCTGGCCTTGAGGGCGGATGCTCACGTTCACGTCGCAGCGCACCATCCCTTTTTCCATGTCGCAATCGCTGATACCCCCCTGGATCAGGATATCCTTAAGGGCATTCAGATAATCGTAAGCCATCTGGGAGGAAAAAATCTCCGGCTCGGAGACGATTTCCAAAAGCGGCACGCCGGCGCGATTAAAATCCAATCCGCTGCTTTGCGCGAAGTGAAAGCTCTTCCCCACATCCTCCTCCAAGTGGGCCCGGGTGAGCCGGACGCTTTTGAGCACCCCCTCCGATTCAAACTCCACCAATCCATCAATCGTGGATGGCCGGTCGAATTGGGTGATCTGGTAATTTTTGGGCATGTCCGGGTAAAAATAGTTTTTACGGTCGAACTTGGCGAGGGCGGGCAGCGAGCATTTCAACAGCAAGCCGGCCAAGGCCGTCAAACGGAGCGCCTCCTCGTTGGCCACCGGCAAAACCCCGGGCAACCCGAGGCACACCGGGCAAACATTGGTATTCGGCTCCGCGCCAACCTCGTTGGCGCAGCCGCACCACATTTTGGATCTGGTTTTAAGCTGCACGTGGGTTTCCAACCCGATCACCGCTTCGTATTCCATAAGTCCATCTTTTGTGCCACAAATGGGCGGTAATGAACATCGAATTCTTCCATCACCCGGGCCCCCCGCCGGCTCACGGTTTTCCCACCTCCAGGCAGGCCAGGCGATACAGATCGCGCACCAGCAGACGACTGCCCGCCAGCGCCAGGGGACCCCAGGCATCCGGCCCCTCCAGCACCCTGGCTTGGGCCAGTTTCTTGAAACCGGAAACGCTGGCTTCCACCAAACTCAATCCGCCCGAATCGTTCAATACGTAAAACATGCCTTGGGCCAGGAGAAAAGGACCGCTCCCATACTTGTTGGCCGCCCCGCTGGTCCAGACGGATTTGCCATTCAGATCCAGACACACAAACTGCCCATCGGGCCGGACCCCGAACAAATGATCCTGGAATAAGATGGGGGTCTGCTGCGTCGCTCCAAACACCGTCGGCTTGAGCCTGAAAAGTGTCTGCACAGACCATTGCTGGTTGGTTTTGGCGAGCTGCAGCATCATGCTCCCGGCTTCGTACCCGCCGCATAAAAAAACGCGGCCCCCACCCACGGCCACCGGGGATGGCACATTAGCTATGCTGATTTTCCAATCCGGGGTCTCCCACAGCAAGGCACCATCCGTGGCAGACACTCCCACCACGCCGCCGCTGGCGCAATACACATACATTTTTTGGCCCTCGCACTCCATGGGAGTGACCGAGGAATGGGTCATCTGCCATTTTCTGGGATTAGGGGTCTGCCAGACCGGCTTGCCGGTTTCAAGATCCACCGCCATGAGGAGGCAATCCCCGCCCGGGGCCAGGATCAATCGGTGGCCATCCACCAGCGGGCACTGCCCGGCATACCAGTCCGGCACCTCGGTGTTATACTCGCTGGCGAGATCGATTTTCCAGCGCAGTTCGCCCGTTTCCGGATCCACACAAATCACATGGCACATCGGACCAATCGCCACGGCGCAGCGGTCCTGAATTGAGGGAATCGTGCGGGACATACCGTGGTTGCGCTTGATTTTTACTGAATAGGTGTATCGCCAAAGCTCCTTGCCATCCTGGAGCGACAGGCAGCGGAAGGCGTCCGCCTGGCCGGGTTGGTCATAATCCATGAGATAAACCCTCCCCTTCCACACCGCCGGTGCGGCAAAGCCTTCCCCCACCTCGATATTCCAAAGCACTTTGGGCCCTTCGGCAGGCCAAGTGGTGGCCAGCGGCGTGGTGTCCCGGCTGATGGCATCCAGGTGGGTGCCACGGAAGCAAGGCCAGGATCCCGGCAAGGAAGAGGCGGTACCATTGGATTTCACCAGGTGCCCATTCCAACGGATGGCCGGCCCTGCGCCACCGACAGCCTGATTGGTCCGGTCAGCACCCGGAACACGGCTCTGCAATTGATGCGCCACTCCGGGATGGAACCACCACCATACCAAAGCGGCGGAAGCCGCCAGAACTGCCACCCAAGGCAGGACTTTCGGTTTGGTTTCATTAGCTTCTGTCATGTTCAATTTCCTGTTGCAAAACAGCCTTCGGACCGACGTTACTCCACCCTTCGAACTCCAGCGGGGCCATTTTTCGGACCGTTGGGGGCCGCTCGCCCGGCGGAATTCCAATCCCCCCTTCCTTGGCCATTCCGTTCGATGGGATCGGGTGGGCTGGCCGCATCTTGTTGGACAAGGCCTGCATTGTTCGTCCCTGGTCCTGATCTATTCAGAACTCACAAACCCCAGCCCCAGGTTTACGTAAAAATCTGCGGCCCAACCTTTTCCACTTCTGACGGACGAACACGGATCAGGGCATCCTAACGATTGGCAGGCGAACCCGTCAAGCGCCCGAAAACTGGACCCAATGGCTTTTGCCCTCAGGCCACCAAGTCCGCCTGGAAAGCTGGATTACTTTTCGGCGATTCTCTTTGCATAAATTGACGAAAACAGGGATATTAATCTTGAACTGGGTCATTTGGTTCCTCTCAAGCGCTGGAAGATCTTCAGGTGAACAGGTGTTCAGTGAGGATTTTTAAACCCGCAATCCAGGTCCGGAACAGGAAAAATAGGCCAGTCAGAATTGGAAAGGCAAAGGGGCGCATAAACCCGAACCGTATTACGGACCTCACGTACACGACGCGGCAGCGGTGCAGGCAACCCGAACGAATCAACCATGGAACAACCCATAGAACTTGAAGGCACAGTAAAAACCGTGCTCGCCGGCACGATGTTTCGAGTGGAACTGGCCAATAGCAACCACGTGGTCCTGGCCCATATTTCGGGTAAAATGCGCAAGCGCTTCATCCGTTTGACGGTGGGTGACCGGGTGAAAGTGGAAATGTCGCCCTACGATCTGGACAAAGCCCGGATCGTTTACCGTTTGCAGTAGAGTAGCCGCATCCAAACACCAGCACAGCAAAGGTTTATGTGCGGTTTTTCGGGTTCGTGTCACGTCCTCAAAGTGCGGGTTCAAAATGGCCAATGGCTGGGGGTTTGAAAGGTTTTCCAAGAATTCCACTTGAGTAATTGCCGGAATAGCGGATACTACTAAACGAGTAGAAAAATTAGAGTTAGAATTTTTACATGATAAATCTTAAGGTGGAGGTTGCTTCAACAGTGGAATGAAGCCCGGTCTCCCCGGGACCATTCAGGGATTCGGCTCTTCAATGAAAATAATTAATGTTACAATCTGTTTGTTCTTGTGAAACCAGCGCCCCCAGGGGCAACCTCGTTCAGCAAACCCTCGACCCCATGACCTTTTCCGATTTCAAGCTTGCCCAGCCCATTATGGAGGCTGTGCGGGCACTCGGATTTACCGAACCCACACCCGTTCAAGCCCAGGCCATTCCTCTGATGATGGAAAACCGGGATGTGATTGGCAGCGCCCAGACCGGCACCGGCAAAACCGCCGCTTTTGGTTTGCCGATTCTGACCCACCTCGGCCAACGGGCTTCCGGCGGGCCCCGCGCCTTGGTTCTGGTACCTACCCGCGAACTGGCACTCCAAGTGTCGGAAGCGCTCATCAGCTTCGCCCAATTCACCGACCTGCGGGTTTCCGTCTTCTACGGCGGCGTCGGTTACGGCAAACAACTGGCCGCGCTGAAGGAGGGCACGGATGTGATCGTGGCCACCCCTGGCCGCCTGTTGGACCATCTTTCCCGCGGCGCCCTCAAACTGAACTCCATCCGTTACCTGGTGCTCGATGAGGCCGACCGCATGCTGGATATGGGCTTTTTGCCCGATGTGCGCAAAATCATCAACCAGGTGCCCCGGCAACGCCAGACCTCCCTGTTTTCGGCCACGATCCCCTCGGAGATTGAGTCCCTGATCAAGTGGATGATGGACTCCCCGGTGGTCATCCAAATCGGCGCCCGGTATTCACCGGCCGACACAGTCAACCATTGGCTGTTCCCCGTGGCGGCCTCGCAAAAACCGGAACTGCTGAAGGCCCTCCTGCGGAAAGCCGCCTATGAATCGGCCATTGTTTTCTGCCGCACCAAGCATGGGGCGGATCGGGTGGGCCGGTTGTTGAAAGCCAGCCAGCACCGCGTGGCGGTGCTCCATTCCAATTTCTCCCAGCGGGAGCGCGACCAGGCCCTCGCCGGTTTCCGTGATGGACGGTTCAAGGTTTTGGTGGCCACCGACATCGCCGCCCGCGGCCTCGATGTGGCGGATGTCAGCCATGTGATCAATTACGACGTTCCCCAACATCCCGAGGATTATGTTCATCGCATCGGCCGCACCGGCCGGGCCCAATCCAAAGGCGAAGCCATGACCATCATGGCCGCGGAGGATACCCAGCACGTGCGCGCCATCGAACGCTTGATCGGCCGGGGCATCCCGCGCGAAAAGGTGGAGGATTTCAGCTACGAATACACCCGCCTGTTCGATGAAGGGAAAAAAGGCCCCCAAGCCCAGCCTTCGGGCCGGGTGCGCGGCGTCCGGTTGAGCGGTGGCTATTATTTCGGCCACGTCAAATCACGCCGCTAATCCCCGGAAACATCCCCCTTTAAAACGGGTCAACTGCGGCCGCGTGGTTGGCCGGATCCTGATGCCGCCGGTTTGCTCTTAAACCGGCGGTTTGCTTTTCGGTTCCTCCGTAATCGCTCATCCGGCAATTCCCAATCCTTCCCAGCCAAGCGGTCAATCGGTCAAAGCCTGGTAAAACAGGGTCGAAAACTTTTCAAAGATCCCATGCTGGTTGTGGGGCAAATGCTGGACAAACAACAGCGCCAGCGTCTTTTCCCGGGGATCCAGGTTGAAGTAGGTGGTGGCCGCCCCGGACCAGCCGAATTGCCCTACCGACCCCAACCGGCTCCCCTTGGCGAGATCAATGCGCACGGATCCCCCCAAACCAAACCCGTCGGATGGGCTCCATACGTGGGTGGGCCGCTCCAAGTGGTTCAGATGGTTGGCCATCATCAGTTCCACGGTCTTGCGGCCGAGAATCTGGCAGCCATCCAACTTGCCGCCGTTGAGGAGCATCTGCCCAAAACGGGCATAATCCCCAATGGTTGAAAACAGACCGCCGCCGCCACTGGGAAAGCCCTGGCCAGGCCCGTGGTATGAATCCAGGATGGGCGCCATGACCTGTAATTTGCCATCCGGCCCCGGCCCGTAAATCCTGGCCAACCGTGGGCGTTTTCGTTCCGGAACCAGGAACCCGGTATCCACCATGCCCAAGGGGTTAAAAAGGCGCTCCTGGAGGAAATCCTCAAACTTTTGCCCGGAAACTACTTCCACCAGGTAACCCAGAATGTCCGTATTGATGCCGTACAGGAAAGCTTCGCCCGGCTGATGCGCCAGCGGCAGTTTGCCAACGCGGGTGATGAACTCCTTGAACGAGGGCGCGTTCCACAGATCCGCCCGCCGGGTAAGCTCATCCACTGGATTATTGGTGGATCCGTAGGTGTAGCCAGCGGTATGCGTCAGCAGGTGCTTGATGGTGATGGGAGATTTCGCGTCGACCAGTTCCGGATGGTCGGCCGTGCCACTTTTGAAAACCTTCACGCCTTTGAGTTCGGGAATGAAATTGGCCACCGGATCTTCCAGGTTGAACCGCCCATCCTCCAGCAGCATCAGGACCGCCACACTGGTGATGATTTTGGACATGGAATAAATTCGCATGATCGTCTCTTTTTCCATGGGGGCTTTGGTCTCCAGATCGCGGGTGCCATAAGTATGCCAATCCACGATCATTCCCTGGCGGACAATCATCGTCACCGCTCCGGCATGCTTGCCGTCATCGATGAATTTCTGGATCACCGAGTGCATTTTTTCGAGGCGCGAAACGGAAAAACCCGCACTCGCTGGCTGAGCCAAGGGCAAGGGCTGGCCAAAGGCCGGGTGGGACACAGCGAGCAACAGCCAGCCTGCCAGCCAGGCTGGCTTAATTAACAAAGCCAGTTTCAGATTCATATTCTATTTCACGGTTTTTCCAAGTTCAGGGGACTTTCTCTCCCGCCGCCGTTTGGAAAGCAAGTCAAAGAGTTGCACCCTGACAAGCTAGTTGCTCGATCCCTTCCAAGGCACCCATGGGCAATCCCCAATGCCCACCCGGCACCTGGCATTCGCGGGGATTAATCCGGATCAAGCCGCCGTGCAACTGGCGGGCCACCCTTTCGGAGCAGAATCGCACGGTGGGAATCGCCGTCCCGGCGCCCAACTCAATGACCGCGCAGTGGACCCGGTCCTTTTCCAGGCCGGCGAGCCAGGCTCGGAACCGGTCATCCTGGGCATCGGTCCGTCCACCAATCCAGGCGTCGTCACCGAACATCAGGATGTTCGGACGGGCCAGTCCTCCGCAATGCGGGCAACGGGGCAATGGCTCCCGCGCCAGGAAGGCCTCCTCATCCACCAATACCACCTCGGAGCGGGCCTCCCAGACCGCATCGCAGCAAGGCTCGCAGCACTGGAAATGGTGGATGGACCCGTGGCATTCCACCATTTGGCCGGAGGGGAAACCGGCCGCCTGGAATTGCCCATCCACATTGGATGTAAAAACAAAGAAACCCCGGGGCTTGGCGGTTGCCCAAGTCAGCAACCGGCCGAATCCGGCATGCGGCACGGTGGCCCGGTATAAATTCAGCCGCTGTCCGTAAAACGCCCACGCCAGCCGGGGATGCTCCTTAAACCACCTGGGATTGGCCAGTTCCTCGAAGGCCAAACCCATCCGTGCGGCGGCCGGGTAGGCCCGCCAAAAACCTTCCCGGCCCCGGAAATTTGGCAGGCCGGAATCCACCCCCATGCCGGCCCCGGCTGTGATCAGCAGCGCCTCCGCCGCTTTTACAGTCTGGGCCGCTGCCACCCACCCTTGGTCCGGCCTCATGGTATTTGCCATAATTCATCAACCACCGGCGGGCCTGGCCAGGCAAGGTTTATTTATTGCCGCCACGGCACCCGCCCCCTCAAAAAGCATAATCAACCGGGACTTCACTTTTCAATTGGCACAACCGGGATTACTTTGCAGCCGGTTTGTTTTGCTGGATATGAAACGCATTCACTTAATCAATACGAACGATCTCGAGGAGGGCGGCTGCCGGGCCTTTGAATTTGAGCGCGGTGGCCAATCCATCAAGGGATTCCTCGCCCGCCACCAGGGCCGTTGGGTGGCTTATGAAAACCGCTGCCAGCATTTGGCCATCCCCCTGGATATGGGTGACGAACGCTTCTTTTCCCGGGATGGCCGCCACTTCATCTGCCGGACGCATGCCGCCCTCTACGAGCCATTGACCGGCCTCTGCGTGCGCGGCCCCTGCACCGGTGGCCGGCTGGAGGCCTTGAAATTGGAGGCCGCCGAAGGGGCGGTTTGGCTCATCCTCGAAGCCTGACCGCTCATCTCCTGCCCACGAAGCCCGCGTTGACCCAGTTGGCTAGGTCTTCCCGGTTGCCATCACCCGCATCGGTGGCCACCAGGCTGATCTGGCGGCTGCCGGGGGGGATGGGCACATTGAAACGCCAGGGAACCTCGCTGATTTTCATGACCGGACTGGCGGCGACGCATCGTCCATCGAGGATCACTTTGAACACGACGCTGGGGTATTTGGCCAGGTTGGAGCCGTTATTGATCTCCAGGATGCGTTCGTCCACACCCGCCAGGGCCACAAACCGCGCATATTCCGGTTTGACCTGGTAAACCAGGTGGTTGGGCGCGTGCACCCCCATGCCGCGCTGGTAATCCTGCCCGCGCAGCCGCAGCCCGGCCTGCCGGTTGCTGCGATCCTTTTGGGGTGGGCTGGAAACCGGTGAATAACGGTGGTCGCTGGAGGAGGGTGAGTGCCCCGGCCCGGCCACCCGCACTGGCGTCAAGTCCGCGAGATGGATATCGGGCATGGGTGGTGCCTCGGGCAGCCGGGCAAAGAATCCCTCGGAGGGGAGGCAAACCGGCTCCCCATTCTGCCAGGCCATGGCCCGCAGGTGGGTGGTCTCACGGATTTGGAACGGCCCCGTATAACGTGCCGACGCCAGGCCTGGCTCCGAGCCATCCAGCGTATAATGGATCTCCGCCTGAGGCTGCCAAGGGGTGGTGAGGGTGACGGTGATTTCCTTGGGGAACAGGTGCGGCCGGGCCGGAACTCCCCAGGGCGTGACGCGCACCGGGTCCACCGGCCGCGCCTGCTGCCAGCGGCCGGCCCGCCGGAGATCCTCGGCGAAGTTGATGGTCGCGGCCAGGTATTTCTCGAAGTGTTCCACCACCCTGGCGGTGAAATCGTCCGGGGTGATTTTTTTCACCGGATCATACATGCCGTGGGCGTCGGTGAGATCCCGGGCCAGGAGGCAGCTGAATCCGGCTTTGCTCAAATTAAGCAGGCCAATCGATTTGCCCAGCAGACAAACCTGGGTGTGCACTCCCATGTAAATCAAGTGCGTGATGCCCCGCTCCCGGCAGATGGAGTAAAGCGTTTCCAGATCGTTGGGCATCAGGTCCGTATCCGCCACGCGCAAATCCGGATTCATGGCATCCCACCCATAATTGCCCTGGCAGCGTTCCGGCCCGCAGGTGCAGCCCCCGCCATCCGGCGCCGGGGGACACTCGATTTTGCGCAGGGCCGGCAGCGGCCGTTTGGGCGCGTTGAATGCGGCTTCGTAGGCGGGTGTGCCCACATAATTGTCGGCCACATCCGAGGGGCACCAGAAAATGGTCATGCCCATTTCCCGGGACCGCGCCACCACCTCGGCCATGCGCGGCACCAGGCTGCCCACCCGCTGGGTGGAGGTTTTGCACCAGTGCCAGTTCCACATGTCCACAATCACCAGCGCCGTCTGGCGCGGATCCAGGTTCTCCCGGCTGATGGAGGCCACGCCGCTCTGCGGATCGCGCCGCTGGAGGTTGAACTCCATGGCCTGGCTGGGCGCCAGCGGAAAAACCAGGAACCCGCAGAATAGCGCCGCCCAAGCGGCCCGGGAAAAAATTGGTGGCGATGTCATGTGGCCATTCTCCGGCAACGCTCCGGATTGCCAAGCCAAAATTCACGCCCAAGCCAGACCGCAACCCCCACCCGGGTTACCGTTGCTTTTGGCGCACGGCACCCCGCGGCCGGCGTCCGCCCCGGCGGGAAAACGCAGGCCAAACTACGGCTATTTATTGAGATTGCCCAACAGGATCCCGCCCGCGGTAGCGAGCACGCAGCCGATGAGCGTCATCCCCGCCGCGCGGCTTCCGGGCAGCGGATCCTTCAGGAGGAATATCCCCACCAGCGCGTTCACCACCACGGAAAGCTGGGCGATGGTGTAGCCTTTGCCTGCGCCCAGGTGGCCGACCAGCAGCAGCATGCCATAATTGCCCGTGGTCCAAAGGAGGCCGGTGGCACCGATGCGCCAATAATCCCCCCGGCGTTCAAGCCGGGGGCTTTGCCGCCCGAGCAACACCAGCAGCCCGCTGCCGGTAAAGATGCCAGCCGCCATGGGCAGGGCCCCGATCCACATGGACACCCCGGACAGTTTGATGGGGATGAAGTAGATCCCCCACAGGACGCCGGCACCGAGCGCGCCCAGCAGCCCCAGCGCACGATTCTGGTGGGGCCGGGGGCCGGAATCGCCCCCCCGGGCAAAAATGATCAACAAGACGCCCGCGATGATCACTACGATGGCGCCCGCCAGCAGCAATTGGTTCAGCCAGCTGGTGTTGCGGAATTCCTGGAACATCACCACCCCGCACACCAGGCTCACCATGATATTCAGCGGCGCCCAGATGCCAAACGCCCGGGCCATGCCCAGGTGATGAGTGGCCGTGAAGGCACACAGGCCGCTCAAGGCCCAGATGAGGCCGCCCAGGAAAGGCAGCCAGAAACCGCTCCATGTGACCTGCCCCAAGCCCAGCCCCAGGCTGATCAGGAACGCCAGTATCAGGTTCACGGAGCCGACATAGAAGGCCTTGATCTGCTGGTTTTTCAACGGCACGTTTTGCGACGGGGCCAGCCAGGTGCCCCACGCCAGCACCGTGATCATCGCGTATAATATTCCAAGCATATGCGGGGCTCATTGTTATCGGCGGCCCCGGCTTGGCACAAACCAAAACCCAGCTCTTTTTCCGCTCCGCCCGGCTGGGGCAACCGCCCCGGATTATGGTGGCTAAAAAAAAACCGGGCTTTAAGATCCCAGCCAGCATAACCCAATGAGGAAAGGACTGTGAATATGAAGAGAATATCCTGGTTGACGGCAGCGGTAGGTCTGCTCGGCGCGATCCAGCTGAACGCTGCCGGCCTGGCGGATCTGAAAACCTTCGGCACCATCGGCAAGGAATTGCGCGTCCTGGGCGGTGGCCAGGAGGCCGAGCTATACCGCAAGGAAGGCCAAGGCTGCCTCACGCACATGTGGTTCGGGGGGGCGTTCAAGGGGGTGGAGCGCACCCGCATCCGCATCTACACGGACGGCGAAACGAACGCTGCCATCGACATGGAGTTATACCTCGGGCACGGGATTGGTTTCGGGGATGACTTTGCACCCTGGGGCACCGCGCGCATCGGCAAGGCGGGCGCCCCGAACAGCGTGCACAACACCTACCGCGTCCCATTCGGACACGGCGTGCGGATCACCGCCCAGCGCGCTCCCGACGCGGAGGATAATCCCATGTTCTGGTGGATCATCCGCGGCACCGAAAACCTGCCGGTCGAAATCGGCGGTGTCCGCCTGCCCGAGAACGCGCGCCTGCGGCTCTACAAACTCGAAAAACACACCGCCCAACCGCTGGAGGAATTCAACCTCTGCCAGGTCCAAGGCAGTGGCGCCCTCTACCAGGTCACGATGGAGGCCAAAGGCCAGCGCAAATCGGGCAGTTGGAAAGACCTCAGCTTCATGGAAGCCTGCATGCGCGCTTACCTGAACGGCGCCCGCGAGCCGCTGATGCTCTCCTCCGGCCTCGAGGATTATTTCCTCGGAACCTACTATTTCAACAAAGGCCGTTATTACACACCGATCGCGGGTCTGACACATTTTAACAGCCAGGAAAACGAATTCTCCGGGTATCGCTTCCACGAAGACGATCCGGTATTCTTCCAAAACGGCCTGCGGCTGACCTGCCGCTGCGGCGAAAAGATCGGGGACAAAGTCTTCCATGACCCGCCGGCGACCGTTTACACCACCTATACCTGGCTTTACCAGTGGTAGCCGCGCGGGGGTCTTCTCCGCCAAACGCCCCCCTGCCCCCCAATCCCGACCGCGCCATCATCCATGGCTGTCGCCATGGGAAAACCCACGGTGCCTCCCGGGGCGGAACGGGCGGAACCGCCCGGCCGCGCCGCGTGCCGATTAAAATGCGTGACTTTAAGGCGCGAAAAGTCAAGCATTACGGCCTTGGGACCGTTTCCTGACCATGGCTGCGAACAGAAAAACGGAGCGGCCCGGAGGACGTTATGAAAAAATCAAAACCCGTTTCACGGAGTGGACGATTCACGCAGGGGCCGGGCGAAGATGTGGCCCGCTTCACGGAATCCATTTCGTTTGACTGGCGCCTGTGGCGCTACGACATCCTCGGCTCCCTGGCCCACGCCACCATGCTGCGGCAGGCCGGCCTGCTCAGCCAGGCCGAGGCGGAAGGCATCATCCGCACACTCGACGCCATCAGCCAGGAGATCGCCGCGGGGCACTTCACCTGGAAGCCGGATCTGGAAGATGTGCACATGAACATCGAAGCCGAGCTGACCCGCCGCGAGCCGGCGGGCGCCAAGCTGCACACCGGCCGCTCCCGGAATGACCAGGTGGCCCTGGATATGCGGCTCTGGCTGCGGGATGAAATCGATGCGCTCATCCTGGAAATCCGCAATCTCCAGAGCGCCATGGTGGAGTTGGGGGCCAGGCACTCGCGCACCCCGCTGCCCGGCTACACCCACCTGCAGCGCGCCCAGCCGGTGTTTTTTGCCCACCATCTGCTGGCTTACGTGGAAATGCTGGAGCGCGACGCGGGCCGTCTGCGCGACGCCTGGAAACGGGTGAACATCTGCCCCTTGGGCAGCGGTGCCCTGGCCGGATCCACCCTGCCGCTCGACCGCGAATTTGTGGCCAGATACCTGCATTTCATCGATGGTAAAAAACGGCCGCTGGTGAGCCAGAATTCCATGGACGCCGTGAGCGACCGCGACTTCATCGTGGAGTTTGCCTCGGCGTCGGCCTTGCTGGCGGTGCACCTGTCCCGGCTCGCGGAAGATCTGATTCTTTGGGCTGGCAGCGAATTCAATTTCATCCGGATCGCTGACGCCTACACCACCGGCTCCTCGCTCATGCCCCAGAAGAAAAACCCGGACATCGCCGAGCTGGCGCGCGGTAAAACCGGCCGCGTGGTGGGGAACCTCGTATCCCTGTTGGTGCTGCTCAAGGGTTTGCCGATGACCTATAACCGCGACCTGCAGGAAGACAAGGAGCCGTTGTTCGACACCGCCGATACCGTGCGGGCCACCGTCCAGATCGTGGCCGCCATGCTCCGGCATACCTCCGTCAACGAGGCCGTCTGCCGCGCGGCCGCCTCGGATCCAGCTTTGCTGGCCACGGACCTGGCCGATTACCTGGTCACCCGCGGCCTGCCCTTCCGCCAGGCCCACCACGCGGTGGGCGCCGCCGTGGCCCTGGCCGAGCAAAAGGGCAAAAAGCTCAACGAATTGACCCTGGCGGAATACCAATCCATCGAGCCGCTGTTCGACGCCGGCGTCCACGCTTTGTTTGACCTGGACCAAGCCATGGCCCGCCGCAACCTGACCGGCGCGCCGGGCGACCGCGAGGTCCAGCGGCAGCTCCGCCGCTGGCAAAAGTTCCTCGCCCGGGACGAGGCCAAATCCAAGCCGTAGACAGCCCCGCCCATGGCTGCCGCCCTGACCCCATCGCTGAGCCGTTTGCTGCGGGACGTGTCCCGTTCTTTTTTCCTGACCTTGCGCGTGCTGCCCGGAGCTGTGCAACCCCAAATCGGGCTGGCCTATTTGCTGGCCCGCACTTCCGACACCATCGCCGATACCAAGCTGGTCCCCATCGACCGCCGCCTGGAAGCCCTGCGCTGGTACCAACAACAAATCCAGGACCGGGCTGCCGGCCCATCCATCCCCGCCGCGGAAGCGTCCGCCACCGGTTCCCAGGCGGGCGGGATCCTGGCTGGCCTGGCTTCCCACCAAGGGCCGCCCGCGGAACGCATCCTCCTGGAGCGGCAGGCCGAGATCCTCGGGGTTTTGGCGGCACAACCCGCCCCGGACCGGCAATTCATAGCCGGGGTGCTGGCCACCATCACCAGCGGACAGGTGCTGGATTTGGAACGCTTCGGCGGCGCCTCCGAGGACCGCGTAACCGCTTTGCGCAACGACGCCGAGCTGGATGATTACACCTACCGCGTGGCCGGATGCGTGGGTGAATTCTGGACCCATATCTGCACCGCCCACCTGTTCCATCCCGACCCCGGGACACATGCCTTTCTGCTGGATCACGGCCGCCAGTTCGGCCAGGGGCTGCAGCTGGTGAACATCCTGCGCGACCTTCCCGGCGACCTCCGCCAGGGCCGCTGTTACCTGCCCCAGGATGCCTTGGCACGGGCTGGCCTGGCGCCTGCCGACCTGCAAAACCTGGATCATATGGCGCGCTTCAAACCGGTGTATGATCACTACCTGGGCCAGGCCCGCACCCGGCTCCAGGCGGGTTGGAGCTATACCCTCCGCCTGCCGCGCCGGCAGCTGCGCCTGCGCCTGGCCTGCGCCTGGCCGGTCCTGATTGGCCTCAAGACCCTCGACGCACTGGCCGGCGGCAATGTCCTGGACGCCCGGCAGCGCATCAAAGTGCCCCGGGCGGTGATCCGCCAGATCCTGCTCAAAACCATCCTGCTATATCCGTTCCGGCGGGCCTGGGAAAGCCAGGCGCCCCGGCTGAACCACCTCCCTTTATGAAAGCCCTCGTTTTAAAAGCGTACAAACAAATGGAAATCACCGACCTGCCGGAGCCGCAAATCGGCCCCCGGGAGGTTTTGATCCGCGTGCGGGCTTGTGGCATCTGCGGCAGCGATGTGCACGGCTTCGACGGCTCGACGGGCCGCCGCATCCCCCCGATCGTCATGGGGCACGAGGCCGCCGGCGTGGTGGCCCAGGCCGGTTCCGAGGTGGACCGCTTCAAAGCCGGCGACCGCGTCACTTTCGACTCCACCATTTACTGCGGGAATTGCTTTTTTTGCCGCCGTGGCGATCTCAACCTATGCGACCGCCGCCGGGTTTTGGGCGTCTCCTGCGGGGATTATCGCCAGCACGGTGCCTTTGCCGAGTATGTCGCCGTGCCGGAACACATCGTCTATTCCCTTCCGGAACGCTTCAGCCTGGAACACGCCTGCCTCATCGAGCCGGTTTCCATTGCCTTTCATGCGGTGGACCGCTCCCGGATCGCCCTGGGCGCCACCGCCGTGGTGATCGGCGCGGGGATGATCGGCCTGGCGGTCATCCAGGCGTTGCGGCTGGCCGGTTGCGGGCGGATTTTCGCGGCCGACCTTGACGAACGCCGCCTGGAACTGGCCCGGCAGCTGGGGGCCGACGAAACCTGCAATCCCCAAAACGGCGACCTCGCCACCGCGGTCAAGCAAGCCACCGATGGCCGGGGCGCCGATGTCGCGGTCGAAGCCGTGGGCGCCACCGCGCCGGTCAACCTGGCCGTCAACTGCCTGCGCAAAGGCGGCACCCTGACGCTGATCGGCAATGTGGCCCCGAAAATCGAGTTTCCCCTCCAGCTCGCCGTGACCCGCGAACTCACCGTGCTGGGTTCCTGCGCTTCCCGGGGGGATTACCCGGCCTGCATCTCCATGATGTCCCGGGGCCTGGTCCAGGTGGCCCCGTTGATCAGCGCCAGCGCGCCGCTTGCGGAAGGCCCGCAATGGTTCGACCGCCTATACCGCCAGGAGCCCGGCCTGATGAAGGTGCTCCTGAAACCGTGAAGCCCGTTGCCGGGCGGGGATTTTGGGTTGCCCATCGGCCAGCCGGCAGGCTCGGCCTTGGCGCCGCATCGCGGCCCTGGACGATGACCAGCCAGCCGACCAGGAAATGGCGCGCAGCGGGACGCCCGAAACTCTTTTAAGGCGCGGCGGGAAGCCAGCCGGAACGGGTCGCTTCCCCAGCGAAGGGCTGGCGGGTGATGATGGTGCGAGCATACGGATTAGCTGGGGGCAAGGCCCACGAACCGTGTTCCTGAGCCGAAAGTCCGGTATTATCGGGCAGCGGCTTGAAAAAAGCGTTGCTTGAGTTTTAAACCGTTTGGGAGGCATCCGTGAGCCTGCGCCTGCCCACCGCCAACAGCACCTCTCTCATTTCCGGCACGCCATGGCCAGGGAAATGCACCTTGATTTTCGGGCAGAAGGGATCCTCAATCACTTTCATTATCCGGCCTTCGTATGGCCCGTAGAAAATGGCCTGGCCCACCCGGCATTCCGAGACGCACGGGGGGCGGTCGGGGTCGTAGCACAACGGGCTTGATGGCTTCGGCCGGTTTTGCGGCTGGTTCACGGCTGGCCGGGGAGACTCGGTCGGGATTTCCTCCAACCCATAATCTTTTCTCCCAATCACGCGTACTTCGTGCGCCGGGACGGGGGCCAGGGCAACCCGTGCCGACGGCGCCGGACTGCACTCCGTCCGTTCCCGGGCCGGTTTGCGGAGGGGGTTTGGGGATCTCACCCAGGATTTGCCGGCCGGAGGAGTGCTTACTGGCGCTGCAGCCCGCGGCCAATTGGCACTGGTTCGAATTTGCAGCCTCCCGAGCGCCACCGGATTCACGCGGAGCCGCTTGGTCAGATCCAGGTGTCCTTCCAACTGGCCTTTTTCACAGCGGGCCTTGATGGTGGCTGGTTTGATGGCCGTCGCCTTGCTCGCCTCTTCGAGGGTGGGCCACCCGATGAGAGCATATTTGTGCAGTTCCGCCAGCTTGCAGGCCAGTTGGCAGGGAATGAAATTGGTCCGGCCAACGGTGCGCACCGCGATGTGTTCCCGGCGAAATCGCGCGTTCAAGGTCGTCGTCTTGACCCCCAGCAAATCCGCGAGCGCCGGCACCGCAATGGTTGCCTCCGCGCATGTCTTAATGGCCGACAGAACCCTGCCGAGGGGGTCACCCGGCGGGGCGCCGTTACCCGCGGGCATCAAACCACTAGCCTGAGTTGGAGCCTGCTGGTTCATGGAATTCAACAAGTCACAATCCACACTAGCGCGGTTTGCCGGCTTGAGAACTGAGCGTCTGGACGCACAATCCAAGTTTTTTCCGCCAGGCCAAGCGGTGGGAAGCGAGGGCAACGTCCTGTGAAAACCAGGAGCGCTCCCCACCGCATCCCGGCCACAACGGAAAGCCTCACCCAAGGATTGTTCCATACCAGCCTGTGGAAAATCGCCCTGATTCCCGGGGCTACTGGCGCCCTTTTGGGAGCCAGCGACGGCCGCATTGATTTCGAGTGGTTGGCGGCTGTGGAGCAGTAAATTATGGTCCCTGTGGGGGAAGTCTTTCAACCACCGGGGAAACCAAAGCGCCGCCGGATGCCCGGCGGGCCATGGACGGTATGCGAGCTTTTGAAGTGCGAGCGCCACTGCACCGCTTGAGCCCGGCCGTAACCATCAATAAGGTTTCCTGACCTTCGCTGCCCAATCCTTTTTCCGGTTGGTGGCCTTATGGCATCTGCAGGCGGTAGGAACGGCTGGAATAATGGGTCCACTGGGGATCGTTGAAATAAGCCGACCCGCCAGCCAGTGAGTTCGTTTGCAGCGGCCACCAGGCCGGATTGGCCAGCCCGTCGGAGGCCTCCACGACGACCACCAGGCCGCTCGTCCCGGTAATCGTGAATCCAAACCGGTTGTTTTGCACGCCGAAGGTGGCATCGCCGATTACCACCCGGGGATTCCACAGCACCACCGGCCGGCCGCCCAAGGCCGGCCCCCAGCCCGTGGCTCCGGGCAAACGATAGACGGTCAGACTATTGAGCCCCACAAAGGCGGTTGGATCCACTTTGGGTGCGCCCCCTTTGAAATGGAGACGCTTCAGCTCCTCGCAGGCCACAAACGCCTGGTAGCCAATGCTGTTCACCCGGGCAGGGAACGTAACGGAAGCCAGTTTGGGGCAATTAAAAAAAGCTTCCTGGCCGATGCGGGTGACGCCCTTGCCGATGACCACCTCAACCAGGGAAGTGCAGCCGCTGAACGCATCGTCGCCGAGGCTCAGGACGTGGTCGGGAATTTTCACGCTGGCCAGGCGGTTGCAGCCGGCAAAAGTGGCATAATCAATGTCGGTGACGCCGGGTGGGATCGTGAGGTTCGTGAGGCTGTTGCAGGCGGTGAATGCCATGTAACCGATCTTGGTAATGCTGCCGGGCAGGGTGAGGCCCGGCAAGGTGGTGCACCAGGAGAACGCGCCGGCCTCGATGCCGGTGACGCTGCCGGGAAGCGTAACCCGGGTCAGGCTCCGGCAGTTGGCAAACGCATGGAATCCAATGTTGGTAACCCCGCCGACGATCGTAACGTCGGTCAAGTTGGTGCAGGTTTCAAACGCCTGGGCGCCAATATAGGCAACGCTGGCTGGGATCGTGATATGGGCCAGGCTCGAACATCCCCAGAAGGTTCCCGTTTCAAGGCAGGTGACGCCGGAACCCAGCCGGATTTCCGACAAGCGGGTGCAAGTGGAGAAAGCCCACTGCCCGATGCGGGTGACGCTGTCGGGCAGGACAACCGTGGCCAGGTTCGTTTGGGAAAAAAACGCATTGGCCGCGATGCTGGTGACGGGAAGGCCTCCCATCTCGCCGGGGATGGTGACCTCGCCTCCCGGCCCGGTGTAGCCAGTGATGGTGATCGTGCCGTTGTTGATGGAGCTGTTGAATTCGTAGGCTTGGACTGGGCAAACGAAAAATCCCAGGCAGGCCGTTATGAAGGCCGCGCAGACCTTGGCAAGTCTCATGGACAGATGCATACCACGCCGGGACATGGAAGGCAAGCTCAGCCCGGGACGAGGGAATCTGCAGCGGAGGGTGCGGGCGATTTTGCGCCTGGCCTCGGCGATGAACTTCCCCTCCGAGGGCGTATTCCCCGAGGGTCAGGAAGCGGAGGAATGCCAGCCAAGGACAGAAGCCTTACGCCTGGTGGCGTCAGCTGGCGCCGTGAAAGAAAAGGCCCTCCTTCCGGAGGGCCTTGTGCATTGGACAGTAAATCAGATTCCGATCAAGCGCTGGCCACTTCACCCACCTGGAACCGCACAAAGCGTTTGATGGTGATGGTGTCGCCAATCTGCTTGCCAACGGCGGCGATGTGATCCTTGACCGTGGTTTCGCCATTGGTCTTCACGAAGCCCTGGTCCACGAGGCAGATGTTCTGGAAGAACTTCTCCAGCTTGCCAGCGACAATTTTTTCCACCACCTGGGCCGGTTTGCCTTTGACCTGCTCGCGGGCGATTTCGCGCTCTTTCTCCACCAGCACGGGATCGACCTGGTCGGACGTCACCGCGGTGGGATTGGCGGCGGCGATCTGCAAGGTGATGTCGCGCACGAGCTGTTTGAACTCGTCGTTTTGAGCGGTGGCTTCCAGGCCGGCATTCACCTCCACCAGCACACCAATCTTCGAGCCGGTATGGATGTAGGCCGCCACGGCGCCGTTGCCGCTGACTTCAAAACGCTGGAAGCGGGACACCTTGATGTTTTCACCAATCTTCGCCACCTGCGCAGTCCGCATAGGCTCCAGGTCGGCTTTCGGATCGCTGACCAGGGTTTTAACAACCTGTTCGCAGAAGCTGCGGAAATCCTCGTTCTTGGCGACGAAATCCGTCTCGCAATTGATTTCGGCGATCACGCCCGTGCGGGCACCAGCCTGCACACACTGCGCGATGACGCCATCCTTGGCGTCGCGCAAGGCTTTCTTGGCGGCCGAGGCGATGCCCTTTTTGCGCAGGAGTTCCCAAGCCAGATCGATATCTCCCTTGGCTTCAACCAAGGCGCTCTTGCAGTCCATCAGGCCCGCGTTGGACATTTCACGCAGTTTGCCCACTAACGCAGCAGTAATTTCAGCCATAAATAAAAATTCGCTTTCTTTTTGGTTCTACGTCAACGCCAGCCGTCAGGCGGCCGGTGCCGCTGGCGCAGCGGGAGCGGCGGGAGCGGCGGGCGCCGGGGCGGGCTTGACCAGCGAAGCCAGATCCTGGGCAGTGGCGGGCACTGGAGGTTCCGGGGCGGGGGCCGCGGCGGGCGCTTCCGCGGCGGGGGCCGGGGTTTCTTCGGTGCGGCGGCGGCTATACTTGGCGTCGTATTCAGACTTGGCCTGGGTGATGGTCTGCACCACCAAGCCCAAAATCAAGCGGATCGAGCGGATGGCATCGTCGTTGCCGGCGATCGGGAAATCCACCAAATCCGGGTCGCAGTTGGTATCCACGATGGCGATCAGCGGGATCTTCAGGCGGCGCGCCTCGGCCACGGCGTTGTGCTCGCGCTTGATGTCGATCACAAACATGGCGTCCGGCTTTTGGTCCATGTTGCGGATGCCGTCCAGATTCTTGTGCAGGCGGGCGGCTTCGCGACGGATGGCGGACTGCTCTTGTTTGACGTAGTTGTTGATGCTGCCATCCTGCTCCATTTTCTCGATCTGTTTCAGGCGCTCGATGGAACGGCGGATGGTTTTTAAATTGGTCAGCGTGCCACCCAGCCAGCGCTCGGTGACGTAATATTGATTGCACGCAGTGGCGGCTTCTTTCACCGCTTCCTGCGCTTGTTTCTTGGTGCCCACCATCAGCGCCCGGCCACCCTTGCCGATGACTTCATGGAGCTTGGTGCAAGCAGCCTCAAGCTGACCAACCGTTTTGGCGAGATCAATGATGTAAATGCCATTCCGGGCATCGAAGATGAACTGCTTCATCTTCGGGTTCCAACGTTTGGTCTGATGTCCAAAATGGACACCGGCTTCCAGCAATTCTTTGATTCCGATATTCAACACAATTTTCCAATAGTTCCGGCCTGGCCATCCCTTCGGGACGCTCAAGCCATCCCGCGGAAAACGGGATTCTTGTTAGATGCATTTGCGGCTGCCGTGGCTCCCTCGAGCTGCGGTTGTTTATTTAAAGCCGTTCAATCTCTCCTGAACTCCGGCCAGCAAGCCAAAGTACCAAAAGAGCAATAATCCTAACGAGTCCCGGGGTCCGGCGCAATCTCTTTGTGGATTTTTTTGGCGGGTGGTTCCAGGGCGTTTGGCACGGGGGCCGCTGGGCCATTCCCTGCCTTCGGGAGGAAACGATTGCGCCAGAGATTTTTGGGCCAGCCGAATAGCCAGGACTTGGCGCCAAAAGACGCGGCAAAACAGGCCAATCCCACGGCCGGGACACGCCGGAGATCCTTACGCTGAAAAAGCAGCCCCGCTCGCCATCAAGCGCCGGCCGGGCCAGCCAGCATGCGATCCAGGCTTTTGATCACCCGTGGCTGGCCCAGGATGGCCATCAGGTGGTAAAGGCTGGGGCCTTTGGCATTGGCGGTGCAGGCCAATCGCGTGGGATGCACCAGTACGCCCACCCCCACCCCCAAACTGGCGGCGGTGGATTTCATAGTGGCCTCGATCTTTTCCGCGGTGAATTCAGCCAACGCCGCCAGGTCGGCCCGCAGTTGGGCCATCCGGGGAATATTTTCCGGGGTGAATTCGCGCAGCCGGTCAGCTTCGGCAACCTCCACCTCCGGCTGAAAGTAAAACCCGGCGTAAGCCGGCAGCTCGGAGATCAGCTCCACTTTTTGATGGCAGGTTTCCAGCGCGGCGTCCACATAAGCCGGCGGCTGCTCCGCCAGCCCCACTCCCGCCCGGGCCAGGGCGGCCGCCCCCATGGCCTTGAACCGGGGCAAATCGATCGTGCGCAAGTATTTGCCGTTCATCCAGTTGAGCTTGGTCATGTCAAACCGGGCATTGTGCCGCAAAATCTGCGGTAGATCGAATTTCCGGACCACTTCCTCCAGGGGCAGAACCTGGCGGTTATCCTTGGGCGACCACCCCAGCAGCAACAGGTAATTGACCACCGCCTCCGGCAGGTAGCCCTCGTCCACGTAAGTCATCAGGGAGGCGCCTTGGTCCCGCTTGCTCATTTTGCTGCCATCCGGATTGAGGATCAGCGGAATGTGGGCATACTTGGGTGGCGTGGCGCCAAAGGCACGGAACAACGCCAGATGCTTGGCCGTGTTGGCCAGATGGTCCTCACCGCGGATGACATGGGTGATTTGCATCTCGATGTCGTCCACCACGTTCACCAGGTGGAACACTGGCTGGCCATCGGACCGCACGATTACAAAATCTGGATCCCCGGCTTCGCGGTCGGTCAATTCGCGTTTGACCTCCCCCACCACGAGATCCTTGATCACAATGGGTTCGCGGGGCATGCGGAACTTCACCGTGCCATCGGCCTCGTAGGCCAGCCCTTTGGCCTTCAGTTCCTCGATCCGCCGCGCATAAATCGCCGACCGCTGGGACTGGAAATAGGGGCCAAACCCGCCTTTGCTGGGTCCGGCGGGATCGCCGGAGACCGGTCCTTCGTCCCATTCCAAGCCCAGCCAGCGCAGGCCCTTGAGGATGACTTCCACGGCTTCGGCGGTATTGCGGGCCGTGTCGGTATCCTCGATACGCAGCACAAACACGCCGCCGGTATGGCGCGCATAAAGCCAGTTAAAAAGCGCGGTGCGGGCGCCGCCAATGTGGAGATAGCCGGTTGGGCTGGGCGCAAATCGAACTCTGATGCTCATGGTTTCTTTTCCCATTCTATTCTGACGCGCAGCATACCCGGGGCGCTTCCCGGTTGGCAAGCGAAGGTTCCGCCCCGGACCCCGGCTGAAGCCATCGCCCAGCGTTGTCGGCACCAGCGTTGCCGGCTATTGCCAGCCGACAGGTTATATAATATGCTAAGCCCATGAAAACGCAGCATCCGAAAAATCCGCCGGGAAGCCGCCTGCGGCTCGCGTGGTTCAGCCTGCTTCTGCTCGGTGGCACGGCCTGCCTGGGCCAGGCCGGGGAGGATGATGCGCTAAATGGGGTGACTAAAAAAGGGGAAAAAGCTTTTCAAATCCGGGGCACCAACCTGGTGGCGATCACAAACGAATTCAAAATGCCACCGGAGATCGTCGTGAACACCAACGGCACGTTCAGCCTGGCCAATGGCAAGGAACGCACCTTGCAGGAGGGCCAGGTGATCCGCATGGACGGCACCCTGTTGAATCCGGATGGGTCGATCCAGCCCATCCAGGACCACCTGGCCATGAAAAACGCCCGGGTGGTGCTGGTGAAGGACGGCGAGTCCACACCCATCGCGGAACCGCTGCGCCTGACCAATGGCGCCACCATCACCCCCGATGGTACCGTGATCCGCGCTGATGGCTACCGCACCCGGTTGGTGGACGGGCAACTTTTCACCATGGATGGCACCCCCCTGCCCACCAAGGACTCGATCACCCTGAAAAACGGCCGGGTAATCGTGCAGCGCGATGGCAGCCTGATCCCTCTCCAACCGCTGCACATCATGGGCATGTCGGAAGGATCCCGCGTTTTTGGCACGGGCAAAGTCGTCAAGCGCGATGGCACGGTGATCCTTTTGAAGGAGGGTGAAACCGTCATCATCGATGGCATCGTAACCAGGTAGTCTGCCAACCAGCCTGTCCAGGCATTTGGCGCAGTCGTGCTGTCGGGGTCTTTTGGCGCAAAGTCTTTTTCTTCCGTCATATATAGCCATTTGCAAGGGACGATCCCTGGGTGAACGACCGCCCAAGGGCGCTTATCCACGGCGATCTGTAGCAAGCGGGCAAAGCCGCCTGCTGCCAAAAAAGCCTTCTGGAGAGGATTACTTCCAGACCGCACCTGAATCCTGATTTTGAGCGGGATTTTTCTTCCCTTGTTTTTCCCAATCACCAGCCCCGGACCACTCCCATGGCGGGAAATTTTTGCTGGAGATTGCACGATCCATCAGTTTATTGTGTTATTTTAAGAAGTAACAATTCCGATAGCGGAATACGGGCGAGACGGCCTCGCATGGGTGTTGTTAGGTGCTGGAGGCGGACTTCGGGGGGGATGAGTTTTAAAGCGCGTGCCTTGGCAACGCGGGAACAGGCGCCATCAGTCCTACGCAGTAAATACGCAGTTTTGAAACATGCCAACGGGCCGCGATTTGATTAGATGTGACCCCTAAGTCAGAAACGGTAAAAAAACAGCCGGGATCGGAGGAGGTAATGCGATACAATGGAAGCAAACAGGGGAAATGGCAGTGGCACCAGAGGATGGGAGGAAGCCTACCGCCAGCGGCCGCCTTTCCTGACGGGCCGGATGGGAGCTTGAAGGGGATGACGGCCACCGGCCGCCGCCGGCGAATTTTTTTATCCCCAACCTGGGATTCATGAATCATAAAGCTCCCCGCCAGATGGTCTTGGTGCTCGCGGGCACCATCATGGCGATTGAAATACTGGCCATGAGCATACTGCCGCGGCTGCAATTGAAGTCCAACTGGCTGAATGCGGTGGTGGATGCCGTGGTGGTTACCGCTTTAATCGCTCCCCTGCTCTATCACTGGGTGCTTAAACCCCTGGCACGCCAGTTGGACGAACGTCAGCGATTGGCAGACACCCTGCGGGAGAAGGAAGCCCGCTATCGCACCTTGGTTCAGGCTATTCCCCATGGGGTATTGGAAATGGATGTCGATGGCACCATTACTTTTGCCAATACCGCTTTTGAGACGATGTCGAAAGTAAAGCCCGGCGCCATGATCGGCCGCAAGCTGTGGGAATTGCCAGCGGCTCCCGAAGGTCAGTCTGCCACTAAAACCTGGCACGATGGGGTGGCATCCGACCGCCAGCGCCACACGCCTTTGAATATCAAAATGCGGAATGAAGGCAGCCAGGAAATCGATCTGGTTTTGGATTACGATTACCGCTACAATGCACAAGGTGAGCCCGCCGGCTCGGTGGCGATCATCACCGATGTCACCCAAGACAAAGCGGCCCGCGAGAATTTACGCCTCAGCGAGGCCAAATTTGCCACCGTTTTTAATAATGCCCCCGTAATGATGACCCTTTCCAACCTGGCGGACGGCACCTACCTCAATGTGAATAACGCCTTTTTGAAGGTTTTAGGGGTCACCCGCGAGGAGATTGTGGGCGCGGCCTCTGCCGAGTTGGACCGGATTTCCTCCGACCTGCAGATGCAAGCCGACCTCATCCGCGAACGCGGGCGGGTGGAAGGTATGGAATTGACGCTGCACGCCCGGGATGGCCGGGTTGTGGAATGCATTTACAGCGGCGAGTTGGTGACCATCAACGGCCAGATCTGCCTGCTTTCCATCGGTTTGGATGTCACGGAGCGCAAGCACGGCGAGGTGTTTTTACGCGAATCTGAAAGGCGCTTTCGTTCGCTTTTCGAGGGATCCTGGGATGCCATGGTCACCCTGGCACCACCCACCTGGATTTTTTTATCCGGCAATCCGGCGGCGGTTCGCTTATTCAGGTCCGGCGATATGGAGCGCCTGATCACCTTGAGGCCTTGGGATGTATCTCCTGCCCACCAAACCGATGGCGAGCTATCCTCCGCGAAGGCAAAGGAAATGATCGGCATCGCCATGGAAAAGGGCTCCCATTACTTTGAGTGGCTGCACCAGCGTCTCGATGGCGAGGAATTTACCGCCTCCGTACTCCTGACCCGTATTGAAATGGGTGGCCAGTCCTTTTTATTGGGGACCGTGCGGGATGTCCACCTCCAAAAGAAAGCCGAGGAAGCCTTGCGCACCTCCGAAGAAAGATTGCGCCTGGCCTTGGAGGCGGCCCAACTGGGTTCTTGGGAACGGGATTTGAAAACCAACCGGCTGTTCATCTCCTCCAACTTGGAACGGATGATTGGTTTTGAGCCGGATACCTTCCCCGGCACCGAAGAGGCCTTGTTGCAGGTGCTGGACCCGGATTGCCACACCGCCAATGCCGCCGCGCAAAAACGCGCCCGGGAGGGCGATGGCGTTTACCAGGCGGAATTGCATTGCCGGCTGCGCGATGGCCAGGAGCGTTGGTTCTGGGTGCTGGGCCGGCTGGTTCGCAACTCACAGGGGCTGCCGGATCGCATCCTGGGGGTGGCCATGGACCTTACGGAACGCAAGCAGTTGGAAATCCGGCTGCGCCAATCCCAAAAAATGGAGGCGGTCGGCCAACTCGCCGGAGGCGTGGCCCATAATTTCAACAACCTCCTCGCGGCCATTTCGCTGAACCTCGGGCTATTGCAGCACAATCCCGCCATGGATGCGGAAACCCAGGACGCACTGCATGATCTGGAGGCCACCGTGGCACGCGCCTTCGGTCTGACCCGACAATTGCTCCTGTTCAGCCGCCGCTCAATTTTGGAGGTAAAGCCGGTCAACCTGAACGAGGTGGTGGATAATTTATTGAAATTTCTAGGCCGGCTGATCGGCGAACATATTCGCCTGCGATTCCGCCAAGCCTCAAGCTTGCCTGCCATCGATGCCGATGCCGGAATGCTGGAACAGATCCTGATGAACCTCGCTGTGAATGCTCGCGATGCCATGCCCAATGGCGGCCAGTTGACGATCAGCACCGAGGTGGTGGAGATGGCCCGTGAAGCAAGCGAACATTCTCCCGAAGCCCGCATGGGCAGTTTCCTCTGCTTGACGGTCTCCGATAACGGCTGCGGAATGGATGAAGCCACTCAAAAGCGGATTTTTGAACCGTTTTTCACCACCAAGGAGCCTGGCAAAGGGACCGGTTTAGGCTTATCCACCGTCTATGGCATTGTGGCCCAACACCGCGGTTGGCTGGAGGTGCAAAGCCAGGTGGCTCAAGGTACTACTTTCCGTATTTTTTTCCCGGTTTCCAAAGCCATCCCAGCGGCCCCCTCCCCAGGGCAAAACCCGGTGAGTTTGGGTTGCGGGCATGAAACCATCCTTCTCGTGGAGGACGATGAGGATCTCCGGAACATGGTAGCCATGGGGCTCCGCAAGTTTGGTTACCAAGTGCTGGAGGCTGCCAACGGCAAACGTGCCATGGCCTTGTGGCGGAGTGTCACCAACCCGATCCATCTCCTCTTTGTGGACATGGTTATGCCCGGCGGCATCACCGGCCTCCAACTGGCCAGGCAATTCAAAGCGGAGCGGCCGCAATTGAAAATCATCATCTCCAGTGGTTACAGTACCGAGGCTTCCACTTTGAGCAAACTGGCGGATGACAGCCTGCTTTTCCTACCCAAACCATTCCAGATAAGCACTTTGTGCAATGCTGTCCGGAGCCAGTTGGATCACCCCTGAAAGGTTGCTGCCGCGCCCGCGGCAGGCTGTGCAACGACAATTATTCTTCGGTGGCAAAAACTACGAGTCAAGGCGCACAAAACACCCAGCCATACAGTCACAAATTAATCCCGGAATTGTCAAACCCCGGCAAAACCGGGGGGGACCAATTTAATTAAATTCCTTGTGGACCTCCGCGGCTCCTTTTAAAGTAGCCGTGGAATGAAACGATCCATCCGAACTTCAAAACCCGAAGTGCAGGGAAAGCCCGCCGATTCTGAACCAAGCCGTCGTGAATTCGTGAATATCCGCCAATGAAGTTTAATTGAATTACACCGGATAATGAAGGTAAAAACCCGGAATAAACCAATTGATGAATCGGGGAAATACCCCTGGATCAATTCCCAAGTTTAAGAACCTGCCAAATACCCGCAACCATGCCGAAGATTATGAATAACCTGCTTGAAATTCCCCGTTTCAATAACCATTTGGCAAACCGGACAGCACCCGATGGAGTCAAGGTCCTCCTGGTGGATAGCCACGCGATGTTGCGCGAAGGCTTGCGCAAATTGCTGCAGGAAATAGATGGTGTTTCCATTGTCGCCGAAACTTCGGATGGTGGGGATGCCTTAAAAGCAGCCGAATCGCTTCGCCCGGATATCGTTATCGTGGATATTCCCATGCCTGATCGCCAAGGGTTGGACATTACCGCCAGCCTGTTACCGTCCTTGCCGAATGGTAAAGTCATCGTTCTTTCCTCTGATTCCAGTTTGGAGTCGGTGCAGAAAGCGCTCGCGGCAGGCGCAGCCGCTTATCTGATCAAAGAGAATCCCCCGGTCGAATTGAGCCGGGCTATCAAGGCTGTTTTGGATCAGCGCATTTATCTTTGCCCCGAGGTGGCCTCCTTTGTGGTGTGTGATTATCTGCGCATGCTAACCTTGCCTGCCACCCGGCACAACAATCGCAAGACCATCAATCATCGGGAACAGCAACTCCTGAAATTGGTGGCGGAAGGCAAACGCTCGAAAGAGATCGGCATTCGCATGCAGCTGAAGCCCAGCTCCGTGCAAGTAGCCCGCTCCCGGCTGATGAAAAAATTGGGGTGTGCCAATGGCACCGAATTGACGTTGTTTGCCCTGCGGATGGGGATTGCCAATCCATAATGTTGCGCGGCCATATGGCCCCCTTCCGCCTTGCCAAAGGCCCTACACACCCGCCTTTTGCGTGATTTGATTACCAACCCTGTTCGTTCAAGTTGAGGGATAAACCGGAAGCGATATTTCGCCGGCCATCCTGGAAGTCCCCTGCCAAGCCTTCGACGAAGAGGAAAATTAACGCACCGACCTGGCTTCCAGTCTGCGATAAAAGCTCTAAATCGAGTATTTCCATTCCCCAAGGGTGCGGTCTCGAGGATCCTCGGCTGTAGTGTCTGCAATATACCGGTCTGCCATCTCCTGGAAAAAAGTGGGCCTACCGCCAAGCCAGGAAGTTCCTCTCGCAACACCCCACAGCACCGGCAAGGTTCGCGTTAAAAGGAGCCAGAATGGCCTGGACTTACGCGGCCTCAACCCGCAAGGAATCGGGTGTGAAGGCGCCCGTCCCTTGATACTGGCGGGAAATCCCGGTTTGTTCAGCGATGGTTTTGGCTTGGGCCTTGTTTTAAACTCCGGTGATCGCACGTGCTGCCGTGAATTTTTCCTAAATCGACAACAATGCTAGCTTGACCGCTGCTGTGGGGCCGTTTAAAGATATTGGCGCATTGGGGGCGTGTGGGCAGTTTTGGCGGACCGGACTGATTGTTCGCCATGCTCCTAAACCAGTCCAATGGGGTCGTGCAGACCTGTCTGGTGAGCGTGAAAGAGTTGGCGTAAGCCATTCAGCACCAATCTTTAGGGCCAGTGTAGCTCAGCGGTAGAGCAACGGTTTCGTAAACCGTCGGTCGCCGGTTCAATCCCGGCCACTGGCTCCATTTAAACCCCTCATCCACAGCATTTTATACATTTGATAAATTATTTCTCGTTTTCTTGTTATTTTCTTATGACGTTTATATGACGTTACCGACACCCGTTTCACGACGGATAACCTGAATCAACGGGCGGGGGGCCCCACCAGTCCGAACACCAACGACCACCACGGGAACCTGACTGGGCAGTTCAACCATGATGCCTTCGGTTACCGGTTCGACGACACGGCCCCACTGACCAGCAGGATCTTTTCGGCCATCTCCAAGTCGGATTTCAAGCATGACGGCCGGGGGCGGTTGTGCCAGCGGCAGGAACGATCTCCCCGGCCAACAACCTGGCCAGCGGCTCCAGTTTGGGATCGGTGACCACGATCCGTGAGCGCGGTGGGAGCCGGAGGCTGCCCCTCGTAATTAACGCGCCGGGGGGCGCACCACCCAATTGGCGGTCGCGAATGCGCGCCGGCCATCCGGCCATTGCGCTTCCGCCTCCACCCACGATTCACCGGGCAGGCTGGAGACGACTTGATAGCTTGCGCCCAGGCCTGGCTCCTGGCCGCGCGCTTCCCAGACCACGGTGGCCTGCTTAAGGCCGCTCCCGGCCAGGTCCGCTCGGATGGTGAAAGCCTGCCCCACCGCAGCCTCCCGCGGCACGCCGGTGAGGCGCAGGTTCGCGGAGGGTTTCCAGGGCTGTGTCTTGAGCGTGGTCTGGGCCATCAGGTAAGCCAATGCCCCCAGGCCGCGCCCCTGGTCGGCAATCACAAACTCCGTGGTCACATTGAAGCTGTCGCCCCAGCGGTCATAAAATGGGTAAGGCGCGTCTTTGGCGCCGTCGGACGGGAAACTCAAGGCGCCCAATTCCTTCTGGTAATGATGCAGGAATTGGAAACCGGCCTGGATGTTGCCCAAGGGGATGCCCGAGGGCGGCAGGAGGCGGCGGTCGTTCTGGGCGAATTGGTGGACAATATCCCGCTGCCGCTTCCAGCCCAGGCCGGTCAGGTGGCAGACATTGACGGGATTGCAGCCGCCCTCGTAGTTCAGGTTGGCCAGGATCGCGTCAAACAAATCCGTCTCCACCACGCTGGCGCCATCCTGGCGCTCGAGCTGCAGCGCCACGGCAAGGTCAAACGCCTGGCCGGTGGAGAAATACCAGCCGGCGTTGCGGAACCGTTTGTTGGCGTCGGGAAAACCGCTGCCGTAGGCGCATTCGCGGGCGTAGCGCAACTGGTCCTGGCCCGCGGCGAGGATTTCCTTCCGGCAGGCGGCCAGGTGCCGGGCATCCATTTGCTCCACCTTCAGCCGGCCGGTTTGGGCCGCGAAAGCGTAGCTGCGCACGGCGCAGCCGTAGCCCTCATACAGCCGCCACCAGGTCCAGCGGCGGGTGGCGCGGTCCGCCGGATCAAACCGCCCGGCCACCTCCCGTTCGAAGGCGCGGTCGCCGGTGGCCAGAAAGAGTTCCGTGGCCGCCCAGGCCAGTTCGTCGTCGTGCAGGAATTCGTGCCCGTAGTGGCTGATTTTTTGGTAGGCGCCGTTGCGGCCATACCGGGCAATGGCGGCCTGCAGGAAAGCCCAGCCCTTGCGGGCCTTTTGCAGATAGGTTGCCGCCGGCCCCGGGAACTGCTTCCGGAAACGCGGGGAGGAGGAAATCTGGGCCAGGGCGGCGACGGCGGCGGCCGTAGCGCTGGTATTCTTGGGCCAGACCACCTGCGGATCCCCCTGGTCGGGCGGCACGTTGTCCTCGTAGGCCCGCTCGCGGGGATAAACCAGGAAATAAAAACCGCCGTCGTCATCCTGCATTTTCGCCAGGAAATCCGCCTCCCACCGGGCTTCCTCCAGCAGGTCGCTTTGCCCGTTGCCGCTCTCCGGCAGGCCCAGGTTGTCCAGCTCCCCCACCCCGGGGAAGGCGTCCGCCGAGAAGACGAGGTAATGGATGAGGGCCGCGCTGTTGATGGTGTATTTGCTGTAATCACCGGCATCGTGGTGGCCGCCGCTCACGTCCACCTGGCCCTGCCTCACGAACGGATAGAGGGAGCTGTCCACCCCGCGCAGTTGGGGCGCGGTATGACGGGGATCCTTTTGGGCGCCGTCGGACATGCCCTGGATGAACCGCTGCGTGGCCTTGAAGTCCGGGGTGGGGACTTGCGCAGGCGCCCGGTGGCAGGGGCCATGCGCGAAGCGGGTGAAAGGCAGTTCGTTCGCGGTGCCACAGCGTTGATGATACAGGCCCAGGGCATAAGTGCGCGCAAAGGCCGCCGCCACGCCCTCGTCAATGCGGAACGGGAAGGAAACTCCCAGGCCGGGCGCCGCCAGGCGGTATTCGCCGGGCGTGCGGAGCCGGGAGAAATCGGCTTCCAGCACCTGTTGGTAGGTGGGGAAGGTGAAGCCCTGGTCGCGACGCGGCCGCAGCGGGCCCGCAAAAACCTCCCGGCCGGAGCGCGCCTCCACAATGGTGAAGGTGGCCGGATTGGCGCCGCCGGTGGCGCCGGCCAGGGGCAGTTCACCCAGGCTCCCCAGGTAATAGCCCGCCATGGCTTTTTTTGGGAAGCCGGGCACGTAGCCAGCCTGGTTCACGTGGAGGGCGGGGCTCCACCGCATGGGGTCCATGCGGGCGGCGAAACGCATCTGCGCGGCTGGCCAAAGGCGGCCGCCGGGGTTTTCCACCACCACCTCCTGGCCCACCGCCACCGCCCGGTCCAGCTCCAGGCAAAGGTAATTGCCGATCCGCAGATCACGACGTTTCAAAGGCGCATACCATACCCGGCGCTTGAAACCCACGCGGGCCACTCCGCAAGCCTGGCCATCGGCCCGGACCGTGAACTCGGCGGCGTTCGGCAGCCGGGGCTGGCCATTGGTGCCCACGAAATCCCACTCCTTCACGCGGGCCGGATCCGGATCTTGAGTGGTGACCCGCAGCAGCTCCAAAACCTGCGGGGAAATGATCCGCAACGCATGACTGCCCACTGCGGGCAGCGCCAGGGGCGTGCTTTCATCAAACGCATCCGCCGCCGCTCCGGTCGCTGGCTGGTGAATGATCAGCCAGGCGGCGGCGAGCAGGAACCCTGTTTTTTCCAGTAGCATGGCCCCACCTTAGCGCGGCGGAACCGGCAGGTCCATCCCACTTTGCACTGGATTTAGCGCCCATCATCACGGGAATTGCTCCAGCAGCCAGCGGCAGTTCACCACTTTTTCCACCAGGTCGAGCGGCAGGTAAAAATAGTGGCAGGACGGCTCGAAACCAATCCGCGAATCGGCGCATACCAGGGGATAAAGCTGGCGGGCCAGGCGGATCTCGGCCTCCAGGCAACCCCGGATCTCCGCCCGCCAGCGGGCGCGTTCCGCCGGGGCCGGATGCGTGCCTGCTTCCGCCAACGCATCGCGGGCCATCACAAAGCGCGCCTGGTTGGCCACCGCCTGGAAGTGCATGGCTGCCGCCCGGGCAAACCGCACGTCATCCTCCGCCTGGCTGCGCTGGGCGGCCGGAGAGTTTTGCGCCGCCCATGCCAGTTCCGCCACCGCGAGTTCAAATCCGGCCGCCACCTTCTCAAACTGCGCGGCAAAAATCCCGGGCGGATACGGTCCCCGCCAGCCTTCCAAGTCGTCATAGGGAATGCCCCACATGGTGGCCCGGTAACCGGTTTTCACGGGATACAGGGGATTGGCCGGACCCCACTGGATGGGGGAATGGTAAACCACGCTGATGTGGAACGGATACTGGCGGAACGCCTCGCTCGCCAGGGACCACGCCCGGCGCGCGTGCGGCGCGCCGTCCTTGCCAAACCGGTCCCGGGCCAGGCCCTCCAGCACCGTTTCCACGCCGGGGACTGGGGTTTGGTTGAGCCGCTGGGCCAGCTGAAAATTGGGCGATGGATGCCCGCCCATGGTCCAGCCGACCAGCATTCCCTGCGGCTGGAAGGGCGCCAGGTTGTGGATGTGCTCGGCCACCAGGTCCAGCACGGGCAAATAGGGGATGCTGGCGATTTCACAGGTGTTGTTGAATTGGATCTCCGCCGCCGGCCTCACCCCCGCTGCCCGGGCGGCCGCCCAATGCCGCCGCGCGCGCGGCCCGGGCCCCACCGCCGAGATGGAATATTCGCCCACCTCGCTCTGGATGCCGCCCCGCTCGATCGGCAGGCTCCATTCGCTGGCGGACATCAGCCAGGACCGTTTGGGCAGCCGGGCGATAATCGCGCGCGCGTCACCATGGCCTTTCCAGCCCCAGTCGGACAGGATCACCTCCGCTTGGGGGTTGCCGCGGTGGACTCCCTCCTCCAGCACGCTGGCGACCTCCGCGATGATGTCCGTATCGGTGCGGCTCCGGCACCGTGCGCAGGATTGCCAGGCCCCATGGGAGGCGCAGCTGGTCAGGTTTTCGGAAGCGGTGATCGCATAAATCCCCCCCAGGCCGGGCACCTGGCGAAACACCTGCGCGAGGGCATCAGCCAGCCATTGGCGCACCGCCGGATGCGAGGTGCACAGGGCGGTGAACCCGTTTTCCCGCACCCCGCCCAACTCCAACCGCTTGGCGAAGAACGGCTCGGGCATGGCGCGCGGCTCGTTCATATACAAGAAAACCCGGACCCCGTACTTCCCGCACCGCTCCACCAGGGATTTGAGGTTGGCCAGACGTTTTTCGTGGCCCGCTCCGAACTCGGGGAACAGGGCGCCGCCGGGAGCCAGGTCGCGCAGGACTGCGTGCAGCCACACGCCATTGACGCCCACCGCGGAAAGCCGCTGGAGGAATCCCTCCGGGTAAGGATCCAGTTCCGGATTCAGCAGCGGATCCCCGTAAACGGCCAGGTAGGAATAAACCAGGCACAATGAAACTGGTTCGTTTCCAGCGGATTTGGCGGCGGCGCCTGGCGCCAGGGGAGTGCTCAGTTTCCGGACAAAGCTGAAACGCGGCTCGGCCGGCCCACGAATTCCACCGCCAAACTCCTGCTCCACCACCTGGCGGATCGCGGCTGCCCGGCGCTGCGCTTCCGCCGCGGGCGGCTGGTAACGGAGCGGTTCGCACCGGGGCTTGAGGCTGCCCAGCTTGATCCAGAGAAAATCGTCTTCCCGCAGCGTAAAGGCCAGCTTTTCCGGCGGCATTTCCAGCAGCGCCAGCAATTGGTCATAGGGCAAAAGATGCCAATTGCGGCGAATCAAGGTGATATAGCCGCGCGCCTTCATCTCCACCGGGATGACTCCGGCGGGCGGCAAGCCCATCGCGGACGCCAGATCCTGGACGCGCTCGCTCGAGGTGCCCAGGATCGCCGCCAGTTTGCCCGGATCGACGAGGCCCCAATTCCGCCAGACAAACTCATGCACACGGTCCGGGAAATGCCGGCTCACAATGGGGGGAGGCGCCGTGCCTTCGGGCAGAATGGTTTCCGCCGGGGTGGCCGGGCCGGGACCGAACACCAGGAGGCAGCACCACCAGGCGGCGCGGGCCAGGGAGCCCATCGCGGTTCGCCCCACGCTGGGTGCCGCGCGATCCAGCCGGAATGACCAATCCAAGGGCGTGGGCATGGCTGGCTTTCTATTTGGAAAGAGGCAGGCAGGACGGGCCGAGCGGCTCGAAACTTTTATAGGTGAGGATGAATTCCTGGTGGCCGAGCGCCTCGGAGGCGGTGCGCCGGCCTTGGGCCACCGCCAGGGTGGACGCGAAGGTTTCCTGCCCCACCTGGTCCAGCGTGGCGGCGCCCTCCAATATCCGGCCGGCGTCGATATCCATATCCTCGGTCATGCGGCGATAGGTTTCCGGGTTGGCACACACTTTGAGCACCGGGGCAATCGCGGAACCGACCACCGAACCCCGGCCGGTGGAAAACAGGATGAGGTGGGAACCGCAGGCAATGAGTTCGGCGATTTCCGCGTTGTCATTGATGTTGGGGAAGCCGAAACGGACCTCGCCGTCCGGCACCACATCCAGCAGATACAAGCCGCCCCGCGGCGGGGTGTCGCCCGGTTTGAGGAGGCCGGAGATCGGCGAGGCTCCGCTTTTGCTGTAGGCCCCCATCGATTTCTCCTCCTGGGTGGTCAGGCCGCCGTCCGCGTTGCCGACGGCGAAGCTGCCATGGCCGAGCACGGAATAATACTGGGCGGCCTTCGCCACGGCCCCGATCAATTCCCGACCCAATTCCCGGGTCACGGCCCGCTCCGCCATGATGTGCTCGCAGCCGATCAATTCACCGGTCTCCTCGAAAATGGCCGCCGCCCCGGCGGCCACCAACTGGTCGAAGGCCCGGCCGATGGCGGGATTGGCGGTGATGCCACTGGTGGCGTCGGAACCGCCACAAACCGTTCCCACGATGAGTTCGTGGAGGCCCATGGGGCCGCGCGGGGCATCCGGAAGGCGTTGGACCCTCTGCTGAACCCAGGCCCGGCCTTCGGCTACACTCTGGCGGGTGCCGCCGGCGGTCTGAATGCAGATCGTATGCACGGGCCGGCCGGAGCCGCGCACTGCCTGGGCCAGGCCGGCGCGGTCAAAACTCTCACAGCCGAGAGCCACGAGCAGGACCGAGTTCACATTGGGATGGGTGCATAAAGCCCGCATCATCCGGTCGGCATAGGGATTGGGATAGCAGCCCCCGAAGCCGATCAAGTGTACCTCCTGCTCCCGGAAGGGCCAGGCGATTTCTCGCGCGACGTGATGCGCGCACTCGACCAGGTAGGCCACCACCACCACGTTGCGGATGCCCTTCCGACCGTCCGGGCGCAAGTAAGCGGTAATTTCAGTGGGATTGGACATAAGAGCGGCCGGGTTCGAGCGTCCAGGTGGGGAGATAATCGCTTTTCATGTTATGCAGGTGGACCAGTTCGCCGGTAGCGATGGCACAGGTGGCGGATCCAATGGGCGCCCCATACTTGATGATCTTTTCGCCGGGCGCAATGGGCCGGGCGGCGATTTTGAAACCGAGGGGAATCGGTTCCCGGACGACTACGGCCTCCAGCGCCTTAATCACCAGGCGTTCTCCAGCCGGCAGGGTGGCAATGGCGATATACACATTATCCGCGGGCGCCAGGTGCAGGAGGCGCGGATCCAGGATTTCAGAACTTTCCATATTTCAAATAAGCTTCCTGGGGATCAATCCCTTGCAGGATGGCGGTGCGCACTTTGTTTTCCGTGCGCAAGACCTCCTCGACTTTTTCCACCACCTCCCCTGCCCTTTCCTGGGGGATGATGACGACGCCATCGCGATCGGCCAGGACGTAATCGCCGGTGCGGATCTGAACTCCGCCAATCACAATCGGCGTGCCGAGGCTGTCCGGAATCCAGCGGCCCACTACGTCCCGTGGAGTGAAGTAACGGCACCAAACCCGCAGGCCGATCCGGAGTATGAACCCACTATCCCGGCAGCCACCATCGACAATATAACCCCGCACCCCGCGGTAAAGGAATGTTTCGGCCGAGAGCTCCCCCATGTGCGCCAGCGTTGAATCATTGGGCTTGCTTTCCCAAGCGCCCCGGGGCGCTTGGGAAAGCAAGCCCGTCCATTCCAGCAAGGTCTGGTGGGCGTCGAGTTGGGGGTCGGTATGACCGCTCACGGTGAAGATGCGCCCCGCCAGGGAACGGGCAGCGTCCAGGGGCCGGAGCGTATCCGGCAACACCTGGTTGGGCAATCCCATGGACCGCAGGACGTCGTAGACCGCGCCGGAGTAACATTGCTCCAAACGGCCGGCAAGTTGGGGGTCATCAAAGTTCATCAAGGCTCCTTATTCTGGGATGGGTGTCCCGCCACTGCGGTTTGAAAGGTAACAAGCTTCCACCAGGGCCATGGTCCGATAAGCGTCCTCGACGCTGGCTGGCAACCCCGGGTCCTGGCCGGTGGCCACGCGCTGCAAGTTGGCCATCGGGCCAATGAAGGCATCGGGAAACCAGCGCCCCTGCAACGTTATGGGGATCCAGTCCGTCCCCTCGGTGGTTATTTCCAGCGCATCGGAAGGGCCGCTATCCGGATGCACGCCCAGGGTGCCGACCGCCGCGCCCCGCGTGCCCTCGATCTTGAACATCGCCGCCTGGAATTTCGGGCCGAACGTATGATTGTGGTTGATGGAAAGGCCGCAGCGGATCTCGTCGCCATAATTTAAGATCACGATGCTGCGCGTGCTGTTCAGCTCGAAGTAACGGGGATCGCGAAGGGTCACCGCGTGCACCGCGCGCGGATCGCCGATCAGCCAGCGGATGGCATCCAAATAATGGACGGAATGTATCTGCAATTCCACCCGTTCCAATTCCTTGAGGAATGGATAATGCTCCCATTCCGTCCGCAAATTAAGCCGCACTTCCACATCGGTCACGGTGCCCAAAAGACCGCATTGGAGCGCGTCGCGCAGCGCCAGCATCAGGGCGCTGAAGCGCAGCTGGAAATTGATCGCCGCCACCAACCGGCGCTCCCGGCACACCTGCCGGATAAGCCGGGCTTCCTCCAGGTTGCGGCCCATTGGCTTCTGGATCAGCACCGCGGAATGAGGCGGCAGCTGCTGCAGGATCCCGAGGATGTGTTCGGGCGGGACCGCCACATCGAAAATCACCCCCGGGGCGCCCACGGCTTCGGCCAAGGACCCGAAAACGCGGGGAATCCCAAATTCTTGAGCCACCTCCCGGCTTCGTTCATTGTGGATATCGAACACGGCCGCCACCGGAAACCCCGCTTTTTGGTAGGCGGGCAAATGGGCGGCGCGCACGATGCCGCCCGTGCCAAGGATGACAATGGGTTGGGGCTGGTCCGGCAACGGCCAGCTTTGCTGGAGCTCGGGAATGAGTCGGCTGACTGGTCCCATGCGATCCTATTTGCTACGAATTCACGGGGCAAGAATAGCACGGCTTGGATCCGGCGCAAAAAGTAATTCCATCCCAGCCACCGCTTGCGAAACCCCGCATTGCCTTTACATTGCTCCGTCGGGTTTTAAGTATTAGTTAACGTTAACACCCTTTATTATGGATGCAATTACCGCTATTAAAGAACGCCGAGCCGTCAAGCATTTCGACCCCAGCCACCGCCTGACCGAGGCGGAAATCAACCAACTCCTGGCGCTGGCGATGCTCTCCCCCACCGCTTTCAACCTCCAGCACTGGCGCTTTGTGGTCGTGCGCGACATGGATCTGCGCCGCCAAATCCGCGCCGCCGCATGGGACCAGGCCCAAGTAACCGATGCCTCCCTCCTGGTGGTGCTCTGCGCCGACCTGCAAGCCTGGTCGAAGGATCCCGCCCGCTATTGGAAGGACGCGCCCCAGGCCGCCCGGGATATGCTGGTGCCCGCCATCGGCCAATATTACACGCGGAATGAGCAAGCCCAGCGGGATGAAACCATGCGCTCCTGCGGGATTGCCGCCCAGACCCTCATGCTCGCCGCCAAAGCCATGGGCTACGATTCCTGCCCCATGGACGGCTTCGATTTCAACGCCGTTGGCAAATTGATCAACCTGCCCGCCGACCACCTCATTGCCCTGTGCGTCGTCATCGGCAAAGCCACCAAGCCCGCCTGGCCGCGCCCAGGTCAGCTGGCCATGCAGGAGGTGGTCGTCACCGACCGCTTTCCTTGATCCGGGTGCCGCACGGCGGAAGCGCCAGCAACGGTAGCGCCGGCCGGTTTCATCGCGGCGGCCGAACGGCCCGGGCAGCCAATTCACCCGGGAGCAAAACCGGGCCACCCGGGCAGGAATCGCCTGCGCCAGACCGCTGCGGATGGCCAAGGCCAGCCATGGCCATCACCAGCGGCCGTCCGGATTCCGGAACCATTCCGAAGGTGTGAGCCCGATCCATGTGCAACTGCCTGCGCAAAAGTATTTTGTGAATGAGCAGCCAGGGTGGATGCGTGGGGCAAGACAGGTCCCGCTTCCGCTGGCAGAGGCGATGGGAAGCGATTTTCGCCAAAACGCCGTGATGCCGGGCTTGAATATTGGGGCGGCTTTTGATAAAGTTGGAGACTGGATCTATTCAGTTCAGGCAACCGAATGGACGGTGGCATTTTTAGTTACACTATGGCGACTCATAAAACTCGTGGTCTTCAAAAGCCGCTTATTGCCGCTTCTAAGGAATCAAGCTCTGGGCCAATGCCGGCAAGCAACGACGCGATGGCCAGGGGTGATGAAGATATTTTACTGGTGGAGGATGAATCGTTCCTCCGGTTGGTGATTGCCAAGACCTTGAGGAACCTGGGATACCGGGTGCATGAGGCCAACAACGGGACCGAAGCCTTGCAAGCCTGGCAGGAGCATTCCCAAACCATCAAGGTATTGATTGCCGATGTGGTGCTGCCGAATAGCATAACCGGAATTGAGCTCGCCAGAATGCTAAGGAATGAGAAGCGAGAACTGAAAATCATCCTATCCAGCGGGTATGACTCCGAAATATCCAAGTGTGATGACCTGGCCGCCGAGGGCATGAAATTCCTGCCCAAACCCTTTCTCATTAACGACCTATGCCTCACCATCCGGGCCTGCCTTGGCCGGCCAGAAAGCGCGCCATAGAAGTGATCTTGCCTGGGGCCTTGTTTCCGGCAAGTCCTCCGATTCTCACCGCCGAGCCTGAGCCATTTTGTGGGGAGTTCCGCCCCGCCCGGCTTGCTCCACGGAGCGCCTTTAAAGGCTCCGCAAAAAATCCATGACCGATCAAAATCCAGACCTGCCAATTCGCGCGGCGATGGTGGTTTACCACGATGCCGCCCAACTGACCTGGCTGTGTGAACAGCTCAAAAAGGAGGGATTGGAGGTCCGCGGATTTGATAACGCCGCCGCCGCCTTGGCGGCCATGAGCGGAATCCGCCCCCCAGCCATCATTGTGACCGGCCTCCATATGCCCGGTATTGACGGCTGGTGTTTTTGCCGCCTGTTACGCTCGCCCGATTATGCGCTGCTGCACCAGGTTCCCGTTTTAGTGGTTTCAACCACGGTGGCCGAGGAGGAGGCCGCCCGCATCACCGCCGACCTCGGAGCCAATGCCTTTCTGGCCTTGCCCCTGGATGCTCAAAAGTTCCGGGAACAGGTGCGGATGTTCCTGGAGGGCGAAAAAACGCCAAAGATGCCCCGGGTCCTGATCGTGGATGACGATGCCAATGCGACGGAGCTTTTACAGCAGGCGTTCGAATTGAGCGGATACCGGGCCGATGTCTCCCAGACCGGACAGCAGGCGGAAAACCAGTGTAAAGCCCAGGATTACGAGGTGGTCATTCTGGACCATACGTTACCCGATACGCGGGGGGACCAGCTCCTGATGGCCTTGAAGCAACACCGCCCCAATGCAGTATATCTGGCGATCACCGGGGATCCCCGGCCCGAACTGGCGCTGGAATGGATGAAACTGGGGGTATCGGCTTTTGTAAACAAACCGTTTGTCACGCAATACCTGATCGAATTGTGCGCCAAAGCCCGGCGCGAAAGGGATCTATTGCTCCTGGAGGGCCGGTTGGAAGCGCGCACCCGGGAACTGCGTGAAAGCGAGCAACGGCTCAGAACTGTCCTGCGGACCGCCATGGATGGCTTCTGGCTGGCCGATCCCCAAGGCCGCTTGCTCCAGGTCAATGACACCTATTGCCGGATGAGCGGTTATGACGAAGCGGAATTGCTCGGCATGACCATTGCCGGCCTGGAGGCCGCCCAACCGGAAAAAACCACTTCCCACCTCCGCAAAATCATTGCGAAGGGGGAGGATCGCTTCGAAACCCGGCATCGCCGCAAGGATGGCAGCCTTTTTGACGTCGAAGTCAGCATCCAGTATCACCCGATCGAGGGTGGCCGGCTGGTGGCGTTTTTGCGCGATATTACCGAGCACAAGCGCGCACAGACCGAGTTGCTGGAGAGCGAGGAACGCTACCGAACCCTTTTTGACCGGGCCAATGAGGGGATAGCCCTGGTGTCCGATGAAGGCAGACTGATTGCAGTGAACGAATCGTTTGCCAGCATGCACGGCTATACCGTGGATGAAATGCTCTACATGAGTTTAAGGGATTTGGGCCTGGCTGAAACCATCGGACAATTCTTTGAGCAGATGCAGCGGGTGTTAAGCGGCGAAACCATCAAATGCGAGGTGGAGCATTATCACAAGCACGGCCACCTTATTCCGCTGGAAGCTTCCGCCTGCCTGATTTCTTCCACGGGGAAAACCTTCATTCAATGCTTTTACCGGGATATCACAGACCGAAAACGGGCGGAAGCCGAGCGGGCCAGACTCCAGGCGCAATTCCACCAGGCGCAGAAAATGGAAGACATCGGCCAGTTGGCCGGCATCCTGGCACACGATTTTAACCATATCATGTCGTCAACCGTCACGCATCTGAGCCTGCTGCGGAAGCAGGCCGGCATGGATCCCAAAATGCAGGAAATGCTGGAGGGATTGCTGGGGGAAGCCAAACGAGCCGCCAGCCTGACCCGGCAACTGCTTTTATTCAGCCGCAAATCCGTGTTGGAAATTGAAATCCTGGATCTCAATGTAACCGTGTCCAATTGGCTGCCCATGCTCGCCCAGTTGGCAGGGGATCAAATTGATCTGCGATTTGAAGATAGTTCCATCGCTCCCATCGTGGAAGCCGACGAACGCATGATCGAGCAGGCATTAATGAACTTGGTGCTCAACGCCCGGGATGCCATGCCCGGCGGCGGCTTGCTCGCCATCAGGCTCGCCTGCCTCCAGGTGGGCCTCGAACAAGTTAAGGAAACCAGCCCGGCGCGTCAGGGCAAGTTCGTTTGTCTTTCAGTTGTGGACACCGGCTGCGGCATGGATCCATCCACGCAGGATCGTATTTTTGAGCCTTTTTTCACCACCAAGGAACCTGGCAAAGGCACCGGCTTGGGGCTGGCGGCGGTCCACGGCATCGTGGTGCAACACCGGGGATGGATTGAAGTGCAGAGCCAGCCAGGCCAGGGGGCGGCCTTTAACATCTTTCTCCCCGCAGCGCCAAATTCGAGTACGGGTGGATAGCCAATTCCCCGGCTTGTTTACAGGCTCGGCTCCCTTGACCTTATACACGGCTTTGCGTTGGCGGCGGAGCCAACGGCCAAGCGCAGTTGGCCGGCGCCGCCACCTTCTCCGTTGGTTCCCGGCTATCTCTGGAGCGTGACTTTATAAAACCGTTTGGGCTTCCCGGGAGAATCCATATCGAGGAAAAACCAACCGCTGGCGCTCATGGTATTGGTAGCCAGGGCGGTCCAATCGCCGCTGTCCATATTGGTGGAGTAACTGAGCACAAAAGTCTGGCCGGCCTGCCCCGCAATATCCAGTCCGGCATACAGTTTCAAGTCCACGCGAGCTTCATAAATTACCAATTGCACCGGGGCGCTGGTGACGCTGCCGAACACGTTCGATACCACAACGGCGTAGCGGCCGGCATTTGCCTCTTCCAGATGGGACAAGGTCAGGGTGCTGGAATTCGGGGCCGCCACCGGGCGGTCGTTAAAAAACCAATGGTAGTCCAAAGGCTGCGCGCCAGTGGCCACCACATTGAAGGTGGCCGTGCCGCCCAGGTAGCCAGACTGGCTTTGGAGCGGAGTCGTTATTTCCGGCGCGTTGCCAGCGATGCCTTCGATCCAGCCGGATGCGCCGGGTCCCCCGTAAGCGCCCATGTCGTTGCGCACGCCACCCAGGGAAGGTGGGAAAGCCACGTCGTTGTAAGGCGCCGCGGGATCGCCCGCATCGATGCAAGGAGATCCTTCCAGGAGATGGAAGTCGCCGAGGGTGGGTGCGGTCAGCAGCGGATTATAGGCGGTGTTGCCCACGCCAGAAAATCCGCCTTGGATGGCCGAATAGCTGACGTTCGTTGTGCCGGCGACCTGGCCAGCCGAGCTTCCCCAAACGATGGAGTTGCGCACCGCAGTGGCGTTATTTTCTGCCCGTATTCCCTGGGTGCCATTGAAGGCCAGAGTGCAATTGAGCAAATCAGCTCCATTGGCGCCTGCGTATAAAGCCTCGGGGGTGTTATAGGCAAGAATGCAATTCGTGAGTGCAGCGCGGGCTCCGGCAAAGAAGTAGCCACCACCCGCAATTCCGATCGTCGTGGCCGACCATCCGTAGGCTGGTGTTGCTCCTTGAGCGGAGTTCCCGGACACAATCGTGTTCTGCCCGACTGCCGCTTTTTGGGAGTAGATCCCTCCCCCAAGGCTTAGGACCGTCAAAATATAGGCCTGCGGCATGCTGAAAGAAACATAAGCGCTGGCTGTTGAGGTATTGCCCAAAACACTGCAGTTCACCATCGTCAATCCTGAAGTATGCACCCCGCCCCCTTCGGACTCGGAGTAAATATATTCGTTAAGCCCGCCATTGGCCCTGGCCGAGACTGAGTTGCTGGAGATGAGGCTATTGGTCATGGCAAGCTGCCCGGACACGCAAACCCCGCCGCCATTGCCAATGGCGGTGACCGCTCCTCCCGTGGCCGTCACGGCCACCGAGTTTTTCTGAACGACACAGCGATTCAGCACCAGCCCGGAACCACAAAACACCCCTCCCCCTTTCCCGGCGCATGCGGTGCCTGCGGCAGTCACCGCATTCTCCTCGATGACGCAATTATCCAAGGTCAGCGCGGTGTCGCTGTTGATCCCGCCACCCAACACTTCACTGGAAGGGCTCACGGGCAAGGAAACGGTATTGCCACGAATGAGGCAGTCTCGAATGGCGAGCGTCGTGCTCACGATGCGGATGCCGGAACTGGCCGACCGCTCGACCACGCAATGAGCCAATTGGGATACCGGCGGCGCCTGGTTGAAAAAGAGGCCCCGCCATCCGGCGCTGCTGGCCGGGTGAAGGGTGAAGGTGATCTTGTCTTGCGCCGTGCCAATCGCCGTAAGCCGTCCCGCCACTTCCATCATCCGGTCGCTTTGGAAAAATACCGTTACCCCCGGCTGGATGGTCAAACTCGCCACCAGGATGTCGTTGGTCACGACGTAAGGCGAATTGGCTTTGGTCCAGGTCTGCCCGCTGACCGCTCCGCCGACGAAGGTATCCGCCGAGGCCATCCACACTGATCCGGCCCATCCCATCGCCAAAAACGACACGAATCGCACTGCTCTCTTAATTTCTCGCATTTATAAATTTATAGTTGTTTAGCTCCGATAACACTTTTTTCAAGTCATTTTTCGTCCGCAATTTGCTCTGTGCAGGCGCAACGCCAAGCGGTCCCTTTCCGCTAAAGCAAAGCTTGTGGCAGGCTCATAACGATGGCCCCCACCGCGCTGCCAGCCAAATCAGAACTTGGAAAAAACAAGAATAGCATTCCCCATGCCATTATCAGATCCGAGAATGATCCCGTTGTTTGGTTTGGCATGTGGACTGAATGCCACCACCAGTTCCCCCCGGAGGGGCGCAACCTCCACTCCAGTAAACTGCTGGGGCAAACCGCCATAAACCCGGCAAATCAAAGGAGATTGCCAGGTTCTGTTTGAGAGGGAGAGTCCGCCATGGATCCTGATGCAGGCTGTTGTTCATCCGACCATGGCCGTGGATTTATGAATTCCTGGCTGTGGGCTGAAATTGGCCCTAAAGGATTGGGTAATCCTGCCGATAAGGCATGGGTATGCTGAAGCCTCAGGAATTCAATGGATTCCGGGAGCGGCGGCTCAACCCGGGCAGAACGCCTGGCAAGAGCACAGCCCCGATTCCCAAGATTTTCGAGGCCAGCCATCCTTGATGCATTTTGGTTAACGATAAAATCACCACATGATCATCCAAAACAAGGTAATCCTGTTTTCCCCCTCCAAGGAGGTTTGGGAAATTATTGACCGGTATTGTCTCGATCAAGGCCTGAATATGAGCAATCCGCACGACCGGGACGTGGCAATCAACTATACCGCTCACGAGAATTGACCCGGGTCTGCTCAGATAAACTGACCCGCCCCTGATCTACAGGAACATCGCCCGGCAGCCTTTTTCCTTTCCAAGCAGAGGGGGAGGCATCTGCTTCGGGCTGGTTGGGGAAAAAGGA
>CAIMWS010000454.1 GCA_903845125.1 uncultured Verrucomicrobiota bacterium
GACGCATGCCGGAAACTCTGCTGCTGGAAAGTTTGCTGCAATTGGGCAATTGGTTGATTTTGCTTTCCACGGATTTCAAGGAACTCGGTCTCATTGTGCGCATCGCCCAAATCAATTACCTGGAACCTCTGTCTCCTGGCTCGTCCCTGAAAATGGAAGTCACCCTGGCCCGCTTCCGGGAGGACGGCTACCTGCTATCGGGTGAAGGCAAACTCGATGGGCGGGTGGTTATGCACGGTCGCGGTTGCCTGGCCATGCCGGTGCCTGCCTGCGAATACATCGACGTGGACGCCACCCGCGTGCTCTTCTCAGAGATCCACCAACCCGAAACAATCTGATCCGCCCGGTGGCCCAATCCGGTGGGCAGAATGGCCGGGTTTATCAGCCCTTTACAGCTTTAACGAGGCGCTGCGCTGCCAGGTGGTTTTCCTCATTTCTTACGGGAAGCTGATGAGTCATTGACCGTTCTCCTGATCGTGATAAAAAGAACCCATGCAGCATAACAAACTTGCCTGTTTGCCCCTATTCGTCCGGGTATCGATCCTGGCCTTGGCCTTGGCACGCCCCTTGACCGCTGAGGTCTCTCCCCAAGTTCCTTTAATGGCTGTTCCCTTTGCGCTCAGCCAGGTGCGCTTGCTGGATGGGCCATTCCGGGACGCCATGATGCGGGATAAGGAATACCTGCTGGGATTGGATGCCGACCGTTTATTGCATACCTTCCGGCTGAATGCCGGCTTGGCCTCAAAAGCGAAGCCTTACGGTGGCTGGGAGGAGCCCCGTTGCGAACTGCGCGGGCATAGCTTGGGCCATTATCTGTCGGCTTGTTCGCTGATGTACGCCAGCACGGGCGACGAGTCCCTCAAATCCCGGGTTTCGCAGATCATAGGTGAATTGGCCAAATGCCAGCAGGCAGCCCCCAAGCAGGGATTCCACGAAGGCTATTTATCGGCCTTCCCCGAGTCTTTCATTGATCGTGTGGAGGCGTGCAAACCGGTTTGGGCGCCCTGGTATACCCTGCACAAAATCATGGCCGGACTGCTGGATGCGCACCAACTCTGCGGCAACCAGGAGGCGTTGGAAATTTTGCGAAAAATGGCCGATTGGATCAAATTCCGCGTGGACCATCTCACCGCTGGGCAAATGCAGGCTTCGCTGAACGCCGAATTCGGCGGCATGAATGAAGCCTTGGCTAATCTATACGCTGTGACCGGCCAGGCGGACCATTTGCGGCTGGCGCAAGCCTTTGACCACCAACGCCTCTTTCAACCGCTCGCCAAAGGAGAGGATCGCCTTGATGGCCTGCACGCGAATACCCAGATCCCCAAAATGATCGGGGCGGCCCGTGAATACGAAATGACCGGCGACCAGAGCTACCGGGATATTGCGGCGTGCTTTTGGGACCGCGTCGCGAACCACCGATCCTATGCCGTAGGCGGCCACAGCGACTTTGAGCATTTCTTCCCCATCGACCAGTTTGCGGGCCATCTGGGGACCGATACCTGCGAATCGTGCAACACTTACAACATGCTGAAATTGACCCGCCATTTGTTCCAATGGGAGCCTTCCGGAACAGCGATGGATTTTTACGAGCGCGCCCTTTATAATCACATCCTGGCTTCGCAGGATCCCAAAACCGGGATGTTTGTTTACTTCATGTCCCTCAAGCCGGGGCATTTCAAAACTTATTCACTGCCGGAGGATTCCTTCTGGTGTTGTGTGGGCACCGGCATGGAGAACCACGCCAAGTATGGGGACTCCATCTATTTCCACGACGAGGCTTCGCTTTACGTTAATCTCTTTATCTCTTCGGAATTGAACTGGCCGGAAAACAATCTCGTGGTCCGGCAGGAAACCCGGTTTCCCATGGCGGGAAACACCCGCTTGACCTTGAAGTGCGGTAATCCGGTCAGAGGGGCGCTGAAGATCCGGCATCCGGCCTGGGCACCGTCCCTCGGCATAGCCGTCAACGGTCAAAAAACGGAGGTGAAGAGTGCGCCCGGCGGTTATGCCTCCCTCGAGCGGCAGTGGATTGATGGCGATATCGTGGAGGTGGATTTTTCCATGACCTTGCGGACGGAACCGCTGCCGGGAACGACGAACCTCGTTGCCTTTTTGTATGGGCCAATTGTTTTGGCTGGTGAACTTGGAACCAGCGGGCTGCCCAGTCCGTATGCCCGCAGCCAGGTTGATTTGGGCAAGGTTCCCACTCCTCAAGCCCCCCTATTGGTGGCTGAAACCGGGGAATTGTTGAGCCACATCAGCAAAGTGCCGGATCAACCGCTGACTTTCCGCACCCGTGGTATTGGCCGCCCGGGTGACTTCAATTTGGTACCTCTTTACCAGCTGCATCACCAGCGTTATGCGGTTTATTGGCCGGTTTATTCTGAGCGGGCTTGGGACCAGAAGCGCAACGAATTGGCCGTTGCCGAGGCGATTCGCAACGACTATGAGCGGCGTTTGGTCGATGAAGTCAGGGTTGGCGAATCACCAGCCGAGACGGATCATCGCATCGCCGGCGCGGATACGCGTTCCGGTGAATTCCAAGGACGCAAATGGCGTGATGCCCACCAAGGCGGCTGGTTCAGCTACGAGGTCAAGGTATTGGCCAAGACCCCCATGACCCTGCTCTGCACCTTCTGGGGAAGTGATGCCGGCGAGCGGGAGTTTGACATCCTGGTGGACGAAGAAAAGGTGGCGAGCCAGAAACTGTCCGCCAACCAGCCAGGCGAATTTTTCGACGTGGCTTGGGTGATCCCCGAAAAACTGGCCCAGGGAAAGGATCATTTGACAGTGAAATTCCAGGCCCATCCCGGCAAAATGGCTGGCGGGCTTTTCGGATTGCGCGTATTGCGGCCGTCCCCGACACCCCAGAAGAGTTCGCTGAACGGCATCACCCAGCCATTATGGCCCGCGCTGGCACCCCTTGGCGATGGCAGTTACGAGGAAACCCAGTCCAGCCGAATTACGGTTTACCAGCCGGCTCCGGAAAAAGCCACCGGCGCGGCGGTGGTGATTTGCCCGGGCGGCGGCTACGGCGGCCTGATGATGGAGCCTGAGGGGCACGGTATTGCCCGGTGGCTGGCCGGCCACGGCCTTGCGGGGATCGTTTTGGAATACCGGCTTCCAGCGGGGCGATCCCTCGTGCCGTTGCTCGATGCCCAACGCGCCCTGCGCACCGCCCGGACCCGGGCCGCCGAGTGGAAGCTGGATCCGCGGCGCATTGGCATCATGGGATTCTCTGCGGGCGGCCACCTGGCGGCCACGGCGGGCACCCATTTCGATGGTGGCAATCCGGCGGCTGCAGATCCCATTGCCCGGGAGAGTTCGCGCCCGGATTTTATGATCCTGGTTTACCCGGTGATTACCATGCAGCAAAACCCCGAGCGTGGTTCCAAGCGGAATTTGCTCGGCGAAAATCCACGTCCGGAATGGGTCGAATGGTTTTCCAATGAGAAACAAGTAACCCGTACCACCCCGCCCGCCTTTCTGGCGCATGCTTTGGATGATACCGTGGTGCTGCCTTCCGATAGCCGCATGTTTTATGAAGCGCTGCGGAGGGAATCGGTCCCGGCGCAGTTCCTTGAATTGCCCCGGGGCGGCCACGGCCTGAATGGCTACCAGGGACCCATGTGGGATGCCTGGCAGAATCAGTCGCTGGCTTGGCTGAAGGAAATCGGCATGGTTTCCGCGCCAGCCACAAAAAAAGTTCCGCGGATCGTGGTCTGGGATGAGCGGCAGCCACAGCAAAAATCTGTTTACCCCAACTGGCTGGGAAATCATCTGGCCGATCATCTGCGGTCGGCCGGGGGATTGGATGTGCAATCGGTGGCCTTGGATGATCCCGGCCAGGGATTGTTGGATCTCGATAATTGCGATGTGCTGGTTTGGTGGGGGCATGTGCGCCATGCCGAGCTTAAGCCGGAGTTGGCCGGGCAAATCGTGCGCCGCATCGAGGCCGGGAAGTTATCCTTGCTGGCCTTGCACGCCTCCCATTGGTCCCAGCCATTTGTCCAAGCCATGCGCTCCCGCGCGCGCGCGGACGCACTGAATGCGCTGGCCCCGGACGAACGCTCCACGGCCATCCTGGCCGAGACCAACCTGTTTACAAATTTTTATACGGTTCCCAAATACACGAGTCCGCGCACCCCTTTCGCCATTTATCGCAAGCCTGGTGAAGGGCCGGTTCAGATACAATTATTCCTGCCCAATTGTTGTTTTCCAGCTTATCGAGCGGATGGCAAATCCAGCCAGGTCCGGGTGGTGAACCCCAGCCATCCGATTGCCCGCGGTTTGTCTGGCGCTTTCACCATCGGGCAAACGGAGATGTATGATGAACCGTTCCATGTGCCGCCGCCAGACGAAGTGGTATTGGAGGAGCGGTGGGCCTCTGGCGAGTGGTTCCGCTCCGGCATGGTATGGAACCTGGGCCAGGGTCGGGTCTTTTATTTCCGGCCCGGCCACGAAACCTACCCGGTTTTTAAGAATCCTGAGGTGTTGAAAGTGGTCGAAAACGCGGTGCGATGGCTCGCGGAAAAACCGCGGTAACGTTTGTAAAAAAGGAACCGGCCAAGGCGGAAAAGTGCGATCACCGGGAATATTCCCGGAGGCACTGGTTAAGGCGGTTTTGAAGGAGCGGCTGTTTTTGCTCCTTAATATCGCCCAGCAAATTTTTCATATCGTCGGTGGCGATCATTTTGTGCCTCAACCGCACCGCCACAAACGCCCAATCTTTTTTCCGGCCGGCAAATAGTTTGCTGATTGCGAGGTCGGCGGGGCGGAGGAAAACTGGTCGATTGGTGCGTCCTCCTGCGGCAACTTACAATAGCCATAACGGATTGCCGGTTGGATTCAAGCGGACCATCGCCTCAGGAAACCCACCGGGCAATTCCCCTTGGAGGCCGTAATTTTCCGGCAGGCCTTGGTAGGGCTTAAATCCTTCAGCATCGCCTTCAGTGGAAAGCCGATGAATCACCCCGGCTTTTTTTGCGCCGGGAACAAATCATTTCAACAAGCTCTTATCCGAGACTTGATATATTCTAATGGACGTGCTAGGATGAAATCCGTTGTTGGCTGCCAGTCCGGTTGGGATCGGAAAACGCTGGCCAACGGAAGGAAAAGGACCAAGTCACCAATATATGCCGAATCGCCGCCGTTTTTTTGTGGATCTTGCCTTGGTTGCCGCTGCGGCGACAACCCTTCCCTCAGCCGGAGGGGGGCCTGCCTATGGGAACCGAGAGGTTGCCTTGGATGATATCGGACTGACGGATTTCCTGAGGCATAACCGAACCTGGTTCACCGTTCGGCCGTTGACTGGCCAAGCCGTTTCGCTGTTTTTGGATCAAATTGAAACCAATCCTGCCGACAGCCTTTCCCAGGCAAGCAACGAGGATGGCCGGAACGAGAAATTTTCACTGGTTTTTCGCGGGTCCCACGAACTGCGGTTGGAGCAAAACACCTATACGTTTTCGCATCCACGCCTGGGCCGCTTTGCCATGTTCATCGTGCCAATTGGCTGCATTGATGCATCCAGCACCTGGTATGAAGCTGTTTTTAACCGCCCGGTGCCAATATCCGATACTGGAATTAATTTCGGAATCCGGCCCGGCAAATACCGAACGGCTCCCGCCCGTCTGAATTAACTTCGCCCTGATTTTCATTATTTCATCTTATGTCTACGCCATATCTCGGAGAAATCAGGATCGTAGGATTCAACTTTGCACCCGTGGAGTGGATGTTATGCCAGGGTCAATTGCTTTCGATTTCCGAGTTTGATGCCCTGTATAATCTTATCGGAACGACTTATGGGGGGGACGGGATATCAACATTTGCCCTGCCGGATTTACGTGGGCGTGTCCCCATACACCAGGGAACCGGTTATATTCAAGGCCAGGCAGGCGGATCAGAAGCGGTGACTTTGCAGACTGCTCATTTGCCGGTGCATACTCACTTGCCTCTGGCTGACGGTACGGGAGCTAACTCTCCCTCACCATTGGGTGCGGTTTGGGGAAGTGCAGCCGGCAGTGGAACTCCGTATAGCGACCAAACTGGCGCAGCGAGTGCCCCGATGAGTCCCCAGGCGGTGGGAGTGGCTGGAGGTGGGCAGCCTCACGAAAACATGCCTCCGTTCCTTTGTGTCAATTTCATCATTGCCGTGTACGGAATATACCCGACCCAGTGATCCCTGAATCAATACGGATAATGATTATGAAAACATATTTGCATTATGTCAAATCAATACATTGGTGAAATAAGGGTTGTTACTTTCAACTTTGCCCCGAAGGGATGGGCTTTGTGCAATGGGCAATTGCTGAATATCGCCACCAATCAGGCACTATTTTCCATCCTGGGCATCACGTATGGTGGCAACGGGGTAGACAATTTCGCCCTGCCAAACCTGCAAGGACGCACTCCGGTCAAATTTGGGAATGGTTACAATTTGGGTCAGGTGGGCGGCGAGGCCTCCCACACTTTGATTTCCCAGGAAATGCCCGTGCATACACATCAGGCTGTGGGGAGCGGCCTGGCGGCGGATAAACCCAGCCCGGAAGTTGGGCTTTGGGCCGTTACCGGCACGAATGGTTACAGTGCCTCAGGCAATGTTACTTTGCACCCGGCATCGATAAGCACCGCGGGCAGCAGCCAGCCGCATTCCAATCTATCGCCTTTCCTGGTGTTGAATTTTGTCATCGCTTTGATAGGGATTTTTCCGCCGCGCAGTTAACCCGGTAGAATCGCATTATGTCTGATCAATTTGTTGGGGAAATCAGGATTTTCGCTGGTAATTTTGCACCGACTGGCTGGGCGTTTTGCGACGGCCAACTCATGCCCATCGCTCAGAATACCGCCCTGTTTTCCCTCCTGGGCACGATGTATGGCGGGAATGGAAAAACCACCTTTGCGCTGCCCAATTTGCAGGGTAATGTACCGCTTGGGCAAGGGCAGGGGCCGGGTTTGTCGGATCGATTCCAAGGTGAGGTTGGGGGGGTGAAGGTGGTGTCGTTGGTCGCCACTGAAATGCCGGCACATACCCACACAGCCATGGCCAATAGTGCCAGTGGCGATCAGGCAATTCCTACGAATAACGTATGGTCCACCACGCAGGTTGGGCGGCAGACGGCTAATCTCTATGTTACAAATACCAGTGGAAATGTGGCCATGTCCCCCGTTGCATTAACAGCCGCTGGCAATGGTTTGCCACACAACAATCTGCCCCCGTATTTGGCTCTAAACTTTATCATTGCGTTGCAGGGAAATTTCCCAACGCGAGGTTGAGTGATTTTTTTTTCGTGACGTTGCCACAGGGTGCATGGCACCCCCCCCGATGTCAGCACCCATGAGGTTTTGAACGCGATCATTGCTCCATTTAAACTTATGAATAAGAATGTTTTTACCTTGGTTGTTTTAGGGATGGTGTTACTGCCTGTGGTCACTCCTGCCAATACTTATAATGTGACAGGCCTAGCGGACGGAGTTGGCACGGTCACTTTGGTTGGAGCAACATTCTATAATGCCACGACCTTGCGGGCTGCCATAAACGCTGTAAACAGCGCTGGTGCGGGTAATCACACCATCAATGTCCCGCCGGGAACCTACAATCTAATCCTGGGCGAACTTCCCGTTGGCGGATCAAGCGCTGCCACCATAACCATAAGTGGCCAGGGCACCCCCTCCAATACCATTATTCAGCATGATACATCCACTGCTGCTGCCCGGGTGTTTGACCTGGACCCAAATTTAAAAGGCGGATTTAATGTCACCATTCAGAACCTGAAGATCGCCCACGGCCGGAATAATAACGGGGAGGGGGGCGCCGGGATCATCTGCGGTTTTCAGTCCCCCGCCGATACGACAACGCTCAACAATTGCGTGCTGTATGACAACCTGCAGACTGGTACCATCGGTGTCGCCGTGGGGGGCGCGATTCAAAACGTTGGGGGAACGCTGAATTTGAACAACTGCACTTTTGAGAACAACTCCGCCAACACTTTTAGTGGCGGGGCCATTTATTACGATTCGCACTCACCCAGCACGGGAACTTTTCAGGTGTCGAATTGCGTGTTTACGAACAATACTGCGGGCGCGACCAGCAGTGGCGGGGGGGCGATCTACCTAACCGCCGCGGCCGGCAGCACGCTGAACATCACCGACTCCATTTTTGGCGGTAATCGTGCGACGGGGACCAGTGCAGGGGGAGCGGCTGTATACAAGGACGGCAGCGCGGCTCTCACCATCAATCGATGCAATTTTACCGGCAACTTAGTGCAGGGGAATTCAGCAACGCTCAACTTGGCCAGCGGTGGCGCGGTGGATATCAACAGCGGCCCGGCCACCATTCAATATTGCCGATTTTTCGGGAACGCCACCGCCGCCGTAAACAAGGGTTCAGCGGTTTACTATGCATCGGGCAGTGGTGCGACGTTGACTGCCAACGACAATTGGTGGGGTATCAACACGGGACCAGGTTCCGGGACCGGGGTGATGATGGCCGGCAGTTCCAGCGTGGTGCCTGCGTCCTGGCTCCAATTGCGGCACACGGCTTCTCCCAGTTCCATCCGCGTGCTGAATTCAACCACCTTGACGGCCAGTTTCCTGGTGAATTCGTCTGGTTCCACGCTGAGCTTGGCCAACCTGGCGGCCTTGGTTCAGCTCCCAATCACTTTCCAAAACGCCGTCTGTGGCAGCCTTTCGGGCGCGCAAAATGCCATTCAATCTTCCCTCACGGCCACTGCCACCTACACGGTCAGCAGTTTAGGTTCTGGCAGCGCAGACGCCACGGTGGATGCTCAGACGGTTACCGCCAACATTACCATTCTCGACACTCCGCCGACGATTATCGGCACCAGCCCCGGGCAGAACGTCAATGACAACTCAACTGTGTCGCCTTTTTCCAATGTTACTATTGGCGATGTCGATTTCCCGGCGCAGACTTTGACGGTCACCGTGTCACTCGATGCCGCCGCCAAAGGAACCTTTTCGGCTGCCTCCCTGGCTAGCTCCGGATTTTTAAATGCGGGCGGCGGAGTGTACAACTTAAGTGCCACCGCGACCGCGGCCACGACGGCTATTCGGAAACTGGTTTTTGTGCCGGCGGCCGCCCGGGTGGCACGCGGATCGAGCGAGACGACGGTATTCACGATTAGTGCCAACGATGGTCTCGTTGCGGCAGTGATTGACAGTACCACTTCGGTCATTTCCTTATCGGTCAACCATTTGCCGGTGGCGACATCCGATACCATGGTGCGGTTCGTCAAAGGCGGCGCCAAGGTGCTGGCCTCCACCTTGCTCGCGAATGACACTGATGTGGATGGCGACACCTTGACGATTACCGACGTGCCTGCCACGAGCGACAATGGCGCCACCCTGTTATTCCGGGACGGTTGGATTCATTATATTCCATTGCTGACTTATAATCTCACCGATTCTTTCACCTACACCGTCAACGATGGCCATGGGGGCACCGCCACCGGAAGCGTCACGGTCAATATCCGCACGGACAGTTCCCTGGCCTTGAATTATGCGGGCATTCAAAATCTCGGCGCCGGAAAATTCCGGGTGACCTTTCATGGCATACCTGGGCTGACTTACACCGTGCAATATACGGACAGCATCGTGGGTCCGATCAATTGGCTGAATTTGGGGCCGGTGGTTGCGGACGGAGCTGGGATTGTGACTTGCGATGATCCTGCCGGTTCCGGGAGCCGTTTTTATCGGACGACTTATCCATAATCAAACCTCCGGCAACCAGCAGGAATAACAACGGAATATGATGGAAATGAAACTCAAGCATTTGGTTAAACTGTGGCCGGTGATTTTTTTTACCGTCCTGAAAGCTCAAGGGGCCGTAATGGAGCAATATGATTTCAACAATGTGAACCAGGCAATTCCGGATGGCAATGCATCCGGGGTTAGCTATACCGGCACCGTGCCAGGCTCCAGCGCCATTACCGAAATCGGCTCCGTGCAGGTCACTTTGAACATCTCGTCGGATGGCAATGGCAGTTTGTATGCGTATCTGGAGCATGATGGCCGGATTGCGGTTTTGCTCAATCGTATCGGCCGCACCGCCACCGATTTGGTCGGTTCCGATGGCCAAGGCTTGGTCATTACCTTGAACGACTCCGTGGCCTACACGGACGTGCACCAAGCTACCGGATCACCGCTGACCGGCACCTTTCAGCCCGATGCCCGCCTCGTCGATCCCAGCCAGGTTTTGGATACCAGTCCGCGGAGTGCATTTTTGTCAGCCTTTCAAACCCAGTCAGGCACGGGCGATTGGACTCTTTTTGTTGCCAACCTGGAGTCAGGGAGCACCAGCACGCTGAACAGTTGGTCCCTGCAAATGGTTGCCGTTCCGGAGCCTGCGATATCCAGCCTATGCGTTGCCCTCGGTCTGCTTGGGTTGGCTGCGGGGAAACGGATTTTGCATCGGCACAACGCGTGAGGCATTCGCTCTACTTTCATCGCCATGACCACCCACTATGCAGAAAAGCTAACCCTTGCGCAAATGACGCGTTTGGTTGGTACTCAATTCCGAGTCCTCACGGCGGCGGCTGAGGGCATTGAATTGGAATTGGCCCAAACTAATTCAAAACCGGAACCGGGCGCCCGCTTTGAATGTTTTTCGCTGGTTTTCAAAGGGCCGGTTGGGCGGATGTTGCGACAGGGAACCTACCGCTTCGAACACCGTCAGTTAGGTGGCTTTGATTTGTTTATCGTGCCGGTGGGCCAGGAGACCGGTGCCTGCCTGTATCAAGCCGATTTTAATCGGTTGTTGGGGACGGTTTAGAATCCAGGCCCGCTTGATGAGGGGCAGATTCCAAATGGACGTAGGGGCCGGATTCACCCGTCTGGTGGAAGCCTCTCCGGCGATACCAATCCAAGGCGCGGGAGGCTTTCATGGCACTGAGCCGCAGGGGCAGACCGGTTCGTAAAGCTTCCGCAAGCAAATCACTCAATATTCCAGTGCCAATGCCCCGGCCTCGATATTGGTGCAACAAGCTGATGTCCACCAACCGAATTTCCTGCTGGGTGCGGTTGATGACCGTCCTTCCTGCCGGTTCCCCGCCAGCCAGGATGATGGAGCACGCAGCCCGCGGGAACATGCTTCGGTAACCTTGCCGCATGGCTTCGAACTGCATCCTTAAAAAGGAATTCCGCATCGTGTCGTCCCAACCGAAGGCCTGCAGTTCCTCCTGCCGGGTGGATGAATAAAGCGTGAAAAGAAAGGCTTCATCCCCAGGTTGTTCAGGCCGGCAGGAAACTTCCAACCGGCTGCCCGGAGAGGGGGCGGGAAGGGGGTGTTCCTGGTTCATAATCAGGAAGCCCGCTCAGGCGCCAGCCAGGCGGGTGACAAAACGGACTTCTGCTTCAACTCCCAGCCGGGCGAGCAATTCGGCCCGGATCACGTTGCGCAGGTTTTCCAGTGTGCGCATCAGGTCGTCGAATAACTGATCGGTGACCACGAGGGAAATGATCACTTGGTGGTCGTTGAATTGGAGGTCCACCACCTGGCCGGCGGCTTTGGTTTGGGCAATGATATTGCGGACCTGAACTTCGTATAAAGGCATTTCATTGACGCGCAGGCGGCGATCCAGGCGGCGGCCGGGCTGGATAACCGCACCCGTGCGACCGCAAGGGCATTTGACGCGGGTGATATCGCAGGCCTCGCGCGTTGCATAGCGCAAGAGCGGCATGGCTTCCCGGCCCAACGTGGTGACCACGAGTTCGCCCTCCACCGCTTCCACCAGGAACTGGTCTTCATTAATGTGGAACTTTCCTTCCGGACATTCCACACAGAAGCCGGGATCCAGAATTTCGGAGACGCCGAAGCTGCATTGGACGCGGGCAAACAAGCCTGCCGCCAGTTCCTCGCGTTCGCCTGCTGGCACTGGGCGGGAAAGCAGGACCGTGCGCAGATGCAGGGATTGCGGATCGATCCGGCGCTCGTCCAGCAAAGTGGCGATACGCCGGGCGTTATCGGGAGTGGTGATCAAGACCGTCGGCCGGTAGTTCTGGAGCATCGCCAGCTGGTAATCGATATGGAACGGATCCTCGGCGATGACGGAAGCCTCGATGCATTGGGCGCCCAGAATGAAGCCGGAGGCGTTCTTGCTCAGCCCCGCCCCGAGGCAGATTTGCAGGACATCATTGGCAGTGACCCCGGTGGCCACGAGTTGGCGGGCCACCAATCTGCCCCACAGGATCAAATCGTTTTGGGTATGGCCGGTCACCAAGGGGCGGCCTTCCGGCCCAACCAGGGAATGCAGGCGGATCACCTCCCGCAGCGGCAGGGCGAACATGCCGTAAGGAAAGCTGTCCGCCAAATCCTCCGGGCGGGTCAGCGGCAGACTGGCAACATCCTCCAGGGCGGTCACTTTTTGGATGTTCACCGACTCACGGTAGCGGCGGACGTTGCGTTTGAGGCGGACCAGGAGCGCTTGCAGCCGCTCCAGCTGGAGCTGGCGCAATTGCTCCAACGGCATCGTTTCGTGTTTGCGGTCTAAAATGCTCATTCCCAAATCTCCTTGTAACCTTTGCCCAGGTAGGCGCGGCGCACCTCGGGATTGTGCAATAAATCGCGCGCATCTCCCTCGAGGATAATTTCGCCAGTTTCCATGACGTAGGCGCGATCGGCTATGCCCAGCGCCGCGATGGCGTTCTGCTCCACCAGGAAAATGGTGACGCCCAGATCCTTCAATTTACGGATCACCGAAAATACTTCCTGCACCATCAAAGGTGCCAAACCCATCGAAGGCTCATCCAGCAGAATGAACCGTGGCTTGGCCGCGAGGGCGCGCCCGAGCGCCACCATTTGCTGCTCCCCACCCGATAAAGTGCCGGCCAATTGCTGCGAACGTTCGCGCAGGCGGGGGAATTGGGTGAGGATTTCTTCCATTGCCATGAGCCGGTCGGGATTATGGTAGCCACCGATGAGCAGGTTTTCCCAGACGGTCATGTCTGCGAAAAGCTGCCGCCCCTCTGGCACCAGGACCATGGAATTGCTGACACCTTTCCAGGGCGGCAGGCCCCGGGTATGGCGTCCTTGCACCACGATTTCACCACTCCACGGAGGCAACAATCCGGTGATCGCCCGGAGCAGGGAGGTTTTCCCAGCCCCGTTGGCGCCCACCAGGGTCACGATTTCGCCGGCGCACACGTGCAGGCTGATGCCTTTCACGATTTCCAGGCTACCGTAACCGCATCTCAGGTTCCTTACTTGCAGCAACATTTGAATCTTCTCCGAGATACACCGCGATCACCTTGGGATCGTTTTGGATTTGGGCTGGGGGACCTTCAGCAATGGGAGTGCCAAAGTGTAGCACCAGGATGTCATCGGATATTTCCATGACCAATGCCATGTCGTGCTCAACCAGCAGGATGGTTACACCGCTTTGCCGGATCCGGCCGATGAGTTTGGCCAGATCACCTGTTTCCCGGGTATTCAATCCGCTGGCTGGCTCATCTAATAACAATAGTTTCGGTTCCGTGGCCAGGGCCCGGGCCAGTTCCACCATCCGGCGCTGGCCAAAGGACAGGGCTTGAGCACTTTCCGATGCCATCCAGGCCAATCCCACACGGTCCAGGCAGTCCAGGGCAAAATCACGCGCCTCGCGTTCCGCGCGGCGTTGGGCCGGAAGGCGCAGGGAACAATTAAAAAGCCCTCCATAGGTGCGGCCATGCCGGCCCACCATCACGTTTTCCAGGACTGAAAGGTGTGCAAACAAACTGGGATTTTGGAAAGTGCGGGAAATCCCCAGCGCTGCCACTTGAAAGGGTTTTAAACCGGTGATTTGCCGGTCTTCCAGGACGATTTTACCCGCAGTAGGCGGGAAAATCCCGGATACGATGTTGAATAAGGTGGTTTTGCCTGCACCGTTGGGGCCAATCACCGCCTTGATGGTGCCGGCCTGCACTTTGAAGGAGACTTGGTCCAAGGCAACCAAGCCGCCAAAGCATTGACGGATGCCAAAGGCTTCAAGCAGAACCATGCTTTTCCTTTCCCCCGGCGATCCGGTTGGTTGACAGGCGCTGGATCAAATTGCCAAGCGGTTTGAAGGGGCCATCCGGCATGAGCGAGATGATGAGAATCAGGATGATACCGAATACGGCATGATCGTAAGTGCCAAAATAACCGCGCAAAGAGAGAAAATTCAAAAGAACGCTCATCAGCAGCGAACCCCAGAAATTGTCCATGCCGCCTACCGCCACCAGGGTGACATAGCGCACGGATTTCATGGCACTTGCTTCCGAAGGCCCGATCCCGGCGTTGTAATGAGTCAGGAAACTGCCTGCGGCCGCCGCCAGCAGGGCGCTGACGACGAATGCCATCAATTTAAAGCGCCCGGTATTGATACCCATGGCGTTGGCGGCGGTTTCGCCATCATGAATCGCCCGGAGAGCCCGCCCCACCCGTGAATGCACCAGGTTCATGAGTAAAACCAGCGCCATCATCGCAATCAGCCATGACAGGTAATAGTTGGAAATCCGCAAAGGCTTTTCCCCGCTGACCGTCAAGCCGGGCAGGATCGGCCAGGGTGGCACCCCGTTAATGCCATCGGCAGAACCAGTCAACGGGCTGGCCAATAGCAAACGGTAAACGATCAGGCTGAAGCCAAGGGTAGCCATAGCCAGATAGTGGCCCTTGAGGCGCAAGCTCGGGTAGCCCACCAGAATGGCGATCACGATCGTAAATACCATCGCCGCCAGGAAAGCCGCCCACGGGGTGAAGACCAGTTGTGAAGTTCCATCAAACAGGTTGTCCTGTAAAACCAGCACCCCTGCCCGTTGCAGCCACCCGGCCCAGACGGCTTTCTGCCAGACAGCCAGGTTGTGCGTTGTCAAAACCGCCGACATGTACCCGCCGATCGCAAAAAAGGCGCCGTGCCCGAGCGAAGCCTGGCCGGCACATCCCATCAGCAAACAAAGCCCCAAAACCACCAGTGAATAATAGGCCGACATGGTCAGTTGGGTGAGGTAGAACTCCTTATTCAAACCACTGGCGCACAATTGGATCAGAATCACGGCGGCAGCCAGCAGCAACAGGTGGAAGTAGTTGCGACGATTCATCCTCAACATTCCCTCACATGGCCGCCGGAGGGCTTGCCGAAAAGCCCGTTGGGACGGACAAATAGAACCAATAGGAGGATGGCAAAAGCGGACACATCCTTGTAAGCAGCCGGCACCAGGATGATGCTGAACGACTCGCAGATGCCCACTGCCAAACCACCCAACACCGCCGCCATGGGATTTCCCAACCCTCCTAAAATGGCGGCGGCAAAACCCTTGATCGCCAATCCAGGCCCCATATCGTATTGGGTCATGGCGCTGGGCGATATGACGCATCCGGCCAAGGCTCCCAAACCTGCGCTCAAACCGAAGGCCACCGTTCGCATATTGGCAATATTGATGCCGGCCAGCATCGCCGCTTCGGGATTGGAGGAGCAGGCGCGCATGGCCCGCCCATAAAGTGAATACCGGTAAAAGAGATGCAAAATGACGATGGCCGCCGATACCGTGCCAAGCACCCAAAAAACCTGCGGCGAAATGGCTGCCCCGAAAATTTGAACCGTGGATATTTCATTGCCGGTGAAGTAGGGGAGCGAACGGACTTTTTCGTCCCAAATGTGCAGGGCGGCTTCCTGCATCACAATCGATAAACCGATGGTAATGATGATCATGTGCAGGATCGAATGCCTGCGCAAGCGCCGGAAAAATAGCAATTCCAGCAAACACCCGCAGAGCGTTACCAGAATGACCGATCCTGCCACCGCCAAGGGTAGGGATACCACCGAAAGCATGCTTACAGCCACCATGCCCCCCAGCATCACAAACTCACCTTGGGCAAAGTTCAGGATACCTGTGGCGCTGTAAATCAGGTTAAAGCCGATGGCTACGACCGCGTAAATGCTGCCAATCGTTATGCCGGAAAACAAATACTGTAATAATTGAGTCAATCGTTGTTCACCCTCGCACGCCCGCCATCATCCGGGCGAAATTCGCTTTTTAGCGATCAAAATCAAATGAACTGCAAGAGGAGAGGAAAATAGGAACCACCTACCTGGGAGTCAACCACAGAATAACCTCGGAATGCATCGCCTGCTTTGGTTCGTTAATCGGATTGCCTCCCCCCAGGCATGGGGATGCAATGCTGATGGCGCGTTGAAACTGCAATGCAGGCAATGAAGCGGGCAGGGGATCGGCAGGCACTCACTCTTTCATGGAATTGGAGGAAAATGACCCATGGGTGTTTTATATGCTTTTGCCCTTAAATAATTTTCCCCACGAACCGGGCGCCTTCGATTGAGTACAATGGGCGTAAAATACTGGCCTGGTGACGGTTATGAATTGAACAAGGAAGGTGAAACACGCGGTGTGCAGAAAACCAATCCGTGGGCATCCAAAAGCACACTTCCCAATTATGTTTTCTTAAACCATGGTTAAGGTGACGCTTGGGCATCCTTGGAGCTGGGTTTTAAGTGGGTCTTAAGTGGGTCTTAAGATTTCCAAGAAAGGAAAACTGGGAGGTTGACGGAAGCCGATCACAGCTTTAGAATGTTTCCTCGCCAATAGAACAATTAATATGTATGAAAGATAACAGTCCACTGCATGTGCGCAATCGGTTCAGTGCCTTTACTCTGATCGAACTGCTGGTGGTGATCGCCATTATCGCCATTCTGGCGAGTATGATGCTGCCCGCATTAAGCAAAGCCAAGACCAAGGCGCAAGGCATCATGTGTATTAACAATACAAAGCAGTTAATGGTTGCCAACCACATGTACCAAGGAGATAATCAAGACAAATTCCCCATGGCATTCCACGGCGGCTTTGTCCCAACACCCAATGCGCCAGAACGCCCATGGGTAACCGGTTGGCTGGATTGGAGCAC
>CAIMWS010000455.1 GCA_903845125.1 uncultured Verrucomicrobiota bacterium
GGTCAATAAAAAGCTGCGACAGATCATCTATGCGAAAAGCCGTCCGCCCGCCAGCGACCATATCGCCCGGCGTCGCTGCCGGTGATCGTGCCGCCGGCCTGGTTATTGATCACGACGCCGCCGCTACCATAATCATTGTAAATATCGCCATGAATCGACCCCGCGTTGGTGAGGGTGCAATTGTCGTCGCAGTAAATCGCATTCTGGATCGTGCCGCCGTTTGCCACGCGGCTTTCGATCAGACCGCCGACCTGGTTGTTGATTGTGGTTGGATTGTAAACAAACACTCCACCCGCGTATTGACTATTGTTCGTGCCGTCGCTGTAGCCGCTAATGGTGCCCGAGTTGGTCAGCAGGTTTCCACTGGAACCATAACCTCTAAAAAACACGCCACTGGCATAGTGCGTACCGGCCGGCGAGCCATAAATATTACCGGTGTTGGTAAGGGTCGCGGCGTCACCCGACAAATACAAGGCGCTGGATCTCCAGCTGTTTGATGCATCCCCTTCGATGCGGCCGCTGTTGATGATGCCGTGGCCGTTGGGATTGGAGATGTAAACGCCGCCAGAGTTCGAGGCGTTCAAGCCACTGATGGTGCCGGCATTATTAAAATCAGCCAGCAGCCGGTAGCCGACGTAAATACCTTCTCCCGAGGCATTCGTGATGCGGCCCTTGAGAATACCGTCGGTGGCGCCCAGTAGCGCGGCATCGCCGGTAGCGTAGAAGCCGCCCGTGATGGTGCCTTCGTTGCGCAGCGTTACCGAAGTACTGGAGGAGGTGCCACCGTTCACTCCGCCTGGCGCCGTGATGGAGGCGCCGGCGGTGTTGGTCAGCGTCGTGCCATTCTGCATGACGGCCTGGCCGGTAACGGACAGCGCGCCCTGGTTGACCAGTCCGCCCGCCTTCAGATCGAAACCGCCGATACTGCCGCCCGCGCCCAGCGTCAGGTTGCCTGTGCCGATCTTGGCCAGCTTGCCGCTGCCGCCCAAGGCATGGGACAAGGTCAAAGCGTAGTTCTGGGTGTCCACCGTGCCGGTGCCGTTTAAGGTCACCGTGTTGGCCAGGGTCAGGTTGTCGACCGCCGCTTGCAGCGTGGTGCCGTTGGCCATGCCGAGGCCGCCCGAACCCAGCGACGAGGAATTGCCCACCGCGATGGCGCCGGCGCTCAACGTCGTGCCTGCAGAATAGCTGTTGGCTTGCGTCAGGGTCAGCTTGCCCGAGCCCAACTTGATCAGGCCGCTGCTTGAACCGGCGAGTGTTCCGAGCGTTCCGGAAAGGGTGAGATCGTACGCCTGGGTATCCAGCGTGCCAATCCCGTTCAGAGTGATAGTGTTGCCCAGATTCAGCCCGTTCGCCGCCGCCTGCAAGGTGGTGCCGCCCGCCATGGCAAGTCCCCCCGTGCCCAAGGCCGAACTGGAACCTACCCCCAGCGTGCCGCCCACCAGCAAAGTCCCGCCGGTGTAGTCGTTCGCGCCGCCCAGGATAACGCGGCCAAGGCTCTGCTTAATGATCGGCCCCGCTCCGGTCAGTTTGGTATTGATGGTGGCGGTGATGCCGGTGCCGGCCGACAGAAAGGCCTGGCTAGGCGCGTTTAAGGTGCCGCTGCCTGTCAGGAGATAGCCGTCGGCCATGAACTGCAAGCCGGCAAACGACTGGGCACCGACCACCGTCACCGTGCCGGCCGTACCCGCGAAAATACCAACCCCGCTCTGCCATTGGTCATTTCCGGTATTGGGCTGATTGGTCCAGTTGGTGATTGTCCCATTCCATTCCGCCGTTCCGCCATGTCCATTGGGTACCGCTGGCGCTGCCGCAGCCGTATGCGTACCGTCCCAGTACTGTACCTGGACACCATTGGCCAGCACCAGCAGATTGACCTCGCCAGCGGGCGCGGTGCCACCGTTAGCCGTCTGGATCAGGCCGTTATAGCCGTTGGGCAGGCTCTGAACGGCAATGCTGGAATCGTTGCCGTTCAGCGTGCCGCCGTAATCGAACAAGCGGTATACCCCCATGCCGAAATAGCCGCCCGCGCTTTGGGTGACATTCAGAGTGCCGCCCAGGCTCAAATTGCCTGTCACGGTGACGAGGTCGTTCAGCGCGCCGCCGGCTACATCGGGGGAGCCCAGTTCCCAGGCCAGGGACGAGCCGGTTCCAAGAGTCAGGCTGGAAAAAGTCAGGTGGCCAACGCCGTTGCTGCCGGGCATCAGCGTGCCATTGACGGTGGCCGCTCCTAGTACCGTGCCGTTGCCCGAGATCGTCGAGCCGCTCTGGATGGATACCGTACCCGCTCGCACTTGGCTGGGGGTGTCGTTCAAATTCAGTTCGCCCCGGTACAGGGTCAGCGAGCCGCCACTGGCGCCCGCGTCCAGCCCCAGGCCGCCGGACACCGCCAGCTTGCCGGTGTCGCCCGCATCCTTGTTCAACTCAATGGTCTGGAAATTGGTGAAGCCGCCCGCCCCCAACGTGCGCGTCACGCCCGCCGCCGTCTCGATTTGGGCGCGGTTGCTGCCGGTGTCGCCGGCTTGCACCGTGCCGGTTTGAATACCGGTCGTTTGCAGGATATAGGTATCGCCGCCGCCGCCCAGGCTGACCGCGCCCTGGAGGGTGCCGGCGTTGTTGATGGTCTGCGCCCCGCCGTCCCCGCTCAGGCCGTTGCTGGCCTGTAGCTTGGAGCCTGACAGGATTTGCAGGCTGGTGGCCGTCGCGACATTGCCGTCGCCCATTGCCAGATGGTCGCTGAGAGTCAGATTTTTACCGCTACCGGTTTCGCCCAACGTCACCTTGCCGCCACGGATGTTCAGCCCGCTTATGGATGAGTCGGCGGCCAGCACCAATGAACCCGTGTCGCGCTTGACCAGCAGGCTTTGCGTGCCAAGGGAGCTTTGCTGCAGGGACGTTGCCAGCGTGGTGGTGACGCCCGCGCCGATCACGTCGATATAGCCCGCGCCGCTGCGATCGATCTGCAAGCCGGTGCCGGTCAGCCGGTAACCGTCCACATCGAAACTCATCTGCAAAAATTCCGGCCGATAACCCGAGGCGATGTCGACCACGCCGCCGGTGGTGGTGAACACCGCCACTTGGCCGGTCCAGGTGCTGTTCACCGAGCCATTCTGCGTTGTCCAGTTATTTCCCACATCCGACCAGGTGCCGTTGCCGCCCTCGGGGGCGGTGCCTGGGTTTGTCTGCGCTTGCCCGTCCCAGTAACGGCGCACGGTGTTCTCGTCCCCGCTGTTCCAGACCAGACTCACATGCTTGTGGTCATTATCCACCGCGGTAGCGCCGCAATAGGCGATGCCGACAGGACAGACCACGCTCATGCTGTTGGCTGTGAGTGACGGGTTGGAAGTTCCGTATTCGATCAAGGTGTAGGTGCCAGGCCCGAAGCTGCCGCCCGCTGACTGCCGCACTTCGACCTGGCCGGCAAGGGCGTTCGAGCCAGCAGGGCCATTGACCGCGCCCGTGACGGTGATCAGGTCATTCAGGGAACCGCCGACCACGTTCGCCGCCCCAAGCTCAAAATCCAGGATGGAGCTGGAGCCCAGCACCAAGTTGCCGTCGATGGTCAAATGTCCCACCGAGTTGCCCGGCGAAATCACGCCATTGAGGGTGGTTGTGCCAAGCGTGCTGCCGCCAGCGGGCTGGTTGTAGACCGTGCCGTTGCCGGACAGTGTCGCGCCGCTGGCGATGGTGACGCTGGTGGCGCGAATCGAGCTTTTTGGGTCTTGCAGGTTCAAGAAGCCTTGGTACAGGGATATGGAACTACCGCTCCCGCCGCCGGTGTCGAGGGTGGCGGTGGTCGCGGGATTAGTTGCCCCGGTCAACTTGAAGGCGCCAAGGCTGCCCGCATCCTTGTTCAGGTCGATGGTCTGGAAGTTGACGAAATCCCCTTCGCCCGCGCTGCGCGTGGCGCCCGCCGCTGTGTCGATCTGCAAATGGTTGTTGCCGCCGCTGCCATGCACCGCGCCGGTTTGGGTGCCGGTGGCGCGCAGGATGTAGGTGTCGTCGCCGTCGTTGAACTCGACCGCTCCGGTGATCGTGCCGGCATTATCCATGCTTGCCGTGCCGGGTGTGACGACACGGAGCGCCACGGGACTGGCGCCGGTACTTGTTATTGTGGCATTAGCCTCATTGACTAGGGTAAAGGTCTGACTTGAATCCGTCGGCCATATCCAAACACCGTACTCTGTTCCCCGGATGGTCGCCCCCGAATGGTTGGTCAAAGTCGATGTTTCATAAAGATGTACTCCGGAACCGGTGCTGTTGTTCTCCGCCAGAATCGACCCATAGTTGTCGATATGGGCCGCACCGACATCGACGGTATATTGCCCGGTGAGCGTGCCACGGTTGATAATGCTCGCCGTACCCGTGGCGCTGGTAGGAATGTAAATCGCCTGGTTGCCGTCTCCGGCAGAGATCAGGGCGCCGGTGTCGTTGAGCAGGGTGCCGTTGGCCTCATTCGACAGCCGCACACCAGCCCAGCCGCTGGCAATTGTGCCCTGGTTATGAATAGTTTGGCCGGCAGTCAGTTTGCTTAACTGGATGCCGTTTCTGTAGGCCGAGATGGTGCCAGTGTTGCTCAAATCTCCTGATAACCCATAAGCCGCCACGCCATTCCATTCACTGCTGCTGATAATGCCGGAGTTGGTGAGGGATAGCGATTTCTGGCTCCCACTGTAATCGGTCTGCCCTGCCTCGACCCCGCCATCGATGACGCCACTGTTTTCAACAATGCCGTCGGCACCGAAATGAATGGCGCCGTGAATGTAATTGTTAACCGAAGGACCACCCTGAATCGTGCCGGTGTTGATGACCGTGCCGGTATCAGAGCTTGACCGAAAAGTAATGCCATGGTTGTTGTGTGCGATGATTGTGCCGTCATTGCGGACCGCGTGACCATTGGCAGTGTAAATATCAATGGTGCTGTAGCCGCTGCTGTTGTACGTTGGGTCCGGCAATGTTGAATTACCTTCCAGCCGAGCGGCAAGCTTGAGGTCTTGGCTGAGATAGCCGATGCTGATGGCATAACCCGTGCGCGCGGTAATGTCGGTTGTCATTGCTCCGCCGTCCAGGCCGGTGACAATGCCGGTGCCGTAAACTTGAATGCCGTTTCCGCCAGTTACGGTGCCCCCGTTTTTAACCGTCCCTGCAGACAGGGTAATGGCTGTGTAGTTATCGGCGGCATGCACCGTGCCGGTTGTGTCGTTGATGAAGACGCTGTTCTGATTTGGATTGTAATAACTCTCCGAGAAACCGATACCATTACTGCCATAAATAGTGCCCCGGTTAGTCAGGGTTTTGCCATTGACGGAATCTATGTCAATGCCAGAGCCGCCGCTGACAGCCGCATTTTGCTCAATCAAGCTATTGCCGGAAAGCGTGAAGGAGCCAAATTCGTTATATATGTTTGGCCCCAGTATTCCAGCAGAGGCGGCGTCAGTGCCACCTTCGATGCGGGCGCCTTCATGCAGGGTAAATTGCAGACCGACCCTTCGGGTAATCCAGCCAAAATAAGGACTGTTATAGCCATAGCCGGTAATGCCTTTTTGACTGCCGCGCACGTCTCCGTAATTGTCCAGAATCA
>CAIMWS010000456.1 GCA_903845125.1 uncultured Verrucomicrobiota bacterium
CGTTGGCGGTGGTGGTGCCGCCGCCACAGGAGGTGGCGGAGGCAGTGGTGGTGGCGGCGCAACCGGCATGGAAGGAGGTGGCGGCGGTGGCGGTGGCGCAAGCGGTCTGGGCGATGGCGGTGGTGGTGGCACCGACAGGGGAGGCGGCGGAGGCAGTGGTGTTGGCGGCGCAACCGGCATGGAAGGAGGTGGCGGCGTAGACGGCATGGAAACCGGTGGCGGCGGCGGCGGTGGCGCAGGCGGTCTGGGCGATGGCGGTGGTGGTGCCGCCGACACAGGAGGTGGCGGAGGCAGCGGTGGTGGCGGCGGTGGCGGTGGCGCAAGCGGTTCGGGCGATGGCGGTGGTGGTGGCACCGACAGGGGAGGTGGAGGTGGTGGTGGTGGTGGCGGCGCAACCGGCATGGAAGGTGGCGGGGGCGTTAATTGCTCAACTTTCGGATCGGCCAACAAAGGGATTAAGATTTGCGGCTCTGCAGTTGGCGCTGGAATGACGGGGGACGCTACTGGAGCGGGATCCGGCATTGGTTCTGCCGTTGTTGCCGCTGGCACTGGGGGGGCGTCAGAAATCGGAATCTCAGGTAATGGTGGTTTGGTTGGCGAAATGTCCACCATCGATAGCTCTTTATTGGGTGGTTCCGATTCCGCTGATGGCGCTGGAATGGGCGGGGATGTAACCGGAGCGGGCTCAGGTATCGGCCTTTCCGTGGTTGCCGATGGTATTGCGGATACAGATGGAGGCGGAGGCTCTGCCGCTGCGGTTTCTGGAATCTCTAGCAAGGGAATTGAAATTTGAGATTCCGCGGACGGAACAGGAATGGCCAGGGATCTTGCCGGCACGGGAACAGACATCGGTGCTTCGGTGGCTGCCGATTGCTCAGGGATTTCGGCTGGAATCGGAATCTCAGGTAATGGTGGTTTGGTTGGCGAAATATCCAGCATCGATAGCTCTTTATTGGGTGGTTCCGATTCCGCTAATGGCGCTGGAATGGGCAGGGATGTAACCGGAGCGGGCTCAGGTATCGGCCTTTCCGTGGGTGCCGATGGTATTGCGGATGAAGATGGAGACGGAGGCTCTGTCGCTGCGGTTTCTGGAAGCTCTGGCAAAGGAATTGAAATTTGAGATTCCGCGGACGGAACAGGAATGGCCAGGGATCTTGCCGGCACGGGAACAGGCATCGGTGCTTCGGTGGCTGCCGATTGCCCAGGGATTTCGGCTGGAATCGGAATCTCGGGTAATTGAGGTGGAATTGGCGAAACTTCCGGCTTCAGTGGTTCATCAATGGATTTTTGTGGTTTCGCAGATAGTGCTGAAATGGATGGTGCTTCTGATGCTGGAGAAGGTATTGTGGTTGCAACTGAAGTTGCGGTCGCCGCTGTTGCCTTTGGCTGCGTTTGAGAGACTGGGATCGAAGGGACCGCCGCGATTTCTGGCATGACCGGCACAGGTGTTGAAATTTGCGGCTTCACGGGTGGCGTTGAAATGGTAAGCGGCGTCTCAGTTAACGGCTTTGCGATTGTTGAAGATGGTATAAGGAATTCGGCAGGAGGTGGTTCCGGCAGTTTTGCTGATGTCTGCGGCTCGGGAACCGCAGTCGGCATGAGGGGCGCAGGTGGTGAAGGCGGCGCCGACACTGCTGAAATAATAGGTGGTGGTGGTGCGGTTCTGGGTGGCATCACGGGTGGCGTGGACGGTATGGGCGGCGGCGGTGGTGCGGAAGGCGGCGCCGACACTGCTGTAAAAACAGGTGGGGGTGGTGCGGTCCTGGGTGGCATCACGGGTGGCGTGGCCGGTATGGGCGGCGGCGGCGGTGCTGAAGGCGGCGCCGACACTGCTGAAAAAACAGGTGGTGGTGGTGCGGTCCTGGGTGGCATTGCCGGTGGCGTGGTCGGTATGGGCGGGGGCGCTGCCGGTGGAGCCGACACGGCTGAAAAGACAGGTGCAGGCGGCGCGGATCTGGATGGCATTGCCGGTGGCACGGCTGGCATGGGCGGCGGCGGAGGCGCTGACGGCGGAGCCGGCACTGCTGAAATAACCGGTGCAGGCGGCGCGGATTTGGACGGCATTGCCGTTGGCATAGCTGGCATGGGCCGCGGTGGTGGTGGCGGTGCGGGCACAGCACAAATAACAGGTTTTGCAGGTGCGGGCGGCGGCGGTGCTGTTGGCAAGCCGATGGATATCCGCCGGGCAGTGGGAGCCGATGGAGCTGGTGGAACTGGCGGTCGCGCAGACAAGGCTATCCCGGCGGGCATGGGAGGCGCCGGCTGGGGCGGATTTACTGGCACTGGGGCGGGTGTAGAAGTCGGGAATGGGGGGCTTGTGGTGACTGGCGGAGCTGCCGGCTCCATTGAGGAGGTGGGAATGGGAGGAATCCCCGGTATTTGCTGCCCAATGGTCTCTTCCAACCAGCGCGCCTGCAATTCCACCCAGCCCAGGCGCAGGACCTGGCCAGGGCTAAGGATGGCCTCGGTTTCAATCTTGATGCCATTGATAAATGTGCCATTGGTAGAATTGAGGTCCTTTACCCATATTTGCCCTCCATGAATCCGGATTTCCGCATGTCGCGATGATATGGTGCCTTCCTGGATCTGGAAGGCATTGCCGTCGCCCCTGCCGATCGTAAAGGCTGATTCATCCAACATGACTTGGTGGTGCCCGACCGGTTTGGTGGTTGCCAACAATAGCAGTTTCATAAAAAATCAACTCGCATCAGGAAGTGGTGCGCGAACCAAGGGACGTCAGATCCGTTCCAGGTTAGCCTGGGCCTCTGCGTGGCCTTGGGCAGCGGCTTTGCGGTACCATTTGGCGGCCAGGTCGTTGTCCTCCGCCACGATGTGGCCGTAGTAATAACATTCTCCGAGGGCATTTTGGGCATCAGGATGGCCCTGTTCCGCTGCTTTTTGGTAGCGTTGGACCGCTTCCGCCTTATCCTCTTCAGCGCCTCGGCCTTGTATTCTTCAACCCCGAGGCTATTGGCGTAGCAATCGGCCAATTTGGCACAGGCTCGGGCTTGATTTTGTTTGGCGGCGTGGATGTGCCATTGCGCTGCCGCCTCAGCATCAGTTTCCCCCCCCTCGCCGGCCTTGCAGCACTTCCCAAGGCTGAACATGGCCTCCGCATGGCTTGGATCCACGGTCTTGCGCCAGAACGCCACACCTTCTTCAATATCCTCCTCCACTCCCCATCCGGTGTCATAGCAATTACCCAAATTCCAGCGCGCATCAGCGTGGCCCTGGCTGGCAGCCTTGAGGAGCCACTGGAAGCCTTGGGCCGCTTTTTTGGCGACCCCGGTGCCTATGAGCAAACGTTGTCCGTATTCCGCCTGGGCGGCGGCGTGACCGGCGGCGGCAGCTTTCACTGCTTCCAAAGTGGCGCCGCCATAGGAATCCAGGACTACCTCAGCCGCAACTGTTTTGAGCGGCGGCGGCGCCTGGCGAGACGGCGGGGCAGGGGGCTGGGAACTCGCCTGCAGCAAGGGGTCGCCGCACTCGGCGCAAAATTTTCCCGCTGCGGTTTCCACGCCCTTGGCCGGGCAGCCATCGCCGTTGCAGGTTTTCATAACGGCCTATTTTTTATTCCTGAAAGCAACCTCCGCCTTGAATGAGGGGGGGGAGCAATTGGTGCGGACTGTCATGACTTCAAGCAGAATGTGGATTTCCACACGGTTTGTTTTATATTCCTCCAGCCAGTCTTTTGCATAGCGCAATAATCCTTGCTGGATTATGGCAACAGCTTTGTCTGCCTGGCCTTTAAAAACCATAATGGTGGGCTTTGACTCTACAAACTCGGCGGGAAGGGAAGGCGGCGAAGGACGCTCGCAGGAGGTAATGAGGTAACCGGGACAACTCCAATCGTTGGTCAAACCGGTTGGGTAAGGGAAGCGCGGCTCCAAGCTCCGCGCTTCCACTTTGTGATCGGTATTTAAGGCCGCCATGTATCGGGTGCCGCAGGCGAAAGCGAGAAGTTGATCCACGCGCAATTCTGCCATGCCGGTGGCCCGCTCTTTGGCCGAAGCACCGCCGGGAGGTATGCGGGAAAACCCCCATACCCGCCGGCAGTCCACCTCACTTTGGCTTTCCACCTGAAGTGCCATGGCAAAGAACGGAATCCACAAAACTGGCAATGTGCGGAAACTTCGCATTTTGACGGCATTAAAAGCTGCGGGATGTATGGCCGATTGATGATCGATCCATCGGTATATTCCGCAGGTTATTCACTCAAAATCATCGTCGATTTTGCCTTTGCCGCTGCTCACAGCACCATTAACGGTGGAAGTGCGGGTGGTATTCTTTTCTGGCGGTGTTTTAGCCTGTTTTTGAAGGTTATTTTGCTGCTGCGCCTGGCGGGTGACTTCTTGTTTTTTCAAGGCTTCACTGCCTTCCTGGGCTCCTTTGCGATATGATCCAGGATCGTTTCGGGCGGCCTTTTCCTCTGCTTGCATGGCATCTTTACGCCCTTGCATCCTGGCGTTTTCTTTATTGCCTGCGATAGCCGCAGCGTAATTAATCTCCTCCATAGTACGAGCCGCCTTGACAGATTGAGGACTAATGCAACTAACCGTTACCAGTGTTTTTATGCCAGTCGTACCATGTTGAATTTCCTTTTCATAAAATGCTGAAGCAAGACCACTCACGTTTTGTCCCACTAATTTTGCAGATACTTTCTTGGAGAAGGATTCCAATGCCATTTCATCCTCTTTTGCATCGGATACAGTTATAGTTTGGGCCATTTGTTCCGCTAATTTGGCCACCTCAACATCTGCGCGCAGGCTCAATACGGCCATTCCATCTGCCTGGAGGCGTGCCATATCACGATTTTTTTCTCGGCGAGATGCTTGGGCAACAATGGGACGTGCTGCCACACCCAGGAAATATCGTTCTCCTTTTCCATCCATATAAGTCCGAGGCCCGTTCATAAAGCTCAAATCTTGCTTCTCGAGCCACGCCTGCACGGTTAATTTATCCTTTTTTGGAGCATCAAGAATAATCTCCTGACCCTGAACAATGGCCCTGGTTGCTTTTTCCAAACCAACACTCCATACCATAGCAACTGCAACACTATACGTTTCAGTTTTGGAATCCCAACTTTCCGCTTGTTCAAGACAAGAAGAACCAAATAGTGGCATTTTAGCTATTTTTCCTATCTTGCTATTAAATGATCTGGAAACGGAGCCGGCAGCTTTTTTAATTTCCTCGTCAATTTTGGCTAATTCCTGGCTGGCTTCTTGATATCTGCTTTTGGCCCTTTCATAACGTTCTTTTTTTTCTGCTACAATATTGGACGCCCCATAGGATGCATCCAACTTTTTAATGGCAGCATCCATGAGGGCATTGATTCGATCCCGAGTTGTTGCTCCTTTCAGTGTATCAGCCATTGCTTTGTCGAGTTCTCCGACAAGTTCAGCGACAACCTTTTTTTGTGCTTCCAGGCGTCTTACCTGCGCTTCCTTTTTCTCATTAAAAGCAGCATACAAATCCGTGCCTGGGCATTCAGATTGCACGATTACATCCATTTTACTGTTGGCGAATTCAATAATCTGAGATCGTGCGTCAAGTAAAGATCTTTGGATGGCAATCTCTCGATTCAAGAAAAACTTACCCGGGTCTATTGTTGGATCTTCACTGTTGAACTCCGCCACTCCAATTGCAATAAACCTTTTTTTATCCTCATTCCAACCGGCACTCAATTCACTTTCTTTTAATCTATTATTCAAACATTCCTGGGCTGATGCTCCTGCAACATGGTTTTCCGGCAAACCCTCCTCCTGGACCTTCTGCACTGCTGCAACGCCGCCATCGCCCCGAACATCAACTGGTTCTTTTTTATTACCAACTTTTGAATCTTCGGCATCACCAGAATCTTTTTTTGGTTCGGACTGAGACTCTTTGGCGCCGGGCGCATCCTCTGCCGCACGGATTGGAATTGAATTGGAGAGCGCGGCGACTAAAACCGCACTTAGTAGGATATAAGGGCGTAACATTAGTTTTGTTTTCATAGTGTTAATAGTTATTTAAATAGATTATCCAGATCGTTAGGGTTACTTTGGGGTTTGGTTTTTCGTGAATTGGAGGCGGAATTTCCGACAGGCCGCCGACAAATGTATTCAATGTTTATTGGCTCTTTCTTAGAAATGACTTTAGCGTACGACACCTTTGGCAAAACGCGAACCAGTTCTATTGTTGAAACCTTGGTTTCCACAAATCCCATGGATTCGCCCGTTGTGGGATCTTTCAAAGGATCACCGATTTTAAAAACATCATAAACATCACCTTCGCTCATGCCTTCACCTCCGCGGTCGATGGCGACCTCATTGCTTCCGGTGATCCCCGATATTTTAAGGGGATAAATGAAGTCCAAAATCCGCGAGGCCATGGCTTTACCAACTGAATCAAACACAGAAAACTCAGGTGTGGAACCATTCAAGTTGACATTTGGAAGTTCGTTGAGCAGAAAGTCGGATGCTAAAATAGTCTGGCCGTTTTCCACTTTTAGGACGCGCAATTGCACAACACCATCCAACGATTTCATTGCCATATTCATTCCGCCAGCGCCAACCGTAATGCTCCTTATTGCGAAGCCATCCGCCAAACCGGTTACAATATATTCGGCCTTGAGTTTATTAGCGGCCTGAAGGGCCAATTGGACTGTATCCATGGAAGCGGCTCGATCCTGAGACGCGGCATTTAAAACATCCGAGTAGGTATCGTCCAGGACCGCGAATTTGCGGCTTATTGTTAAATACGTGGTCAAACTGTCGCGGATTTGGGTGGACAGAGATGAAGTGGGGACCACCCTGCCTTCAATGGAACCGGGCTTGCTTACACGAAACGGAAGCACAGCCAGAGTTTTTCTTGTTGGGTGGGTGCCCGCACCGGTAATCCTGGCGACGGTGACTGACAATTCGACTTGGTAGCGATCCCCGTTTTGCCCCTCGCTAGAAATCTCCCAGGCAGAAACGAGACCTTTGGTTAGTTTCTTTACGGCTTCCGAAAAAGCCTCTTTGGATTCATAATTTGATTTGCCTTTTGATTCGGATTCCGTGGTGGCAAGGCTATGGGCCACAGCTGCATCCATGGCGACCCCGGAAACCTTGGAAATCGCTTCCAAAAGCCCTTTCTCGATAGCGGTAGCACGAGACGGACCATCGCCTTTTGCCGTCACAGTCTCATAAGAAATCTCGGCTGATTGAGCCATCCAAAGGGTGCTGGTGGCCAACAATAATGCAAAGGCGAGCGCCCAGTGAAGGCTGCGTATCCGAAAAAAGGATGCTGCCAAATCTCTCCTGGGTCCCAAGGCGGCTTTTGTAGAAGAAAAGACCTTGGCAGTTAAGGTGCGGGAAGTTTCCCCCCAGGCCATCGAATTTATGCGCATAAGTCAGCTCAGTTTCAATGATTGTTTTAACGACACTAAAGGCACGACCGATCAGCGGCAGGGAAAGAAAACTTGCTCCGGGGAAGCACTATGGGCTTGGACAAACCGGGCAGACATAACGCAGGAATGTCCCTCCCCGGGGCAAGAATTGGTTTCATTAAAATTCCTGGGCGCAGCCAAAGGAGGGGTGTTCTGGCACCTCCCGGAGGCCGCCAGAATCAACTATTTGAATTCGCCAGCTTCTTTCACAGGGACATTATTGGTTTTGGCGATTTTGTTCGAAGCGCCCAAATACCCGACCAAGGTAGCGCCATCTTTGGCGCAAATGGCGGCCAATTTGACAAGGTTCATATGGCCCACCAGGGCTTTGGGATCCTTGTCGGTGATCTCCTTGATGGCCAACGCCGTGGGGACGGCCATTTGTACGAAGGCGGCGCCGCCCTCCAGCAGTTTTTCATGGCCTTTCTTCAGCAATTCCTTGGCCTCGGGGGAGAGGGCGGCGGAATTGGATTTTTTCGATTCCTTCAAGACCTGCTCGAAGACATTCTTGGCGTGGGTGTAATTGGCCAGGGCTTGGATCTGCTCGCTTTTGCCTTCAGCTTTTTTGCGTTCGTCTTTGACTTTTAGTTTCAGCGCCTGGCTGTAATAGTCGGCGGCTTCGGCAAGCAATTTGCTGGCGGGGGAGAATTTGGTGAACAATTCGGTTTCCTTGGCGCCGAGGTCAATCCCGGCCGCGCCCCCGCCCCCGCCAACGCCCGGGATGCTTTTGCCGAGGCCGCCCAATTGGGCCTGGGCGGATTGGGTGGAGATGGCCAGTAAACCGGCCACAGCGACGAGCGCCAAGCGGTTCAATAAGGTATGTTTTTTCATGTTTGGTTTTGGTTTGGTTGTTTTGTGTTTTTTTTGCGTTTACCGAAGCTGGGTTTTAGCGGACGCCTTTGGCATTGAACTTGTCGGCCAGAAGTCGGGCCACGGTCTTGGCCGCGCCGTTGAGGGCGGCGGTTTCGGCCTCGGTCTGGCTGCTGCCGAGAGCCGAATACTGGGTGGCTTCGACGGAGGCCAAAGTGGTTGGGAATGCGTCCCGGCAATCGATCACCTTGGCATAGATCTGGACATTCACGCGGGTGCGGCCACTGACGGGATCGGTTTGGGGCGGTTCCAAGGTGAGGGAGCCGAAGCCGTAGAAGGGGAGCTTCAACTGCTGGCAGGCGGTGCTGGCATCTTCGACGACCTGGGGTTCGATATCGTTGCCGGCTTTAAACTGCTCTACGAATTTCTCGACGGCAAAGGCTCCCTTACTGCGGGTGCGGATGGTGGCGGGATCGACCAATTTGAAGTTTCGGTCCGCGAGCACGGCAGAGATGGCGGCGTCAAGTTCGCCGGAGGTGGAAGCTTCGTAACTGATTTTATGAGAATTTTTGGCGACTGCGCTCTTGGTGATGGAGGTGGCATCTTTCCGAGCGGTAACCGTGGTAGAGGCAGTTCCACCACCGGAAGATTGGCTGGCGCTGTCGGTGGCGGAGTTGACAGCGGACTCAGATTGGATGACTTCCGGCCCCAGTTCCATGACACGGGCCTGGCGGCGGGAGACGAAAACCAGGGTGATGTAATGTTTCGGGCCATCGGATTGGCCGGCCGCCGGGCCGGCGGGAGTGATGAATTGGTCGATGGCGGTTTCGTTCACATCGGCGACGATTGAGATGGTCTGGGTTTTGGCCTTGCGGTCAGTCTGCTCGGCGACGACCTGAACGGCGGAAAGGATGCGGTCCGCATTGGACTGGAGAGTGGCCTCGAGGGGCACCAGGAGATTCTGGCGGGATTGCGGGGCCTCCTTGATATGGGCGGCAATGATCTCTGCCTTGGCGGCGTTGAGCAAAGCGGCAGACTCAGCGGCCGTGGGCTTGGAGCCTTTGATGCGAATGCTGACGGAGGCTTGACGCCGCACCGCGGTGGCACTCTGGCCATAACCTGAGAAAAGGCCCAGCGCGAACAGGCTGGCGCACAGGATCATGAATAATTTAACACCAGTTTTTTTCATAATAGGATCTTAAGTAAGCGGTTTGATTTATTTGCTGCAGCGGTCCACAACGCTTTGCCAGTTTTTATCTGGCTTGGCCTTGAGGTTTTCCACCAGATGTTGGTGAAAGCCATTTTCAATGGCCGCCATAAAGTATAGCGCCTTAAGCTGAGGGGTGGTTTGATCCACCGATTCCGGGCTGAATATGCGGTTGACTCCGTAGCCCCAGGATTTGGTGAAGATAGGGTCGCCTTTGGCCGGGGAAACCGCGCCAGCGGAAACGGTGCACTTGGCGCCAAACATCAGGACAGTCTGCGTGGAATTACTCACTTTTGGCTGTGGTTGGATGCCAACCATGGTGACAACGGGGCGGAACACGTGGGTGGGCGGCGGAATCCGGAGGTCAACGACCTGGTTATCCCCAAAGCGCAACTTCATGTCTTGCAGGACTTTATCGACGACCACCGGCAGGACGTTTACCTTGTATTCCTTGACCAGGTCGGCGGCAATGCGGCAGGCAAAGTAACTCTCCCACCAGCGGACACCGGCTTCGTCAGTTGCGAGCAGAGCCGTGCGGGCGTCGTCCGACAAGGAAACCGGGTCAATTCGGAGACGCCCGAAATTGGCCTTGAGCTGGAGGGCCATCTGGGAGGCCAAGGCCTCAAACTGGGAAGCCAAGCTGATGGTGCTGCCAGCTTCGCCAAGAAGCATTTTTTCCGTGATGACGCGAGTCAGGTAGGCTTCTGATTGGGGATTTTCCTTTTCCCTCTCAATAGGAACAATGGTCCCGAAAGGAATGGATTGGATGATGATCTGGTTGCGGAAATCGAAGACCACCAAGGAGGCGCCAACTGCAATCTGGCCGAAGTAATAATCCTCGCGGGGCTGGCTGATGGCCCGCTCGGACTCAATCACCTATACCGCTCACGAGAATTGACCCGGGTCTGCTCAGATAAACTGACCCGCCCCTGATCTCCAGGAACATCGCCCGGCAGCCTTTTTCCTTTCCAAGCAGAGGGGGAGGCATCTGCTTCGGGCTGGTTGGGGAAAAAGGA
>CAIMWS010000457.1 GCA_903845125.1 uncultured Verrucomicrobiota bacterium
CCGGATCCTGGCCGGGGAAACCTCCGCCGCGTTGATCGCCTGGTGGCAGCGGGCCGCCGAACGCGGCACGCTGCAGTCCTTCAACGCCTCCTCGGAGTTGGATCCGTTCATCGGCCACGGCGATGGCATCTTCCTCGCCGTGGCTCCGCACCGGCACCAGCTGGCCTTGTTCCAGGATCTCACCCCGGAAATCGCCCGCCTGGTACTCGCCGGGGCGCCCGCCGCCGTGGAGACCGTGTGGGGCACTTTTGAGACGCTCTGCCCCACCTGGGCCCTGGTGGGGGAGGAACGCCAGGTCCATTACGGGGAAAATTTTGTCGACCCACCCGGTTTCGCCGCCGGCGCTTTCAAGACGCTGGCCTGGCTGCGGAAGGCGCCGGCCGCCGAACTCAGCCGGCGGGTGGATCTGCCCTTTTGCCAGGCGGATCTATATTACCTTACCAAGCTGGCGCTGGCGCTCGAATCGCTCGCCCCCAAATATTGACCATCCCGGCCCCCGTGGATGGAATCCGGAAGAACCTCCGAAAGATGTTGCCCGCCGGTGCCCATCTGCTCTAATTCACGCACCAACAAAAGAGAGAACCGACCATGAACATAAAAACCATCACCCTGGCCGCCGCCTTGTGCCTGGCGCTGGCCGGGAGCCGCAGCCACGCTGATTCCTTCAACCCCAACACCGGCTGGTTCAAGGACGCCCGGTTCGGCGTCTTCATGCATTTCCTGCCGGGCGATGACCAGGGGCTGGACGCGGTCGGGAAATTCGACACCGCCGCGCTGGCCGGGCAGCTGGAAACCATCGGGGCCCGGTATTTTGTGCTCACCCTGGGCCAGAATTCGGGCTATTTCAACGCGCCCAATGCCACCTACGAAAAATACGCCGGTTACGCGACCGGCGAGCGCTGCGCCGCCCGGGATCTGCCCCTGGCGCTCTACGCAGCCCTCCAGCCCAAGGGCATCCGGCTGATGCTATACCTCCCCTGCCAGACGCCCAACGCCGACCCCCGCGCGCAACGGGGCTTCGGCCTGCGTGAAGGCCCCCAGGATCAGCCCATCGACACCGCCTTCGCCAAAAAATGGGGCGAGGTGATCCAGGAATGGTCCGACCGCTACGGGGATAAGGTCTGCGGCTGGTGGTTCGACGGCGGCTACGACCACGTCCGGTTCAACGAGGAGATCGCCACCATCTATGCCCGGGCGGTGAAGCACGGCAATCCCAAGGCCATTGTGTCCTTCAACCCGGGCGTGAAACTCGTGCGGCACACCCAGGCCGAGGATTACACCGCCGGCGAGCTGAATGAGCCGTTCAATTACCTCCCCGCCGCCCGCTGGGTGGAAGGCTCCCAATGGCATGCCCTGACTTACCTCGGCTCCAACTGGTCCCGGCGCGACACGCGCTACCCCGCGGACCGCTGGGCCAAATGGGTGGCCGCCGTGGCCGCCAAAGAAGGCGTCGCCACCATCGACATGGGCCCCAACTGGAATCCCGCTGAGGGGCCGATCGGTTCCTTGGCGGAGGCGCAGGTCGCCCAGGCCAAAGACATCAAAGCCGCGCTGAGTCCATCCGCCGCCGCCACCCAGCCCAAGCGCCTCTCCCGCGCGGAGAGTTTCCTCGGCATCCACTTCGACTTCCACGCAGGGACTGATTGCACCGAGATCGGCAAAAACACCACGCGCGCCATGATCGAAAACATCCTCAGCCTCGTGCAGCCGGACTACATCCAGATCGACTGCAAGGGCCATCCCGGCCTCTCGAGCTATCCCACCCGGGTGGGCAACCAGGCGCCCGGCTTTGTGGGCGATCCCCTGCGCCTCTGGCGCCAGGTGACGGCCGAGCGCGGGGTGGGGCTCTTCATGCACTATTCCGGCGTGTGGGATTCCGAGGCGATCCGCCGCCACCCCGAGTGGGCGGTCCGGAATGCCGATGGCAAGCCGAACCCCAATGCCACCTCGTTTTTTGGCCCCTACGCGGACCAATTGCTGATCCCCCAACTGCGCGAACTGGCCGGGGACTACGGGGTGGACGGCGCCTGGGTGGATGGCGAATGCTGGGCCTCCGTGCCGGATTACAGTGCCGCTGCCCTCGCCGCCTTCCGCCAGGCCACCGGCCTCCAGGACGTGCCCCGCAAGCCGGGCGATCCGCATTGGTATGAATTCCTCCAATTCAACCGCGATGCCTTCCGCAAATACCTCAATCATTACCTCCGCGAGGTGAAGCAGACCCACCCCGCCCTGCAGCTCTGCAGCAACTGGGCCTTCACCGACCACATGCCCGAGCCGGTCTGCGCGCCGGTGGATTGGATCTCGGGCGATTACTCCCCCGAGGACAGCGTCAATTCCGCCCGCCTTTCCGCCCGCTACCTGCCCCGCCAGGGCAAGCCGTGGGATCTCATGGCCTGGAGCTTCACCACCCGGCCGGGCAAGGACGGCTCCCGCCAGAAATCCGTGCCCCAACTGCAGCGCGAGGCCGCCGTGGTCCTGGCCCAGGGCGGGGGCTTCCAGGCCTATTTCACCCAGCGCCGCGATGGCTCCGTGCGGGAGGAGCTGATGCCCATCATGGCCGAGGTCGGTAAATTCTGCCGCGCCCGGCAGGCCTGGTGCCACCGCTCCACCCCCGTGCCGCAGGTGGCCCTGCTCTATTCCACGGCCGATCATTACCGCGCCATCAACGGATTGTTCAACCGTGATTTATCACCCCTCAACGGCACCCTCCAGGCTTTGCTGGAAAGCCAGGAGTCCGTGGAAGTGGTGGGTGAGCATCACCTGGCCGGCCGGATGGATCAGTATCCCTTGATCGTGGTTCCCGAGTGCGATTTCCTGGAACCGGCCTTCAAGCGCGAGCTCCTGGCCTATGTGGAAGCCGGGGGTGGCCTGCTGCTGCTCGGCCCCGGGCCGGCGGCGATGTTCGCCCCGCAGTTGGGCGCCACCCTGTCAGGGAAGCCCCAATCCGGCGCCCGCTTCCTGGCCCACGGGGGCGCACTCATCCCGTTCAGCGGCCATAGCCAGGCCGCCCAATTGGACGCCCAGGCCAAACCTTTTGGCGCGCTCCACGCCGCGAACGATGCCGCTTCCCAGTCCCAGCCGGCCGCCTCCGTCACCCGGTTCGGCAAGGGCTGGCTGGCGGCCACCTACTTCGATTTCAGCCGGGGCTACCTGGCTGGCCGCCCCGCCGCCGCCCGCTCCTTCTTGAACGACCTCGTGCGCCAGGTTTTCCCCGACCCGATGGTGGAGGTCAAAGGTTCCTCCCTGGTCGATGTGTCGGTGAACCGCCTGGGCGGACGCCTGGCCATCAACCTCGTCAACACCGCCGGCCCGCATGCCGACGTCAGCTCGCCCATCCACGATTCCGTGCCCCCGGTTGGGCCGCTGGCCCTTGGCGTGCGCCTGCCCGCCAAACCGGCGCGCATCACCCTGCAACCGGAGGGTCAGGCCATTTCCTTTGAATACCGCGACGGCCGGGCTCGGTTCACCCTGCCCACGCTGGCCATCCACTCCATCCTCATGGTGGAGTGATGCCGGGAGGTTCTTCCGCCCGCCACTTCGGGGGCCATGGAAAAGAGTTTGGAAACCGGCGCCAGATCTTTTCCATGGCCAGCAGGGAGAGGGGATTCACGGCGGGGCAGTGAGGGCAGCGGACGCCGAATTTCCAGCGCCAAAAGATCCGGCAAGCACGCCGGCAACATTCATACCCAAGAGTGTGTTCCCTGGCGAAACCGGATAGCCACTTGAAAAACAACCATCGGTGAAGTTGTGGATTAGCGCCGTGGCAGGCGAACTGCAGATCAGTTGTTACTCCTTGCTTCCCAGCAGCTTGCGTCCAGAATAAGGACTCACCTTTTATTTTCAGATTCAAAAACCTCAGTAAATGCTTGCCTTGAATTCCGCCTTGGTTACCATGGTTCCCCTATGCGTGGCAGGAGCCGTTCCTGCCCGGTTGCCAGGGTAGCTCAGGGGTAGAGCAGGGGACTCATAAGCCCTTGGTCGGGGGTTCAATTCCCTCCCCTGGCACCAACTTCAGCCGCAACGGGTTATGAAGGAAGTGGTGGATGCGGAAATGGCGTAAAAAAAGTTCACTGTCAGGTCTCTGTCCGGTTTTACAGATTCCACTTCAGGGCTTTTACGTGCATTGTCCGGTTTTACCGTCCGGTCGAACCCAGATCCAAAACATCATTTTTCCATCGTGGAATCCTCAATCGTCAGTTTCATCCAACTAATTTAATGGTGGCAGTGTTCACAGTCCGGCGTGCTGTCCGATGGTTGGTGGTTGGTTTCCGCCAGGGTGCCACCCCAGTCTGACAGTGCCCAATTCCGGGGTCCAGTGGGGCCAGGCTGCCCGCATCGCGCATCTTCTTGAGGTCAAAACCGGCTCAGACAATTTTGAAAATCGCCTAAGAAACCTTCAATAGGTGTGTCCCAAGGATAGAATGAAAACATTACTCCAAATCTCAGTCCTGCTTTCCCTGTTCGTTGCCACCTTCCCTTGCTTCGCCATGATCAGCGTGGGGTACCTCTCCAAAGAGCAGGCGGCGGAATTGGGCATCACGATGAAACAACGCACGAACGGGGACGCCGGGGTGATGGTGTGGCTGGAATTCAAGAAGGAGGGGTTTCTCGAGAAGTTCACCTACGCCGAGCTGCAAGTGCAGGACGTGAAAGGAAAGCACCTGATTTCGGCGAGGTTGGAACCACACCCAGTGGTTTACGGCCAGCCCAAGGAGGTCGTGTCGGTCGCGTTTTCTGCGGAACCGGCGCAGCTCGGGAATTGTGCATTTATGATCGTCGCCTACGGGAGCAGCCGGGGCGATGTGGGATATGTGCTAAAGGTGAAGGATTTTCTCGATCTGAAGGGGGTGGTCAAGTGAGTTGGCTTTGTTCCAGCTCTGTTGCTGCCGCGTGCCCAGCCGATGTCCAGGTTGCCGTGCGGCATTACGTGTGCCGGCCAGAGATCAGGTTTGTGCTGGCCCAGCCGAAAGGGTGATGTTGAACCCGCCACCGGATACATAATAATCGATGAACGCCCCGCTGCTGGAGCGTGAAGGGCTCAACTTGAAGACGGTTTCAAATACTTGCGTTTCACGGCCCTGCAACAGTGATCGCTGTACCGAGTAGATCCAGAGTCTGGAGTATGGTTGAAACGGTCGCCGGTTGAATTCCGCTCCTACTTTGGACTGTTATACATAAAAATGCACAACCCTAAGGCTGTGCACTTTGAATAATGACGGAAACCCGGTTTAGCTTACTTCTGGAACTTGCGGCGAACAGCGCCCAAAAAAGTGATTACGCCACCGAGCAGAGCTAGCGTAGAACCACCATCCGGCACATTATTTTTAATTTTGATGCTAGTATCAATTCTTAAGTTGCTTGCCACGGTGTGGCGTTCAGCAAAAAAGAAATCAAACGCATAGTCATTGCCAACCGTAAGGCCCAATGAGTCTAGATTGATCGTGTCCGTTTGCGCAGCATGTATCCCGCCCAAATCCAAAGCGAGTTTATTGTTGATGAACACCCAGACATCGTCGTCGCCGGTAAACGTAAATGTTTCACCGCCTGTGTAAGTGAAACCACTATGGATTTCATAGGTGAAATGGAAATTGTGGTCAGGTCTTCCCTGGTTTCCTCCCAACTGGCCATCAATAGGGAAAAAACTATTGTTTACATAGGAATAAATTCCCGACCCGGCAGTGGTTTCATTCAAAGTGATTTTGAGGTCCGCGGCGAGATTGACTCCGTCCACAGTATTATACCATTGATTGAAAGCTGCTGCACCGTGCGTCGTCGGTGTTGGGCTTGAGGAAGGGTTATTATAGACAGGTTTCCCATCACTTCCCAAATCGGAATTAACGATACCCTTTTCAGAACCGTAGGGGTCAACTTCAAAATCAGGATGCCCAATCATAGTGGCACCTCCTCCCGGAACTGTGCCTTCTGGAGTGCCTGTTTTCCAGAAATCACGTACTGTTCCAGTTAATTCAATGCTCCCGGCAGTTGCGGTGCTATCAACTGCCGTAATGAGAGCGGTGGCTGCCAATATAATACACGTTTTTTTGTTCATAGTTAACTCGGTTTTATTGCTCAGTTCATTTACTTCTAACCCAGACCCCGACCAGCGGGCACATTAGGCAACATTATTAAGCACTTTCTGTGCCATGCCCTACAGGCAGTGTCATAAGTCATTAATCATAAATATGTTATAGAATTGTATTAAAATCGCGGGAACCGAATTTTTGTAAGGATACCCGACACGGTTTTCTTTAGCGCTCCGGATATTGGCTGTAAGGCACTCAGCCTGAATGGTTTAAAAGCTTAGCAAGCGTCTGTAAGGATTTCTTCCAGTTTTTTTTATAGCTGGTTGGAATAGTTATAAAATGCCTGTTGCCAGTCTTTTGCAACTATTCCTCAGTGTGTAAGCCTTTCCGACGCCATGTGCTATACCGCTCACGAGAATTGACCCGGGTCTGCTCAGATAAACTGACCCGCCCCTGATCTCCAGGAACATCGCCCGGCAGCCTTTTTCCTTTCCAAGCAGAGGGGGAGGCATCTGCTTCGGGCTGGTTGGGGAAAAAGGA
>CAIMWS010000458.1 GCA_903845125.1 uncultured Verrucomicrobiota bacterium
TCCTTTTTCCACTGTTTGCTCATGTGCATTACCACCGATTTCCGGTGTCTTTTTCCCATGAGTCAACGACCCGTTTTGCCTCCTCTCAGATTCAGGTCCCCGGTGTCTTTTAATTTGAGTCAACTCGGCGGGCGCAAAATGGTTAAAATGGTGCTTGCCATGAACCCCCTGATGCTTTAGCTTTCACGCCTCTTGAGGTTCATTCCCGCCCCAAGCGGGGGAAATCATCTTCAAAGCTGGGTTGGTAGCTCAGTCGGTAGAGCAGCGGCCTTTTAAGCCGTTGGTCCCGGGTTCAAGTCCCGGCCAACCCACCATTCATAAACTGTTTGTTCACAGCGATTTACACCTGTCTCAAAGCGGCTCTCCCTGAAAGAAAAAGGTCAGTTTGGCGCGCGGTGCGGGATGGACATCCAAGTGGCCTTTGAACCGCACCTGGTTTTCGCCATGGCGCAGGACCGGCCATTCGCCAGCAGGATTCACGGCGCCAAGCCGTTCGCCTTGGGGGCCAAAAATGGTGCAATCACCCGGGCCGTTGAGCTCCAGGAAACTGCCGGAGGTCATTGTCACCGGCAAGGCAAAGGCAGAACCGTTGATTTCAAGCACGACCTCCGGCAAGGTGCCGTAGACCATGGGCAAAGCTTTGATGGGGCCGAGGCGGCATTTGCTGGATCGCCCCGGGGGGAGGTTTTGGAGCCAGATGCTCGCGGCATCCACCGCCTCGAAATGGATGGTTTCACGATAAATGTTATACATCCCCTTCCCGTCGTCCCAATTATAGTCGCTCCACCGGGCAGATTCGGTTTCCACCAGGGTGACATACCGTTTGCCGGTGAAATCCACTTTGAGGTAGCGATCCGCCACGGCGCCAAAGGCCAGGTGCCGCGGGCTTTCCAGCCGGATGGCCAGGAGTTCACCCTGGCCGTCCCCCTCGATCCAAAAGCCCAAGGCATTTTGATCCTTGAGATTCCAGGGCGGGGCAAACTGTTTTTCCAGCCGGGCCCAGGCCCCTTTTTGCGGCACCTGGCCGGAATTGGTGGCGGCGAGTTCCCAGCCCGGCTGGCCAGCGAGGGAAATTTCTCCGGCGGCGAGGGAAACCCCGGCCGCGGTTTTGGTTTTCCACCCGGCGGCCACCGGTTGGGCGGGATCGGTGAGAGCGACCGCCTGGGGATCATCATAGGCCGCCGCCGACATCAGGATCTCCAGGCGGATTTTCAATGGCTGCGGAGCGAAGGGATTGGCCACGGGCCAATCCAAAGTCCAAGGCTCTGCAGCGGACAAGGTATGCGGCTGGGAATGAGAATGCCGGAAAAACGGCTTCCCGGCGCCGCGAACCAGGGTGAACTCCTGGCCGGGCTGCCTGAGCTGGGCCCGGGTTTTTTCATCGAATCCGCCGCCCTGGCGCAGCTCCTCGCAGGTGCGCAGGATATCGACGGCGCGGCGGAGCAAGGGGACGTGGCGCAGGCGTTCGCGGTCAATCGCCCCCGTGAGCGAAATCCCCGCATTCCATCCGATCAGCCGGGCGCCCAGGTATTCCACCACTTCGGGATAGGTGGGGTCCACCTGGGGCGGCTGGAAGGTCTGGAAGTTCCACCAGCCCAGGTGCAGCGGCAGCAGCAGCCCGCCGTTCACTTCGGCGGCGTGGAGGTCGATGAACCGCTGCTGCCCGCGCTGGGGATAATCCCAAGCCTGCCAGCGGGTGCGGTATTGCCAGAAATGGTGCCACATGGCGCTCATTTCCATGCCGACCGGCCGCTGCAAGCGCTTCTGGATCTCAAAGACGAACTTGTCCGCCCAATACCAGCATTCATCGCCGCCCCGCAAAATCGAGGCCCCATCGATCGCATCGAGGTAAAGACCATCGAAACCGGCTTGATTGACCACCTCGGCGTGGTTGGCCGCTATCTCCTCGAACAACGAGGACTCGGGGTTGGGCACCAGCAAGCCGAAGCACTCCTTGAGCTGGCGGACCGGCCCGCCGGCGGGGTGCGCGGCGGCCTGGGTGCCAAACGCCCCCCGCTGGAGGCCCGTGAACCGCCAGGGGGCCTGCTGGCTCACGCCGCCGAAGGTCACCAGTTCATTGCCCAGGTGCAGGATCACGCTGTTGTGCTCGAAGAAGCCCGTGATGGTGTTCATGCCCGCGGTGGACTCGTTCACCTGGATGGTGTCCGAGGTGCTGCTCACCGGTTCCGCCAGGGTGAAGGTGCGGAAGGCATCCAGGCGGGCATCCGGCACCGGGGTCACATATTTGGAGTGCTTATCGATGAA
>CAIMWS010000459.1 GCA_903845125.1 uncultured Verrucomicrobiota bacterium
AGGCAACTAAAAAAGGCGGTTCGAAGAAAAATATTTCAGAGGTGGTGGGGCAAAATGGCCCAGAGGGCCGCCAGCAGGGCCGGAAACCGCTCAAATCTCAACCCGAAGAATTCCTAATTCGGAACCGCCGCGTGCCCGGCCGCGCTGAGCGGTGAGGCAGGTGATTCATCGGGTTGTCTGGGCAAACCTGAAGCGGTCAGCCGCCCGGGGTACCGAGGTGGATTGGCCGCACGGATGTCGTCCCTGGCAAGGCCGGGGACTTTGCGCCAGGTCTCGCCGGTGGATTTCTGACGGGTATTCCCTCGCCCCACTGGCAGGGGAGGGGATCCGCGGCGGGCTGTTCGGGGCCAAGCCTGGTGGCGCACCCATCCGCCCGGGGCGCGTGAAAAAGCTCGCTTTTTCCCAGCCGGGCGATTCCATGGGCGGACAACACGCAACGACGCGCATGAATACCCGGCGATCACTGGTGGAAAAGGCCATCACGTTCCAGCACCCGGAGCGGATTCCGGTGGTGTTTTGGAACTGCGACCAAACCGAAGGCGACCTGCTCCTGTATCATCTTTCCCTGGGGGCCGAAGGTGAAGGCACCCCCAACGCCTGGGATTGGTCCACCAATGAATGGGGCTACCAGCTGGTCAAGCTGGGGGACGGCACCATGGGCCACCCGGTGGCCCCTTATTATGCGGAAATGCCCGCGCCCGGGGCCATCCGCGTGCCCGCCCTGCGGGAGACCGAGCGCCTGTCCGCCCTGCCCGCGTTCCTCGAACGCTGCGGGGACCGCTACCGCCTGGCGAGCCTGGACCTCAGCGGATTCACCGTTTACACCCTGCTGCGCGTCTTCGAGCCATCGATGCAGGATTTCCTGGTTGATCCCGACGGTTTCGCCGCCTTGATGGACCGGATCCTCGATTTCGAGTGCGACCTGATCCGCCTGGCCGCCCGCCACGGTTTCCACGGCATCCATTTCGCCGATGACTGGGGCACCCAGTGCGGCCTGATGGTTTCGCCTGCGCTCTGGCGGCGGCTGTTCAAGCCGCGCTATGCCCGGCAGTTCGCCCTGGCCCGCCAGTTGGGCCTGCACACCTGGTACCACTGCTGCGGCAACTTCCTCCCGATCATGGGCGATTTCCATGAAATCGGCGTGGATGTGATCAACATCGCCCAGCCCAACGTCGTGGATGTGGCGGCCGTGGGCACGCAGCTGCGCGGCCGCCAATGCTTCATGCTGCCGATCAGCTACCAGACCGTCTCCATCCAGGGCACCCCTGCGGAAATCCACGCGGAAGCCCGGCGGCTGCATGATGCGCTGGGCACGCCCGCCGGCGGCTTCATCGGCTACGTCGAGGAATACAGCGTGATGGGCATGCCCCCTGAAAATTACCGCGCCTGCGGGGAAGCCTTCCGGAGGCTGAATCCGGGGGAGTAGCGGCCGGGAGGCCGCGATGGTTGGGATTTTGTCGCGGTGGCCGGCGGGCCTTCCGGGGTGTCCCGCAGTCTGCGGCAACCCCGGCCGGGCGCCCAAGGCTCCCGCCAAAGCGGCCGGGCGGGCCAATCGCCATGGGCGAACCCAGCCAAGGCCATTGACGCCAGGGAAGGGGGCTGTAAGCTGCCAACCATGCCACTTGAATACCCAACCGAAGAGCGGATCGGCGGTGCCGGAATCCGGGCGGCCGATCCGGGCCGCGATCCATCATCCCCACTCCCCACCGCCACCAGCCCGGGGGCTTTGGATTCAATTCCGCGCCGGCTGGCGCGGAGCCATGCCCTGCTGGCCTTGGCCTTGGCTTGGCTCCTGGCCGGTCCGGCGCTGGCCGCGCCGTGGGATCCGGCGGCGGCCGACTACACCGGGCGCCAGGGCCGGACGCTGTATGTCTCCCCGCTCGGCGACAACTCCGACGGCAGCAGCTGGACCAAGGCCTTCCGCACGCTCCAGGCTGCGCTGTCCGCCGTGCCCGACAACCAGGGCGGCCACCAGATCATCGTCCGCCCCGGCACGTATTGCGAAGCCAACCTGGCGCCCGCCTTCAGGGGGGCCAGCGGAGCCTATAACGCCTTGATTGGCGACTTTGACGGGCGGCTCGGCTCCGGCGCCAAGGGCTGGGTGCTGGCTGATTCCGGCGATCCCCAAAAGGGCTTCAAGAGCTGGGATTGGTGGAGTTCCTTTGCGGCTTCGGATCGGAACTGGCCGGGCGGCAACAACCGCACCACTTTCTCCAGCCTGGTCTGCGACCGCTGGATCTTCCGCAATCTCTATGTGGCCGGCGGCGATGCCGGGCTGTTCTGGGATCTGACCGACCAGAGCGGCGCCGGTTTCACCGTGGTGGTCGAGGATTGCGTCGGCACCGGCCGCGCCTTTGGGGGCGGGGTTTGTTATCCCACGGTTCGCGCAGGGGAGCCGAGCGTTTTCCGCCGCTGCTATTTCCTGGCGCTGGACTGGGTGGGGGACACCGCGGCGGTCCTGGTCGGCGGATGGGAGAAGGCGATGCCCAGCCAGCCCCACACGGTGTTTGAGGATTGCACCCTGGTCCACCCGGACAACGCGGTGGCGCTCTCCTACGCCAGCTACTGCGCCCGCGCCCGGTTCGTCCGCTGCCGGATGATTGCCCTGAATTTCACCCAGCCGGAAATGGGCGGGAAATCGACCGGCATCCTCTGCACCGAAAACCACCGGCCCGAGGGGCGCCTGCACCTCGACCTGGAAGATTGCCAGCTGGCGGGCTACAGCGTGTTCACTCCCGGCAAGGATGCCCAGGCCGTCACCTGCACCACCAAAGGCCGGGTGCGGGCCTACGTGCAGTTCAAGCAGCCCGACACCGCCGGCTTCGAGCGGGTGGGGCAATGGCCGGCCGAGCTGTTCAGCCAGATGGCTCCACCCCGCACCCCCGCAGACCTGAAAGCCGGGAGCCAGTAATCCGGCCGAGGGTCGCCCGGCGGCGGCGCCGGTTCCCGTGGCGGGAAGCCTGGTCGGCGGTCCCCTTACAACCCGGCCCGTCCGGTTTCCAGCGGGGCGGACGCGGCCTCGCGGTGCGAAAGCACGAGGGTGACCACGGTGGATTTGCTGGCGGGAGTTTGGCTCTCGGGATCCCGGTGGTCCAGCGGCACCACTTCGTTCGTCTCGGGGAAATACCCGGCCACGCACCCGCGCGGGATATCGTAAGGGACGGCCTGGAAACACCGGGCGGTCAACCGCCGGGATCCCTGGTGTTGGATATCGACCAGCTGGCCTGGCTTCAGGCCCAGTTCCTCCATATCTGCGGGGTGGATCAGCAGGATGCGCCGCGCCTGGCGGATGCCCCGGTAACGGTCATCCTGTCCATGGATGATGGTGTTGAATTGGTCGTGGCTCCGCAGCGTGGTGAGGAGGAACTGGCCGGCCTGGCACGGCGTGTGCGCCAGGGGCTGGACGGTGAACCGGGCCTTGCCCTCCGGCCCCCCAAATTTCCGTTCGCGGGCCGGATTGGGCAAATAGACCGCCCCCTCCTGGCGCAGCAGTCGCCGGGGATCCCGGTAGCCGGGAACGATCCGGGCGATGTCCTCCCGTATCCGCCCGTAATCCATCCGGTAATCCTGCCAGGGGATGGGGGAGGAATGGCCCGCCAGGGCGGTGGCCAAAGTGGCGATGATCCACGGCTCACTTCTTAATTCAGGGGCGAGCGGATCCAGGCAGCCGCGCGACATATGAATGCTCCCCATGGTGTCCTCGACCGTGGTATATTGGGGTTCCCCGTTCCCGCCCAGGTCGATATCCGTCCGGCTCAGGCAGGGCAGGATGAGGGCTTCCTCGCCGGTGACCAGGTGGTTGCGGTTAAGCTTGGTGGAAACCATGACGGTCAGCCGGCAGCGCCGCATCGCCTGGGCGGTGAAGTTCGAATCGGGTGCGGCCGACACCAGGTTCCCCCCCATCGAAAAAAAGACTTTGACCCGCCCCTCCCGCATGGCTTCGAGCGCGGGGAGGGCATCCAACCCCGGGGCGCGGGGCGGATCGAAGCCGAAGGTTCTTTGCAGGGCATCCAGGAAGGTCGCGGGCATCCGGGTGCCAATCCCCATGGTTCGATTGCCCTGGACGTTGCTATGCCCCCGCACCGGGCACACCCCCGCGCCGGGCTTGCCGAGGTTCCCGCGCAGCAGCAGCAAATTGACGATGTCCCGGATCGTGGCGACCCCATTGGCGTGCTGCGTGATGCCCAGGCACCAGGCCGCGATGGTGCGCCCGGATTTGATGTACAGGCGCGCCGTTTCCTCGATCCGGCTCCAGGGGATGCCGCATTGCTCCACGATGGCCTCGCAGCTCAGCTGGGCCATCGCGGCCTGCAAGGCCTCGAACCCCGTGGTGCAGCCCTGGATGAATCCATGATCCAGCACCGTCCCGGGCCGTTTCTCCTCCTCCCGGAGGACCGCCTTGATCAACCCCTGGATCAAGGCCTGGTCGCCATTGACGCGGACTTGCAGGAACTGGGACGCCAGCGGGGTTCCGTGGCCGAGCATGCCCAGGATCTCATGGGGATTGGAGAACGTTTTCAGGCCGGCTTCCGCCAGGGGATTCACCGAGATGATGGTGGCGCCGTTGCGCACGGCGCGCTGCAGCGTCTCCAGCATGCGGGCGTGGTTGGAGCCCGGATTGTGGCCAAACAGGAAGATGAGGTCCGCGTGCACCAGGTCCTCGATGTGGACCGTCCCCTTGCCGCCGCCCAGGGTCTGGGACAAGGCCAGCCCCGAGGCTTCATGGCAGAGGTTGGCGCTGCCGGGCAGATTATTCGTGCCGAATTGCCGGGCCATGAGCTGGAGCAGAAAAGCGGTTTCGTTGGAAGCGCTGCCCGAGGTGTAGAACACCGCCTCGCCGGGGCTCTCCAGCCGCTTGAGTTCGGTGGCCAGCACCTGGGTGGCCTCCTCCCACCCGATCGGCACATAATGCGTGGCCCCCCGGCGGCGGATCACCGGCTGGACCAGGCGCCCTTGCTGGTTCAACCAGTAGTCGGACTGCCGGCTTAATTGGGCGATCGGCCAGTTTTGGAAAAAGGCGGCATCGACGCGTTTGACGGATGCTTGCGAGGCAAGCGCTTTGGCCCCATTTTCGCAAAACTCGAAGTGGTGCCGTTTTTTCCCGGTGTGCGGCCAGGAACATCCTGGGCAATCGAAACCGTCGATTTGATTGACCTGCGTCAGCAGGATGGAGCCGCGCAGCAAGCCCGCCTCCTCATACGTCTTGGTAATCGCCGATACCACCGCCGCCCGGCCGCCGGCGGTCTGGTGCGGGGCTTCATGACTGGCCCCGGCCAGCCGCTCGGCGATTTGGGAAAACGACTCTTCCTGGAATTCCAGGATGGCCTTCAGCACCGCCTGGTTGATGAGCTCCAGCGCGCCCAGTCGCTGCAGGCGCCCCTGGTGCAGCTCAAGCTCCTCGCTGGTAAAGAGGCAGGATGACAATTTGCAGGCGTGCAACAGGCCGATGCGGACGACATCCCGGGGATCGGGGATTTCGTCCGGCGACAGCACCACCTGCCGGATCCGGTCGCGCAGTTCGCGCTCCGCGGTGAGGCTCGTTTTCACGTAGCGTTTTTCCCCGCCGCCCCACAAACGGTTCCCGCTCTCCTGGAGCAAGCCTTTTTGGGTCAGCTGCTCGAACGCCAGGTCCATGGCTTCAACGGCATGGAGGGCGGTTTGAGCCAGCGCCTGGGCGAGCGGGGTTTTGGGCGTATCCGGCGTGAGGATCCGCAGCGCCAGGTCCAAAAGCGGGTTACCCGTGGGGGTGGCATCGAGGACGATGAAGTCCGCTGGATCGTTATCGGCCCGGCCGGCAAAGGCCAGACCCAGGAGCAGCCCGCCCGCGATCGAACCTGCCAGGGCCTTTTCGGGCACCGGGCGCAGCCGGCCGGTGTCGTTATCCAAAGCAAACAGCAGGATTTCCTCAACGAATTCCAGGCTGGCATCGATGGCACGTTTCATCGGCAGCAGCAGACCAGAAAGCATCACCCATGGTCAAGCAGGGATCAGGCTGCGGCGCAATCACTTCCACGTCCATTGCCGGGTCCGCCGGGAGTCAACGCCGGGATTCCTCTCCATCGCGACGAGGATCGCCGGGGGGACCGCCGGACGCCCCCCTTTTGAAGATGCCAGGTTCAAAACCTCCCCCATTCCCATTCCGAAAAGGGGGCCTGCTCAGCGGCCCCTGGCCGGATGGTTTTCGACCGGCTGCACGGCTCCTAACGGCTCGCGGTGCGTTGGATGGCCTGGACGATGGCATCGGCCAGGGCGGCCATCCCCCGGTCGCCCGGGTGGGCCGCAACCCCTTCGTGGGTGAAGGTGCGTTCCGCGCGGGCGGCGTTGGCGGCCTCGCGCCCGAGCGGGCCGGCATCGACGAACCGGGCGTCCGCTTCCTGGCACGCCTGCCGGAGCGCTTCGTCCTTGGCGGCATCCTCCCAGAAACAGCCGCGCACGACTACCAGCGGGTGGCGCCGGGCCAGGGCGGCGCGCAGGATGCCCGCCACGCCGGCCTTGAATTGCGCCCGGGCCTCCCCGGATTCCAGCGCGGGCACGTTCTCGCCGATGGCCAGGACCACCAGGTCGGGATCGAAGGCGAAGCAATCCCGCAGCTGCCGGTCCACGTCATAGGTCGCGTAGTTGCGTTCAAAATCGGCGATGTTCCTCACCAGGATCTCCGGCTGGGAGCCCGTGTGCCGGGCGAGCGCCGCGGTCACCAGGTGGACGTAATCCTTCTCCTCCGCGCTGGCCGCCATGCCCCAGTTCCCGGCCCAGTCAATATCCGCCTTGGGGCCGTGCAGGGTGATGCTGTTGCCGAGGAATAGAATCCGGCGGATGGCGGCGGGCTGGACCTCCGGCCCGGCGGTGACGGGCAGCATGGAAATCCGGAACTTGGTGCAGCCATACGGAACGAGCGTCACTTTTTCCACCGGTTGCGAGCGGGTGGCCGGCCAGGGCGGCAGCCGGGGGGCCTGCGGGTCCGGGTTCCAGGCGGTTTCGACGACGTTGGCGCGCAGCCGGAGCGGCGCTGCCAGCGGCCAATCCCACCGGGCGGGCATGGTCGTGCGCTCCACCTCCAGGCCGGGGTTTTGCACGTCCAGGGCGAATTTCCAGCGGGCGGCGGGATCGGGCGTGTTGGCGTCCGCCGTGTCGGGGATGGGCAGGGCGAAGAGCAGCGGGCCATACGAAACCGCGGCATAGGGCACCCCCCGGGTGCTGCCCGCCTCCGGGACGCTGGTTTTGGTGACGCGGTGCGCGCCGTCGTACGGCGGGCCTGAGGCGGCATCCCGTCCCCGTTCCACCCGGGCGGTCATCGGCAGGCGCAGCCGGACCGTGTCGCCCGGTTTCCAGGTGCGGCTGACGCGGGCAAAGCCCCGGGCATTTGGCTCCACCGCGGTGGCGGCGCCATTCACGGTCAGGGTGGGGGCCCCGCACCATGCGGGAATGTGGAAGTCCAGCGGGAAAGCCGCCGCCCGTGCGGGCTGGATGGAAAGGTCAATGAGTTCGTTGAACGGATAATCGGTTTGGCAGGTGATGACCACCGGCACCCGGTCCGCCACCAGCGCCGTGACCTGGCACGGGCTGTAGCAGGTGGCCGCCAGGCCGTTGTCATAGGTGGCCATCCACAGGTGGGTGACGAACCACGGCACAATGCGGTTGAGCGCGGCCGTGCAGCAGAGCGGCGAATGTTTGCGCTGGTAGGTCCCGCCGGCGGCCATCGGCCCGTGGGGGAAATTGGGTGAACCGTTGGCGAACCGGTTCGGGCTTTGGAAATAGAGGTGCGTCTTGAAATCGCGCGACACCGTGGCCGGACCCGCGTTGAAGAAGGCCCGCTCGAGCCGGTCCGCCATCCGGCCTTCGCCCGTCACGGACAGCAGGCAGACCTGGCTCCACACATACCCCGCCACATCGCAGGTTTCGCTGCCCCGGAACGCGCCCGTGGGGCCATACCACTCGTCGGCCACCGGCACGCCGTGCGGTTGCATGGCCACCCGCTCCAGCAGGTCGTGCCAGCCGAGGGCCGCCTCCAGGTAACGCCGGTTGCCGGTCCACAGGTAGCCCACGGCCCAGGGGGTGGTGCTCTCGATGAATTCCACCACGTGGGCGTTGTCCACCGTGGCCCCCGGCTTCAGATCCGGCGCGGTGCGGTAGCGGTTTAGATTGGGCAAAAGCCCCGCCCGTTCCTCCTGGAACATGGCGTCCAGCGCCGCGGCGATGCCCCGGTTCCCCGTCCACAAATAGGTGTCGTAAGCCGGCCACGGGTTCGACAGGCTGCCCGTGATCGACCGCAGGCAGTCCGGATCGGATCCATACGCTTTCACCAGCGCCTCCAGGATTTGTTTATCACCCGACCCCGCGTAATAGCCGGTCATGGCGCGCCCCAGCAGGCCGCAAGCCCAGAGCGGCCAGCCCTCCAGGGCGGCTGTGACCGCTTTCCGGTCGCTGGGATTGTTCCGGTCGAGCCACCACAGAAAAAGCAGGCCGGTGGTGTTCTGGTGCTCGGCCACCGCATGGAGCCGTTTTTCCGCCTGCTTCAGCAGCGCGTCGTCATGCAGGGCAAAGCCCAGGCGGGCCAGCCCGTCAAACCAGTAACCGCCCCCTTCATAAGGCCAGGCGCCTTTGTACCAGAGAAGGCCTTCGCCGGTCATCCGGTGGTCCGGGGCCCAGGCCCGCTTGAACTCCTCGTCATATTCGTCCATGTGGCCGGTGTAGCCGTCCCGGGCGGCCAGGCACCAATCGCGCAGCCAGCCGCCGGGTTCGATCGCCCCCGGCGGCAGCGGGAGGAGCGCCGGGCGCGTGGGCGGCTCAAAGGGCCGCGCGTAGTTGGCGCGCGCCGGAGCGGACGGGGTAGGGGATGCGGGAGGATCGGCGGGGCAGGTGGACACCGCGGCCACCATGCTCACCGCCGCCAGGGCCAGCTGCGGGATCACGCTTTTCATTGTCGCTGGAGCATGGCAGGCGCCCCGAAGGGATGACAGGCTAAAATTTTGCTGATCCCCATGGGCCGTGCCTCCCCACCGCGCGCCGGAAGCCATCCGTGGCCCTCAATTTTATTGGGCTAGCTGCAATGCCGTTTAGAAATTGGCAAGAAAAAGAGAATAGAAATAATGTATAAATAGTTGCAACTAGGCAAAATTTGCCTTGTACAATGAGACAGAATGTCCCATTACACTGGGGATGCA
>CAIMWS010000460.1 GCA_903845125.1 uncultured Verrucomicrobiota bacterium
CCACGGCGGCTTCCGCCACCTTGTGGTTGCTGACCAAAGCGCTTTCCACTTCAGCGGTGCCGATACGATGCCCCGCCACGTTCAAAACGTCATCAATACGGCCTACGATCCAATAATACCCATCCTTGTCCCGGCGGCAACCATCGCCGGTGAAGTAGCAGCCCTTGACTTCCTTCCAATAGACCTCTTTAAACCGTTTGGGATCGCCCCACAAGCCACGCAACATGCTGGGCCACGGCTTTTTCAAAACCAATTTGCCGCCGCCCCCCAGGGGGACGCTTTTGCCTTGCTCATCCACCACGTCGGGTTCCACACCAAAAAATGGCAGGGTGGCCGTGCCTGGTTTGGTGGGGATGGCGCCGGGCAGGGGGGTGATCATAATGCAGCCGGTTTCGGTCTGCCACCAGGTATCAACAATGGGGCACCGTTTGCCGCCGATGACTTCATGATACCACATCCAGGCTTCCGGATTGATCGGTTCCCCGACCGTGCCCAGCAGTCGCAGGGAGCGCAAGTCGTGTTTGGCCGGCCATTCATTGCCCCATTTCATGAAGGCGCGGATGGCGGTGGGGGCAGTATACAAAATTGAAACATTGTATTTGGCGACAATCTTCCAAAAACGGTCCGGAGCCGGGAAATTCGGGGCCCCCTCATACATCACCGTGGAAACCCCATTGGCCAGCGGGCCGTAAATAAGGTAACTGTGGCCGGTGATCCAGCCCACATCGGCGGTGCACCAGAAAACATCCGTGGGACGAAGATCGAATACCAGCCGGCTGGAAAGCTTGGCGCCCAGCAAATACCCCGCCGAGGTATGGTAAATCCCCTTGGGTTTGCCGGTCGATCCGCTGGTATAAAGAATAAACAGAGGCGACTCACTGTCCATGGGTTCCGCCGGACAATCCGGGGTCACGTATTCCAGTTCGCGGTGCCACCAGACATCGCGGCCCTCTTCAATGTGGATATCGTTGAAGGCCCGGCGCAGAACGATCACTTTTTTAACCGACTTGGCCACCAAGTGGCCTTTTTCGTCGCGCAACTGCAGGGCCTCATCGACATTTTTTTTCAGCTGAATCGTGGTTCCCCGCCGATAGCCGCCATCGGCTGTGACCACCAGCTTCGCTTCGCAATCACGGATCCGGTCGGCCACGGAGTGGGCACTGAAACCACCGAAAATCACGGAGTGGATGGCGCCGATCCGGGCGCAAGCCAGCATGGCGACAGCCGCTTCCGGAACGAGCGGCAGATAAATCATCACCCGGTCTCCTTTGGTCACTCCATTGCGTTTGAGCACATTGGCAAAACGGCAGACCTCGCGATGCAGTTGCCGGTAAGTAAGCACCCGCTCTTCGCCAGGTTTGCTGGCTGAATCCGGTTCACCCTCCCAAATCAGGGCCGCCTGGTTGGCGGTAGGCGTATCCAAGTGGACATCCAGGCAGTTGTAGCAGACATTCAGCTTGCCGCCGTCAAACCATTTGGCGAAAGGTTCCTTCCAAGTCAGAACCTTTTTCCACGGCTTGAACCAGGACAATTCCCGCTTGGCCTCACGGGCCCAGAATTTTTCCGGATCCTGGATCGATTCCAGGTAGAGTTTTTTATATTCCGCCTGCGACTTGACATGCGCCTGTGCCGAAAAGGATTTGGATGGCGGGAAGACCCGCTCCTCATGCAAAACGGTGGTTATGCCCACACCTGATGTGTCCGCGTATTCCATAGGTTCGACTTGTTTTTGACCAAATATATTAGCGGTCCTTCAATTGTCAATTAAACATGCAAATATACACCGGCGCCTGGGTGTCCGGCACCGCTGCCGCACGGTGTGTGGGGACCCGTTGCCGCATGGATTTGTGCTTTTGTTTCCGGCGGGGCGGTGCTTAGATCTTGAACTCATGCGGCATGAAAACCGGGCCCAGACGCCACCCGAAGGATGCGGTTGGCGATGGCTGAGCGGATGACAAACAGTTGGTGAAACTGAACCTACCCATTTACGTTGAGGAGCGCCGGCAGGAGGCCGGCGAGAGGCACTTTTTTGCGCGCCCGCTTTTCTTTGCCGAACCTTGCCGGCGAGGGGGGCAGTTGAAGGGGACGCTGACCCGCCTGAAGTCGGAAATCCAAAAGGAATTGAACCAGTTTGGCCGCCAGGGCCGGCAGGATAAACTGGTGGCATGGTCCTACCATCCACCATTCAAGGAGGAGATTCTGGACCTCACGCTCCGGCTGAAAAACAGCACTCAGCGCGGGCGTTTTTTATTCGTCCTGCTGGATAGTTTTGAGCGCACGGTGGCTTTCACACCCTGCCTGGCGGAGTTTGCTTTTGAATTGCACCGCGGCCAAAAGCTGGAGGATCGGGCGGTGGAAGTGCTGACGCACCATTTCCGGGCGCTGGAGAAACAAGATCCCGAATTCACTGTGCAGATCCGCGAATATTCATTGAGTGGCCCGGCCCGGGTGGATGTGATGGAACTGGATGTCCCCATGACCACCCGGTTGCCGGATCCACCCCCCGATCTGTTTGCGATTCTCGCGGAGGAACCGATCCTCACCGGGCGCGAGGAACTCGAGAAAGCCGGGCGTTGCCTGGACGGGTTGTATCCGGACGAGTTGGAGCGGGCGATATTGCGCGAGGCGGAGGTGGAGGAATTGAGCCGCCTGCTGACGGCGCCGGATCGCCGGCCGGTGTTGCTGGTGGGGCCGCCCAAATGCGGGAAAACCACCTTGATCCATGAGTATATCCATCGCAAGGGTCACCTCCGCAAATCCCGACACGAGGCCACCGGCCAGGTGTGGTTGCTTTCGCCGGCGCGCTTGGTTTCGGGCATGTCTTGTCTGGGCCAATGGGAAAACCGGATGCTGGCCATCCTCTCCCATGCGGCGCAGCGGTCGCAAATACTCTATTTTGACGATCTGCTGGGTTTGTTCCTGGCGGGTATCTCCGCGCAGTCCAACCTGAGCGTGGCCCACCTGCTGAAAAACTTCCTGGAAAAAAGAACGTTCCGTATGCTGGCTGAAATTACCCCGGCGGCGTTCCGGGTTTTGCAGGAACGCGACCGCAGCTTTGCCGATCTGTTCCACATTTTGCCGGTGAGGGAAACCACCCCCGTTGAAACTCGCAAGATCGCCATCGCCGTCCAACGCCAGTTGGAAAACCAGCATCAATGCCGATTCTCGCTCGAAGTAATTCCCGCGGTCCTGGATCTGCAGGCACGGTATGCCAGCGAGTTGGCGTTTCCGGGCAAAGCCGCCGGGTTTTTGCGCCAGTTGGCCGTCAAGTTTGCCCGGAATGACATCACCCGGCGGGAAGTGCTGGATGAATTCCAGCAAAAAAGTGGCCTGGCGGGTTGTTTCCTGGATCAGCGGGAAGCTTTATCCAAAGCCGATGTCATGCGGAGAATGGGCTTCCAAGTCAAGGGCCAGGCGGCGGCGCTGGAAGCGCTGGCCGAGGTGCTGGCCATTGCCCGGGCGCGCTTGAATGATCCCTCCCGTCCATTGGCGTCGCTGCTTTTCCTGGGGCCCACGGGGGTGGGCAAAACGGAGTGCGCCAAAGCCGCCGCGCGGTTTCTGTTCAACGATCCTGCCCGCCTGGTGCGGTTCGACATGAACGAGTATGGGGAACCGGGTTCAGCGGCGCGGTTGGTGGGCAGTTTTAATCAGCCCGAAGGTTTGCTCACGAGCGCCATTCGCCGGCAGCCATTTGCCGTGGTTTTGCTGGATGAAATCGAAAAGGCGCACCCGGAGGTTTTCGATTTGTTATTAGGTGTATTGGGGGAGGGACGGCTGACTGATGCCCTGGGGCGCACCGCCAGTTTTGCCCAGTGCGTGATCATCCTGACGTCCAACCTGGGGACCCGGGATGCGCAATCCAGCCTGGGCTTTAATGCCAATGGGATCCTGCAGGACCAGGTTTACCGGGAAGCGGCTGAAAAATATTTCCGCCCGGAATTTTTCAACCGCCTGGACCGGATCATCCCGTTCCACGCCTTGACTCGCGAGCATCTTTATTCCATTGCCAACCGGGTATTGTGGAGCGCGTTGGGCCGGTCCGGGCTCGCCCGGCGGCGTTGTCTGGTCAGCGTGCAGCCGGAGGCCCTCCAATGGCTGGTGGACCAGGGATTTCAGCCCGCCTTGGGAGCCCGCGCTTTGAAGCGGATTCTCGAGCGCCAGCTGGTGCAGCCGGTGGCCCGGCGCCTGGCGGCGTTGGAGCCCCGGCGGGTCACGCTGATCGATATCAGCTTGGGCCAGGGTGAACTGGCCACTCTCACGCGGAGCATCCCTGAAGCTGAACGAATCGTGATCCCCTGCCTGGAAATCCAGGCCATGGAGGTCGCCCGCCTGCTGGCCCAGGCCCGGAAAGCCTTGCAGAGAATGGACCGCCAGTTGGACGCGATCCAGCCCTCCGCCCCGCTCAATCTATTCGCTTTGGACATGGGCCAACGCCACTATTTTGCCGCCCGGGACCAAGCCAGCCAGTTACGGAATAAACTATTGGCGCTGGACCGGATTTGGAAAACCACGCAGTCCACCGTTCCGGGCTTTGTGCAAAACCTGGTTCCCGTCAAAGTCCAGGCTGGTTCCAAAAAGGTTCCGCTGAATTGGGATGCTAAAACCGGCCGGTTTTTGCAGGATTATGCCTCCCAGCTCGACATCCTTGATTACATCGACGAAATCCAGGAATCCGCCGTTCCCGACGAAGCAGCCTACAAGCAAAGCCTCCGCAACCTGATCCTGGAAATTGCCTGGCTGGAGAGCTTGCTGCAGCCGAGATCCAGCCAGCGGGACCGCTGCCTTTTATGGTTTGAGGATTTGTGCAATTATGTGGATTCAGAACAAGATCTGATAACGGTGCTGAGTCCTTACCGGAAATGCTTTGAAACATTATCCGGCTACGAGTGCCACCGATGGGAGGGGGAAATTAAAGAACTGCGGGATGCTTCGGGCAGATGTGAAGAGGAGTTGAGCCGCTTTAACCCAGACACCCCGGAAGCGCAGGCCCGACGCCGCCAGATTGAGGAAAACAAGCGCGCCTTGGATCTCCGCATTCAAATCAGAGGCCAATGTCTGCTCGTGACTGGCCCGAACTCGGCCGGATTGTTACGAGCGGAAACGGGCGCCATCCTGTTCCGATCCTATCTCAGTTCATTGCTGGATGACGATCAGTTGCTCATGGTGCAAGTGCACGCCATTCCCTTGGAAGAGGGGCAGGATGTCTGGGCAGCTTTGGCGGCTTTCCGCCAACTCCGGGAAACAGGACGGCCGGCCGGGACTGGCGGAAGCGGGCCAGAACTTGCCAGCCGGGCGCAGGTGGGCCCCATCATCCGGATGCTGGACTGCCTGGCTGGGGAAGCGGCGGGGATGATTCCAAATTCCGAAGTGGTGGGGCCGGCCAGCGATGCCGAGGCGCAGAACGACTTGGTGGACTTGCGGTCGGGCTGGTGGCTCAAAGGGGATAAAGCCATTGCCTCCGGGTTCCTCTATGTTCTACTCAGCCGCCTGCCCCTGCCGGAAGAGTTCCGGCAGGGAGCAGATCAGGCCAAGCCTACGGCTGGCGCGGGTGGCGAAAAACCGGTCTAGGCCAGCAAAGCCCTGGCTTTGGCCAAAGCTTCGGTGATTTTGGCTGCGTCCTTGCCGCCGCCGCGGGCGAAATCCGGTTTGCCACCGCCTTTGCCGCCCACGATGGGGGCCAGGTTTTGGATGATTTTGCCGGCTTGGAATTGTTTGACCCATTCCGGGGTCACAGCCGCCACCAGGGCCACGTTGCCGCCGCTGGCGCCAAACAGCACTGCCACGCCTTTGAACTCGGCTTTCAACACATCGAGCACCATTTGCAGGAAATCGCCATCCACTTCGCCCAGATTGCGGAGAATGGCCGGGGTGGCGCCAATGGTTTCGGCCTGACCGGCCAGGCTGCGGGCCGTTTCGCAAGCTTCCCGCTGGCGCATGGCTTTGATCTGTTTTTCCAATTCCTTCTGGTGCGCGAGCAAGGCCTCCACTTTTTTCTCCAGGTCGGCCACGGGCGAATTGACCTTGCCGGCCAGGGAAAGGATCACCTCGGTTTCCAGCCGGCTCTTTTGGTAAGCTCCCAAGCCGGCGATGGCCTCAATTCGGCGCACCCCGGCCGCGATGGCGTTTTCCCCCACGATGCGGAACAAGCCGATTTCCCCGGTGGCGCGAGCATGAGTGCCGCCGCATAATTCCATGGAATAGCCGTTGAGCTGGCCCGGTTGACCGCCGATCTGCACCACCCGCACCACATCGCCATATTTTTCACCGAAGATCTGCATGATCCCGGGGTGGCCCTTGACTTCATCATAAGGCAGATCGCAGCCAGCCACCGGGGCGTTGTCCAGGATCCGCTCATTGACCAGGCGCTCCACCTCCGCCACCTGGGCGGGCGTCAGCGGCGCTCCGTTAAAGTCAAAGGTGAATTTATCAGGGCTGACAAAGGAGCCTTTTTGGGTGGCCTCCTGGCTGACGGCCTCGTGCAATGCCCAATGCAGCAAATGGGTGGCTGTGTGATGGCGCTGG